>DATBBK010000282.1:0-5637 GCA_036271035.1 Thermoanaerobaculia bacterium | reverse complement strand
CGAGACGGCGCCCACCGCGGCGCCGAGCAGCGTCGCCACGATCGAGGCCCTCGTGTCGAACTCCTCGACCGGGGACAGCTCGAGCACCCGGCGCTTCCGCAGCGCGTGGAAGTACAGCGCGGCCATGAGCGTGTAGATGGCAATCAGGCCGATCCCGTAGATGACGAACAGCCGCGGCACCTCGGTGGTCTCGATCATCCGCTCCGCGCCGGCCGTCCCTCCGAGCAGCGGCGAGAGCGCCAGGGTGAACACGAACTTGAGCGGATAGACGTAGAAGAGCACGACGAAGAGCAGCGCGGCGTTCACCCAGAGCACGACGTTGTCCTGCAGAGCGTAGCGCCGGAAGAAGACGTAGTGCTCCCGCCAGACCATCATGAGCAGCCCGAAGCAGACCGCGAACGGCAGGAATCCGCGCATCACGCCCATGAGCTCGGCGAAGGTCTTCGGCACCTCGAGCGAGACGACCAGGAGCGTGACGGCGAACGCGAACACGGCGTCGGAGAAGCCCTCGATGCGCGTGACCTCGTGTCCGCGCCAGCGGAAGCCGTCGCGCCGGCCTACGCCCTTCGCGGCGAGACTCTCCCGAACGGCGCGCGTCACGCTGAGATCCTCGCCAGGCACGCCTCGGCGATGTAGAGGTCCTCGGCGCCGAGGCCCGTGAAGTCCGCGACCGTGATTCCCGCGCGGTCGTACGGCGTGGGCCGCTCGCAGAACGCGCCGAGCTCGATCGCGCGTCCGGCCTCGGATCGCGCGTGCTGCAGCTCGCCGAGCCGCTCGCACTGCGCCTTCGAGTCGACGAGCAGCAGCGCCGCACGACGCAGGATCTCGGGATCGAGCTCCTGCTTGCCCGGCGTGTCGGAGCCGACGGCCGAGACGTGGGTTCCGGGGCGCAGGTCGGCGGCGGCGAGCAGGGGAGCGCGCGAGGCCGTCGCGGTCACGATCAGCCTCGCGGCCGCGGCCGCCTCGGCCGGCGAGTGCACGGCCGACGCCGCGACTCCCGGGAGGGACGCCGCGACGTCTCGCGCGCAGCGCTCGGCCTTCGCGCGGTCGCGTCCCCAGATCCGGACCTCGCGCAGGGGGAGGACTCCGGCGTGGAGCGTCGCCTGCAGGCGCGCCTGGACTCCCGTGCCGAGGATCGCGAGCGCCTCGTCCGCGCGCCCCAGCTCGCGGGCGGTCATCGCCGCGACCGCGGCCGTGCGAAGGTCGGTGAGGTACCCGCCGTCGTCGAAGTAGGCGAGCGTCGCGCCGTCCTCGGCCGAGACCAGCACGATCGAGCCGTAGGGGCGCGTCGCGTACGTGCCGGCCACCTTGAGGGCCCAGCGCGAGGCCCCGCGCCGATAGCTCGACTTGATGTGAACCTCGCCGCCGCCGCCCGCGGAGAGGTCGACGTGCATCGGCATCGGCGTCTCGAGCTCACCGCGCGAGTAGGCGATGACCGCCTCGCGCATCGCATCGACCGCCTCGGCCGCCCCGATCGCCGAGCGGATCTGCGCCTCGCCGACGACTCTCATGCGGCCAGAATGCGCCGCACGGTCGGCAGCGCGACGTTGCGTCCCGAGATCACGGCGACGGCGGGAGCGGCGAGCGCGCCGGCCTTGCCGGTGAGGATCGCGGAGACCGTGACGGCCGACGACGGCTCGATCAGGTACTGGTGCGCGTCGAGCATGAAGCGGACGCCCTCGAAGACCTCGTCCTCGGTCAAAAGCGCGACGCCGTCGACACGCGTTCTCAGGACCTCGAAGCCGGTGCGTCCGATGCCGCCCTCGAGTCCTCCCGCCGTCGTGGCGACGGACGGGAGCTTCGTGACCGCCTCGCCGCGCTCGAGCGAGAGCGGCAGGGCGGGAGAGGCGGCGAGCTGACAGCCCACGACGCGCGCGTCCAGAAGCGAGTCCTTCGCGAGGAACGCGAATCCTCCCGCGAGGCCCGCGCCGCCGACGGGGACCAGGAAGATCCGCGCGTCGGGCGCGTCCTCGAGGACCTCCGCGGCGAGGGCGCCTCCGTTGGCGGCGAGGATCTCCGTGTCGTCGTACGCCGAGACGTAGAGACGGCCCGACCGCTCGGCCTCGCGGCGTGCGAGCTGCTCCGTCTCGTCGAACCCGTCCAACTCGGAGCGGACGACGTCGGCGCCGAGCGCGAGCATGCCGCGGTACTTCGACTCGTCCACGGAGCGCGGCACCCAGATCGTCGCGCGGATTCCGAGCTCGCGCGCGACGTAGGCAACCGCCTTGCCGTGATTGCCGGCCGAGCACGTGACGACGCCGCGCTCGCGGTCGGCGGTCGACAGGCGCAGCAGCTTGAAGAACGCCCCGCGGATCTTGAACGAACCGGTGAGCTGCAGGTTCTCGAGCTTGAGCGACACGGGAGCGCCGGCGATCTCGGACAGCCGATGCGACGGCTCGAGCGGCGTCCACCGGACGCGTCCCTCGAGCGCGCGGCGCGCCTCGGCGACGAGCGGAACCGTGAGAGGGAGCACGCGCGCGCGATTATCGTACGAAGACGGCCGCGCCTCTCCGCTCAGTCGATCACGCGCACTTGAAGAGGCGGGGAACCCGGCCGCGCGTCAGGGTGAACGTGCCCGCGTCCTGGCCGCCCGCGGTGACGCGCAGCGTGAGCTGGTCGCCCTTCACGCTGCCCGAATAGGTCCCCGGCGCCGAGTCGTCCTGTCCCTGGCGCGTCGGCCCCGGTCCCTCGCGGGTCTGGGTGCCGCGCGCCTCGAAGCTTCCGTCCGCGTCGAGGACGATCGGTCCGTCGATGGTGCCGTGCGCGCAGTCGAACTCGAGCCGCGCGCCGCTCGCGGTGACCTCCAGGCCGACGTGCACGCCTCCCCAGTTGCCCGGGTCGAGGCGGCGACCCGAAGACGGCGACGGATTCGGGGTCGGCGGGGGACCGCCGGCGCTCGCGGCGCCCGCGAGAACCGCGGAGAGCGGAAGGGCGAGGACGGCCGCGAGGAGTCGCATGGAGTCGAAGCTATCCCTCGCCGCCCCGCGCGTCAAAGGCGCCCCCGAGCGTTCCGGCGATCGCCGCGCGCGCCCGCTCCGCGAGCGCCGGCGCATCGGCGGCCGTCAGGCCCGCGGTCGCGATCGGCGGCAGGACCGTGACGCTTGCCGACGTCGGCCGCAGTGTGAGCGAGTGTTTCGGCAGCGCGCGCTCCGTGCCCCTCACCGCGAGCGGCACGATCGGCACGCCGAGCTCGATGGCGAGTCGGAACCCTCCCTCGCGGAACGGACCGAGCGAGCCATCCTCGCTGCGCGTGCCCTCGGGGAAGAGGAGGATGGAGGCTCCGGCGAGCAGCGTCTCGCGCATCGCCGCCAGCGCGGCGGAGCGGCTGTTCGCATCGCCGCGCGTGATCGGGATGTGTCCCGCCGTGCGCATCTCCCAGCCGAGCAGCGGAATCCGGAAGATCGAGGTCTTCGAGACGAACTTCATGTCCCACGGCAGCAGCGACAGGAGGAACGGGTCCGCGTTGGACCGATGGTTGGACACGAAGACGCAGGCGCGGGACGCGTCGAGGCCGGCGTCGCCGGCGACGCGGAAGTCCCAGAACGGGTTCACCCTCACGGCGAGGCTCGCCTGGTCGAGGTGCAGGCGGCCGCTGCGCCGGCGCGCGGGATCGGAGCGGAACGTGAACAGGCGGTACGCCGCCATGATCGGGGCCCATGCGATCACGATGAGGACGCACGACGCCCAGAAGATCCAGGAGAGCGGGACGGCGAAGAGGGGGAGCTCGAGCCAGCGCTTCGCCACGGCGTCGGATTCTAGCGGGAGGAACGGTATCGCTCGCCGACAAACATATTAGCGATCGCTAATATGTCCGCGCTTCGGACGACAGCGGCCGTGACGTTCTCCGGGGTCGAAAGGGATCCCTCGCTTCGCTCGGGACGACAATATGGCGGTCGTGGACGACCGCCACATTGATCGATCAGTGGCACGTGTCGCTGCCCTTGTCGGAGAACGTGCTGCCGGGCACGCCCACGAACTCCCAGTCGTAGCCGGCCGGGTGCAGCGTGAGCTTGAGGACTCCGAAGTTCTTGTCGTTCCGGACCTCGCTGTTGGGCTGCACCTTCGGGAACTCGTAGAAGCTCTTGCCGCCGACGCCGACGACGAACTCGCGGATGCCCCGCTCGGGATCGGGCTTCTGGTTCGGGTCCTGCTTCGCGAAGCGCTCGTACGTGTGGTCGTGTCCCGCGAGGACGAGGTCGGCGCCGCCCTCGTAGAGCGCCTGGAAGATCGGTCCCATCGACGGATCGTTGCCGTGCTCGCCCGACGAGAAGCGCGGGTGATGCCACATCGCGACGGTGCAGAGCGCCGGATGGTCGCGCAGGTCCTGCCGGACCCAGCGTTCCTGCGGCGACCCGGCCGCGCAGCCGCCCGCGACCTTCGAGCAGTTGCTGTTGACGACGAGGACGTGCCACTTGCCGAGGTCGTAGCTGTAGTAGCCCTTTGTCCGGTCGCCCGCGGCCGCGCCGAAGTAGTCGAAGTACGCGCTCGCGCCGTCGGTGCGGTAGTCGTGGTTGCCGAGCGCCGGCCGCGTCCTCGCTTTGTGCCGGCCCCACGTCGGTTCGTAGCACCGCTTGAACTGCTCGGCGGTTCCGCTCGGGTAGACGTTGTCGCCGAGCGTGAACACGGTTCCGGGGATCGTGTCGAGGAGGGCGGCGGTCTGCATCGCGCCGTCGCCCTCGCACGCGGAGATGTCGCCGGCGCCGACGAGCACCGGGTCGGGCGGGGCCGGGGGATTCTGGAGCGCCGGAGCCGGACGCGCCGCGCCGAGCGCGATGGTCAGCACGCCGAGCGCCCTGACCAGCGGTTTCCCCTTGTTCGGCACCGCGGGCATTATCTCGCGGGCCTTTTCCCTTCCGGTCCCCGCGGACGGCCTGCTAGATTACGCGGCACCGTCGGCCGATTCATTTTGCGTTTCGCCCCGCGTCTCTCGCGAGGCGTCCAGGAGGGTGGATGGTGGGTCTCGCGCGTCGAGCGGCGCTCGTCGGCCTCCTTCTCGTCGTCGCGGGAAGCGCGGGCGGTGTTCCGGAGGCCACCACCTCTCCCGACACGCCGGAGCCGGGATCCGTCGAGGCGATCCGAGCCGACACGACCGACCCGAAATTCGGAAATCCCTGGGTCGCCTACATCCCCGCCTCCGCGACCGTGACGTCGCCGACGAAATACCTCGGGCACATCGTCGGCAAGGCCGGCGAACTCTCGCGCACGGAGAAGGTCTACGGCTACTTCCGCGAGCTCGCGAAGACGTCGCCGCGCGTGCACGTCGAGACGATCGGCAGATCCGAGGAGGGCCGCGACATCCTGCTCGTCGCGGTCGCCGACGAGGACGGCATCCGCGACCTCGAGCGATGGAAGGCCGCGACGGCGGCGCTCGCGGATCCGCGCGCGACCAGCCCCGAAGCTGCGGAGAAGATCATCGAGACCGCCCGGCCGATCTACTACTTCAACGCAGGCCTGCACTCGACGGAGACCGGAAGCCCCGAGATGGTGATGGAGCTCGCGTACCGGCTCGCGGTCTCCGACCAGCCGATGATCCAGCAGATCCGGCAGAAGCTCGTCGTCCTGATCAACCCGGTCTCCGAGCCCGACGGGCGCGACAAGGCGGTCGACTGGTTCTACCGCTACCTGAAGGGGAAGACG
>DATBBK010000281.1:0-12108 GCA_036271035.1 Thermoanaerobaculia bacterium | reverse complement strand
TCTTGCCCGGGATCATGTAGTTCGCGATGGAGCCCTCCTCGTCCACCTGCATGGCGCCGAGGATGGAGAGATCGATGTGGCCGCCCCGGATCATCGCGAAGGAGTCCGCCGATGAGAAGAACGCGGCGCCGGGCCGGATCGTGACGGTCTCCTTGCCGGCGTTGATGAGATCCGCGTCGATCTCGTCCTCCGTGGGGTACGGCCCGAGGCCGAGGATGCCGTTCTCGGACTGGAGGATGACCTCCATGCCGGGCGGGATGTGGTTCGCGATGAGCGTCGGCATGCCGATGCCGAGGTTGACGGTGTAACCGTCCTGCAGCTCCTTCACCGCCCGCCGGATGATGCCTTCGCGATCGAGCATCAGAGGTGCTTCGCGCTCGTGGACGTAGGGGCGGGGCTTGCCCCCGCCCACGGAAGGTGCGGGCGGCCGCAAGGGCCGCACCTACGAACCGAATGACGGATCATGCTTTCCTCACCGTCCGTCTCTCTATACGTTTCTCGCGCGGCGCGACGACGATGCGGTTCACGAAGACCCCCGGCGTGTGCACGCACTCCGGGTCGAGCTCGCCGGGCTCGACGAGCTCCTCGACCTCGGCGATGGACACCCGGCCCGCCGTCACGGCCATCGGATTGAAGTTGCGCGCCGACATCCGATAGACGAGATTGCCGAGCCGGTCGCCCTTCCACGCGGCGACCATCGAGAAGTCCCCGACGATGCCCCGCTCGAGGAGATACTCGCGGCCGTCGAACTGCCGCGTCTCCTTGCCCTCCGCGACAAGAGTCCCGGCCCCGGCGGGCGTGTAGAAGGCCGGGATCCCCGCCCCGCCCGCGCGCATGCGTTCGGCGAGGGTGCCCTGCGGGACCAGCTCGACCTCGAGCTCTCCCGAGAGGAACTGCCGCTCGAACTCGGCGTTCTCGCCCACGTAGGAGGAGACCATCTTCCGGATCTGCTTGTTGCGGAGCAGCAGGCCGAGGCCCCAGTCGTCGACGCCGCAGTTGTTCGACACGACGGTGAGCTTCCCGACGCCGCGCCGCACCATCGCGGCGATCAGGTTCTCCGGTATGCCGCAGAGCCCGAAGCCGCCGACGACGAGCAGGGCGCCCTCGGGGACGTCGCGCACGGCCTCGTCGGCGGAGGCGACGACCTTGTCGAGCATGCGCGCGATGATAGCCGACCGCGCGCGCGGGGTCAGCCCCGCGAACGCGCGACCGCGATGAACTCGACCGCCGCGAGATCCTCGGACGCTCCCGGGAACGCGCGCAGGCGCTCGAAGCGCGGCGCGTCGTCCGCGTGGGGCGGCAGCGCGACCGTGTCGACGCTCTCGACCTCGAATCCGGACGCGGCGAAGAGGTCCTCGAGCGTGCGGCGCGTGAAGAGCCGGACATGCGTCCCCGAGAGGACGGAGTACGGGACGTAGTCGAAGCGGCCGCGGAGGAGGTCGTCCACGACGGACCAGTGGCCCGAGTTCGGAACCGACGCGACGACCACGCCGCGCGCCGACAGCCACGGCCGGACGCGGCTGAGCGCGTCCGACGGGTCGGCGAGATGCTCGAGCACGTCGCCGAAGAGGATCGCGTCGAACGATCCGGAGAAGTCCTCGCGGACGTCCTCGAGCCGCCCGGCGACGACGCGGTCGTACGCGAGCGCCGCCGCCTCGGCGTCCTCGGGATCCGGCTCGACGCCCACGATGAGCGCGACGCCGCGACCCCGCAGCGCGGCCGCGGTCGCGCCGCGCGAGCAGCCCACGTCGAGCACCGCGCGAGCGCCGTCGGGCACCCGCTCGGCGAGGTCCTCGCGCGCCGAGGCGTCCATCGCGCCGTAGCGGTGGACGTACGCGGCGGGGTCCACGGCGCACGGCAGCCCGCGCGATGCGATGGCCGCCGCGGCGTCGCGCAGCGCCAGCGTCGCGGCCAGACCGGCGAGCGCGCTGCGCCGCACGGCGTACACGGGTCCGCAGACCGCTCCGTCGGCGGCCGGCGCGTCCGCTGCCGCCGCGAGGCGGCGGCGCGCCTCGGCCTCGAGCTGGGACGGCGTCGCGTAGGGAGACGCCGGCGCGGAGCGCTCCGCATCCGAGTGCGCCTCGTTCGAGACCGGCGCGAGCAGCGCGAGGTCCGGCCGCGCGGCGAGCGCCGACACGAGCCGCAGCCCGGCGTCCGGCGTCAGATACGACTCGGCGTCCGCCTGGACGAGCACGATCGGGGACTCCCCCGCCGCGTCGACCACGAGGGGCTCGCGGCCGGGCGCCTCGACGCGGCGGACGGCGGGCAGCCGCCGCGCGTATCGAATCAGCAGCCGCCACGCCCACGGCGCCTCCGCGCGGAACCGCGAGACGCCGCCGAGGACGTAGTCGAAGGGAGGAACGGAAGCCGGGGGCCGTCTCGAAGCCATTCTTTGCCGTCTTCTCGGCTTAAGGCTTCGGCTTACGGCTTACGGTTCAGATGGTCTCGACCATCATCGCCGTCGCCTCGCCGCCGCCGATGCAGATCGCCGCCACGCCGCGGCGCTTGTGGGCGGCGCGCAGGGAGTGGATGAGCGTGGTCAGGATTCGCGCGCCCGAGGCGCCGATCGGATGTCCGATCGCAACCGCGCCGCCGCGGACGTTGACCTTCGCGGGGTCGAGCGAGAGATCCTTGATCGCCGCCATCGCGACGGCCGCGAACGCCTCGTTGATCTCGAACAGGTCCACGTCCGAGACCGACATGCCGGTCTTCTTCATGAGCTTCTGCACCGCGCCGACGGGCGCCGTCGTGAACCACTCGGGCGCCTGCGCGACGCCCGCGGACGCGACGATCCGGGCGATCGGAGTCCAGCCGTTCGCCTTCGCGTGCTCCTCGGACGTGACGACGAGCGCGGCCGCGCCGTCGTTGATCTTCGACGAATTGGCGGCCGTGACGGAGCCGTTCTTCTCGAACGCGGGCTTCAGCGTCGGCATCTTGTCGAGCGGCGCGGCGAACGGTTCCTCGTCGGAGTCGATCCGGACGGGCGCTCCCTTCTTCTGCGGCACCTCGACCGGGATGATCTCGTCGGCGGCGGCGCCGCTCTTCGACGCCTCCTGCGCCCGGCGATACGACTCGAGGCTGAACGCGTCCTGCTCCTCGCGCGTGAACGAGTACTTCGACACGCACAGCTCGGCGCACGAGCCCATGTGCTTGTCGCCGTACGGATCCCAGAGGCCGTCCTTGATCATCGAGTCGACGAGCGTGCCGTTGCCCATGCGGAGCCCGGTCCGCGCCTTCTCGAGCAGGTACGGGGAGTTCGACATGGACTCCATGCCGCCCGCGACGGCGAGGTCGTACTCGCCGGCCTGGATCGCGTTGCCGGCATCCATCACGGCGCGCATGCCCGAGCCGCAGACCTTGTGAACGGTGATGCACGGGACCGAGTTCGGCACGCCGGCCTTGATCGACGCCTGTCGGGCGGGCGCCTGGCCCTGTCCCGCCTGGAGGACGTTGCCCATGATGACCTGCTCGACCCGGTCGGCCGGCACCTTCGCGCGCTCCAGGCCGCAGCGGATGGCCGCCGCGCCGAGCTCGTTGGCCGACAGGGACGAGAGCTTGCCGAGGAAGGAGCCGATGGGAGTCCGGACCGCGGAGAGAACGACGAGATTTTTCATGGCGGGCGGATTCTAACGCCCCCGGCCCCGAGGGAATTTCGCCCGCTCGGTTCCCTCTACTTTGCCGACTCGAGCCGCCAGCCGCTGCGGATCGTCGTCGCCTGGCAGTACGTCTTCACGCACCCGACGTCGTTCAGGCACCGCAGGATCGACTCGCACGCCTGCTGGGGCGAGGATCCGGCCGGCACCTCGGTGGTTTCGACGCACTTGCCCGAGTAGGTCGCGTTCACGAACGTGCAGGTCGCGCGCGGGGGCGGACTCGGCTGCTCCTGGCTCGGGGCCGGCGAGAAGGCCGGGAGAACCGCAACGGCCAGCACGGCGAGGGCGAGGCGTCGCACGCCCCGATCCTATTGCAGGCCCGCGCCCCTCGGGCGTGACGCCCCATTCGCGCCCCGAAACGGGGTCCGGTCGGTTACTCTCTTCGGATGGCCCGGATCCTGGCCGTGGACTTCGGCGAGAGACGCATCGGGCTGGCCACCTCCGACGCGGAGGAGACCCTGGCCACCCCCCGACGGACTCTGCGCCGCACGAGCGACGAGGCGGCGATCGCGGAGATCGCCCGCTTCGCCCGGGAGGAAGAGGTCCGCCTGCTCGTGGTCGGCATTCCGCGCTCCCCCGAGGGCGTCGAGAGCCCGATCGCCGGGCGCATCCGGAGCTTCGCGTCCAAGCTCGCCGGCGGGACCGGCCTGGAGGTGCGGTTCCACGAGGAGACCCTGACCTCGGACGAGGCCCGGCGCCGGCTGCCGCCGGGGGCCGGCTTCGACAAAGAGAGGCTCGATCGCGAGGCGGCGGCGGTCCTGCTCGAGGACTTCATCGCGAGCGCCGCGGCGGCCTCGGCGGAGCGGCGGACCAAGGCCCCATGACCGCCCCGCGCCGGACCCTGCGCCTCGGCCTCCTCCTCGCGCTGCTCGCGCTCGCGGCGGGGGTCTGGTTCTACGGCCGCCTCGAACGCCCTCTGGCCGCCGCGACCCGTCCGGAGACCACCGTCTTCATCCCCTACGGGTCGTCGACGTCGGACATCTTCCGCCGCCTGGCGTCGGAGGGGATCGTGTCGCCGGCCTGGATGGCGGAGCTGTACTACCGCATCGCGCGCAGCGCCACCCCGCTGCAGGCCGGCGAGTACCGCTTCACGAAGCCCGAGGGTCTCTCCGACGTCATCGCCCGCATGGCGCGCGGCGACGTCGTAAAGCACACGATCGTCGTACCGGAGGGCCTGACGGCCGAGGAGACGTTCGAGCTCTTCTGGAGCCGCGGCATCAGCCGACCCGAGGCGTTCCGCGCGGCGTTCCACGACGCGCAGCTCATCCTGTCCATCGCGCCCGGCGCGTCCGACCTCGAGGGCTTCCTCTTCCCGGACACCTACGTGGTGACGCGCTCGACGTCGGCGCGGCAGATCGTCGAGGGCATGCTCGCGAACTTCCGGAAACACTTCGGACCGGACATGCGCGCGCGCGCGTCCGAGCTGCCGCTGACCATCCGCCAGGCCGTCACGCTCGCATCGATCGTTCAGAAGGAGTCCGGGCTGACGAGCGAGGAGGGCGTCATCGCCGGCGTCTACTGGAACCGCCTCCGGCGCGGCATGCGGCTGCAGGCCGACCCGACGGTCGCCTACGCGCTGAAGCTCGACGGCAAGTGGAGCGGGACCCTCTACCGCTCCGACTATGGCTACGCCTCTCCGTTCAACACGTACCTGACCGACGGTCTGCCGCCGGGGCCGATCTGCAACCCCGGGGTCGAGGCCCTGACGGCGGCCGTCAGCCCGACGCGGACGGAGTTTCTGTACTTCGTCGCGGACAACACGGGCGGGCACGTGTTCTCGCGCACGTTCGAGGAGCACCTGGACGCGATCGCCGCCGCCCGTCGCAGCCGCAACGCCGCCCCGGCCGGTCCCGCCGGCGCGGAGAATCCGCCCGGATCGCTGAACGGCAACGGTGCGCACGAGGCGCCGCCCTCTCCCTGACCTTTCTCCCGAGGGCTCGCGGGCGCCGTCCTTGACCCCCGGCGTCGGGGCGCGCACAATCTCAAACGCCCCTTCCGAGCGAAAAAAATGGACACGGAGACCCTGCCCCGGCGGTTCGGGAACTACCTGCTTACGGCCGTCCTCGGGGAGGACGCGCTCGGGCGCGTCTACCGCGCGCTGCGCGCTGAGGGGGATCGCGGGTTCACGCGGCTTCGGATCCTCGAGACGCCCGAGCTCCCGAACGACACGCTGCTCGACGCCATCGAGCAGAACGGCGAAGTCCACGGCTTCCTGAAGAACCCGGCCGTCGCGCGCGGCGTCGACATGGACTCCGTCGACGGCACGCCGTACATCGCCTGGAACGAGCCGAGCGGCCGCACGCTCGACGTCCTGCTCGCGAAGTGCCGCTCCCTCAACCGGCGGCTCCCGGTCGAGCACGCGCTGCTCATCGCCGAGAAGATCGCGACCGCGCTTGACCACGCCTACAACACGATGGTCGACGGCGATCGGACGCTGCACGGGCTGCTCTGCCCGCCGCTCGTCGTGATCTCGGACGACGGCGAGATCCGCGTGTCGGGATTCGGCCTCGCCGATGGCGTCCTGCCGGCGATCGCGGAGCCGCGGCTCGCCGCCGAGGTCGGCCCGTATCTCGCGCCCGAGGAGCGGGAGAGCCGCGCCGTCGGCCAGAGCTCCGACGTCTTTTCGGTCGGCGCCCTGCTCTGGGCGCTCCTCACGGGCGACGCACCTCCGCCCGACGCGCTTGCCGCGCTGAAGGGAGCGGGCACCGTGCCCGCGCCGCCGGTGCTGCCGGAGATCCAGGCGGTGCTGCGCATGACGCTCGCGCCGGCGGCGGACCGCTACAAGTCGAGCGGCGATCTCCGGCGCGAGCTCGGCAAGCTGCTGTTCTCGGGCCCGTATTCGCCGTCCACGTTCAACCTCGCTTACTTCCTGAACGACCTCTTCCGCGAGGAGATCGAACGCGAGACGCGCGCCCGCGCGCGGGAGGCTGGGCTCGACGGCTCCAAGCCGGGCATCGCGCCGCCTCCGCGCGCCTCGGAGCGCCCGTCGCCGCCGCCTCGCACCGACCCCGCGCTGATGCCGGCGCCGTCGCGGACCGTCACGGCGCCGGCACTCCGCGTCGAGGGGGGAACCGGCCGCGGGAAGACGGGCCTCGTGATCGGCGTCATCGCCGCGGCGGCGGTCGCCGGCGGCGTCTGGGTCGTGATGCGACGGCCGCCGGGAGGGGCGCCGGCCGTCGCGCTCGCGGCCGCGGTGGCGCCGAAGCCGACGCCGACGCTGCTCCCGGAGCTGCGGCCGACGCCCGCGGGCGCGACGACCGAGATGACGGAGACGCAGTTCCGCGACGAGGTCTCGCGGCGGCTCGCGCTCGAGGTGCAGAAGCTCGAGACCGAGATGAAGGCGAAGCAGCGGGCGTCGACGCCGCCTCCGCCTCCCCTCTCCGGCGGCCCGATCACGCGCGTGCCGTACCCGACGGCGCCGGCCGGGGCGCCGCAGGCCGTCGCGGTGGCGGCCGCTCCGGCGCCGACCGCCGCCCCGACCGCGATTCCCCAGCCGGCGGCGCCGCCGGTGCGCGTCGTGGCCGAGGCGCCTCCCACGCCCGCCCCGACGGCGATTCTCGTCGCCGCGGCGGCGGCCGAGAAGCCCGCGCCGGCCGCCGTCGCGCCGCCTCCGCCGGCGACCCGCGTGCGCGAGGGCACGCTCGTCCCGTTCGAGGAGGTCGACGTCGCGCCGCGACTCGTCGGAGTGGTGAAGCCCGTCTATCCGCCGCTCGCGCTCAAGGCGCGGATGGGCGGCCTGGTGCTCCTCCGCGTGCTGGTCTCGGAGAAGGGCGCGACGCAGGACATCGAGGTCCTGCGCAAGGCGGCGGGCGGGCTGACGGAATCGGCGGTGGCGGCGGTCCGGAAGTGGACGTTCACGCCGGCCTCGAAGGGCGGCGTCGCGGTCCGGACGTGGATGACGGTGCCGATCCCGTTCGAGCCGTAGGGGGAAAATCGCCGGGGCTTTGTCGCTTGTCGAGACCAGCACGGCACCGGTCACGAGGCTCGGAGGACGAGCCCGCGAGTCCCGCGGCGACTAAGTCGCTTATGAAACGCGGCACTCCGCAAGTCGGGCCTGCGCGATTCGATGGGGTCAGCCCTCAATTTTTCGGAGCTCAGAACGAGCCGGGCTCTACTGCGTTCGCGTCGTCGCTCCGAAAAACAAAGGACTGACCCCGGGAACGGCATCCGGTTTACAACGGTGCCGCGTTCGCGGCCCTAGTCCTTTTTGGTGTAGTCGATCGATTTGAGGCCTGGGTCCTTCGTGCGCAGGAAGTCCTCCATCACCTTGTCCTCGATCCACGTGATCTCGGTCCCGTCGATGAAATAGGTCGGCGTCGACTTCACGCCCAGGCGCTGGCCCTCGTCGAGGTCCTTGCGGATGTCGGCGAGACTCTCGTCGCGCAGGTAGCACGACATGAAGTCCTGGCGCGGGATGCCCGCCGCCTCCGCGAACGTGATCGCGAGCTCGTCGATCGAGGAGACAGTGAGGACGGGCTGCTGCGAGTAGACCTGCTTCTTGAATGCGAACATCTGCTGTCCCTTCGCGAAGCGGAAGATGCAGTCCGCCGCGGAGGCCGCCTTCATCGACCAGACGTGCGAGAACCAGAGCGGGAAGAACTTGTAATGGCGCTTGTAGGAGAGCCCCGGATTCGCCTCCAGCAGCGCGTCCATCTGCGTGCCGCGGAAGCGGCAGTAGCCGCACTCCATGTCGGCGTACTCGACGATGGTGATCGCGCCGTCGGGCTTTCCCTCGAAGCGGTTCGCGGAGAGGTCGATCCGCTTCTTTCGCTCCTCGCGCGGATCGCCCTGGAAGTCGTACAGCATCCCGTTGAAGAAGCGGGACCCGTCCGGCGACACGTAGCCCGGGACGCGCATCGGTCCGTACCCCGTCTCGACCGCGATCGCGACGCCCTTGAGGCCGGCCGCGTCGCGCTCGGGCACCATCAGCGCGCGGGCACGCGTGCGGTAGAGCCCGGCTGTCTTCTGCTCGATCCACGCGAGATCCGCCGCCGACTTCACCGGCTGCGGGCTCGGGTTCGTGACCGTGTCGCCGTCGAAGAACCACTTGCCGTCGTCCGACACCCAGACCGTCCGTTCGGCCTCGAGCTTCGGGTACTTGCCGGTGCGCTTGAACTTCCAGCCCTGGAAGCCGGGCAGCCTCTCCGACGTCCTCTCGACGGTGATCTTGGAGGACGGGTTGAACGGCAGGTACTTCTCGAGGAACGCGGGCAGCTTCGCCTCGGTCGTCGAGGCGGGCGCCGCCGCCGCGTGCGCCGGCTGGGCCTGCTGCCGGACCGCCGCCCCCGCGATCGCGGCGGACGCGGCCCCGAGAAGGACGATGGTTCCGAGGGCGAGGATCCTCCGAAGGCGGTTCGTCATTTGCTCCCCTTTGCTGGCGAAGATTACCCGCGAATCAGGGGCCCGAGGGCGGTCCCGACTGCGGAACCTTCTTCAAGAGCTCGATCGAGTGCTGCACGCCGGGCTGGTTCGGGTTGATCTTGAGGGACCGATCGAAGAGGGCGAGCGCCTCGTCGCGCCGTCCCAGGCACGTCTCGAACAACGCCACCGCGTTGATCGTGTTGGGGTCCGAGGAGGCCGCCTGGAAGGCGGACACCGCCTGGAGCGCGCCCGGACAGTCTTTCGCGCGGAAGCGCGCGATGCCGAGGTCCCTGGCGACGGCCTCGCTCGAGGGATAGGCCTTCGCGCCGCGCTCGAGGACCTCGCGGGACTGCGCGGACTTGCCGTCCTGCTCGTACTCGCCGGCCCAGCGCTGGATGGTGCCCTCCGGGTCCGCGTGTCCGGCGGCGAGCGACTTGAAGAGCCAGTCCATCGCGCGCGCATCCTCCTTCCTCTCGCGATAGAGGACGGCGAGGTTGAACTGCGGCGACGCGTAGCCGGGCCTCAGCGACAGCGCCTTCTCGAAGGCGGCCTCGGCGCCCGCGAGGTCCTTGCGGGTCTCGCGCAGGTAGAGGCCCAGGTTGTTCCAGCCGCCCTCCGTGAGGCCGGGTCGGTCGCCGCCCGCGGGGGCGAGCTTCTCGGGCTCGCCGCCGGCGAGGTAACCGAGCGAGCGCAGCCGCGCGGCGTACTCGCTCGCCTCCTTCGCGGACATCGCCTCCGCCTTGACCCGCCGCACGGCGACCGTGCCGAAGAGGTCCTTGCGCGGGGTCTTCGGCAGGTCCGCGAACGCCGCGGCGATCGGATGTCCGGACTCGCGCGGGTCGACGGGCAGATCGAGCAGCGCCGCGACCGTCGGCGCCATGTCGAACACCGACGCCGAGCCCCTCTCCTTCGACGGACGCACCCGCGCGCCCCACGCGGCGAAGACGCCGTCGAGACGGTGCCAGAACGCGGCCGTCGCGGGGTTGAGCGACGAGCGCTCGCAGGGACGATCCGCGCCCCACTTGAAGCCGTGGTCGGAGTTGACGATCAGCGTCGCGGCGTCCTCCTGCGCGCGCCGCATCCACTGTCCCAGCACCTTGTCGATGAGGACGTAGTACTCGTCGACCGCGCGATGGAAGCGCGCGAAGTCCTCGTCGGAGACGCAGGTCATCTTGGGGGGAACGAACGACGCGAAGACGTGCCCGATTCCGTCGGTGCCCTCGAGGTACAGGATCATGAGGTCCGGCTGGTTGCGATCGTAGAGATCCCGCGCGATCCGCTGCTGCACGCGCGTCGCGCCGACGATCGAGGCCAGCGCCACCGCGGGGTTGTCGAGCGAGCCGCCGCTCGCCCGCATCTTCGCGATGTCGGGCGCGGAAATGTCGAGGTATTTCGTGAGCTCGTCGTCTCTCACGGGCGCGTCGCGAGCCAGGATCGTCTCGACGCCGGGCGAGAGCGAGGTCGGATACGCGACGCCCGCGCGAGGAAGTCCCTGGAACAGGATCGGGCTCGCGTGATCCGTGACGAAGAAGCCCTTCACCTCCTCGGCGGGATGCGTCGCCCACCAGCCGACGACGCCGACGGAGCGGCCCTGCGCGGACGCGACGTTCCAGATCGCGGGCACGGCGCGCGAGTTGCCGGAGATCGGCACCTTCTGGCCGGTGACGACGTCGACCTCCTGGAAGTCGAGCACGCGGTGGACGTCGGGTCCGACGCCCGTCGCGATGCTCGTCCAGACGACCGGCGACAGCACCGGCATGAAGCTCGTGAGCTTCGACGAGTAACCCTCGGAGGTCAGCCTCTTCCAGTTCGGCATCTTGCCCTCGGCGGCGAGCCGGTCGAGCAGCTCCCAGTCGAGTCCGTCGAGGCCGAGCCAGATGAGCGGCGTCCGGCCCCCGGCGGGGCGGCGCGTGCGCGATGCGGAGTCCGACTCCTCGACGTGATCCACTGCGCCCGCGGCCGCGGCAGCGACTGCCGGGGCGGGAGTCGCGCGCGCGGACGGGGCGGCGCGCTCGGACGCGCGGCCGCACGAAACGGCGGCGGCGACGAGCAGTAGGAGAGCGGCGGCCGTCCCGCTCCGGACGGGGCGCGTGGTCAACGGCCGGCGCCTTCGGACGGCTTCGGCGCGGACTTCGGCGGCGCCTCGTCGAGTTCCGCGGAGATGAACTTCTCCGCCGTGGGCGCCTCTCCCGTGAGGTGCGCGCCGTGGAAGAAAAACGTGGGCGTTCCGTTGAGGCCGAGGGCGAGCGCGAGATCCAGGTCACGCATGACGCGCTGGCGGCCCCGTCCGCTCGAGATCTCCGCGTCGAAGGCGGGCCGGGCGTTCGCGGCGTCGGCCACGTCGACGGCGATCTCGCGCGCGGCGGCGCGGGTCATCGAGGCGGCGCGCTGCTCGACCGCCTGCTCGTACCGCTCGTAGAGTGCGGGCGAGACGTTCGCGAGCGCGGCGGCGTTCTCGGCGGCGGCGAAGGCCCAGTCGTGCATCTTGACGAGCGGCAGGAACCGGATCTCCACGGAGCCGCCGTGAGTCCACGCGAAATCTCGCACCTCCGGAATCCGCTTACGGCAGCGCTCGCACTGGAGGTCGATGAAGGCCGTGACGTACCAGGCGCCCTTGCGGGTGCGGACTCCCTGCGATGCGGCGAGCAGCTTCTCGCGGATCTTCCGGGGGTCCTCGTTGAACGGCCGAAACGACCCGAGGAGCACGGTCGCGCCGTCCCTGGACACGAACCCGGGCAGCTTCGCCGTGGCGTCCTGGGCCTGCTCGAGCGAGACCGTCAGCGGGATGAGCTCGCCGGCGGCGGACGGATCGGCCTTGACGGACAGCGGGACCCCGTATGCGTCGCGCAGGGCGGCCTCGAGCGGTGGAAAGTCATGCTCCGGCGAGAAGGGACCCGACCGCGGCGCGTCGGAGTGCAGCACCTCTCCGACGAAGACCTCGTCCCTCGCGGTATTCACGAGCGTCACGGACATCTCGTTGCGGTTCTTGGCGTCGCAGGTCCGCTCCACTCGGTAGCTCTCGTAGCCCGGGATCGCGATCTCGGGGACTCGCGCCACCGTCACCTTCGTGTTGGGGCACACGGAGTACCAGCTC
>DATBBK010000280.1:0-3951 GCA_036271035.1 Thermoanaerobaculia bacterium | reverse complement strand
CTGCTCCGCGAGGGCGCGCGCCTCGCGGCTCTCGGGGTCGCGACGGGACTCGCCGGCGCCTTCCTGCTGACCGGGCTGATGGGCTCCGTTCTCTACGGCGTCGGCCCGCGCGACCCGGTCACGTTCCTCCTCGTGCCCGCGATCCTCGCCGCCGTCGCGCTCGCCGCGACCGACCTTCCCGCTCGCCGCGCAGCGCGCCTCGATCCCTTGGAATCCCTCCACCGCGACTAGGAAAGGAGACGCCATGAACGCGATCGGACAGGACCTGCGCTACGCGCTTCGGATGCTGGCCCGCAGCCCCGGCTTCGCGGCGGTCGCGGTCGCGACGCTGGCGCTCGGCATCGGCGCCAACACCGCGATCTTCTCCGTCGTCGACGCGGTCCTCCTCAAGCCGCTCCCCTTCGAGAGGCCCGACCAGCTCGTTCGCGTGACGGCGGACCTGAAGGGCCAGGGTCTGAGCGACGCCGGCATGTCGCCGCCCGAGCTCTACGACTATCGCGACCGCTCCGGCGCGTTCTCGGCGATGAGCGGCCTGTTTCCGATCAACGCGAACATCACCGGGCTCGATCACCCTGAGCGGGCCGAGGTCCTCCTCGTCGACGTGAACTACTTCGACCTGCTCGGCGTGAGGCCCCAGGTCGGACGGTTCTTCGAGAAGCCGGACTACCGCCCCGGAATCGCCGAGATCGCCGTCATCAGCGACGGCTGGTGGCGCCGCCACTACGCCGCCGACCCGAACGTGATCGGCAGAACCTTCCGGCTCGACGACGATCTCTACACGATCGTCGGCGTCGCGCCGGCAGGTTTCCGCCACCCCGGTCAGTCGCTGCAGACCGACGTCGAATTCTGGGCCCCGGCCGGCTGGAGCGCGAGCCCGTTCCCGAGCCCGTTCCCGCGTCCGGCGTACATCTTCCGCGGCGCGATCGCGAGGCTGAAGCCGGGAGTCACCGTCTCCGAGGCGCAGCGACGCATGGACGCCCTCGCGGCGCAGCTCCGCAAGGAGTATCCGAACGACTACCGCGCGGGCGACGGCTGGGCGCCGCGCGTCGTTCCGCTGCAGCAGGACGTCGTGGGCGCCACGAGACCGGCGCTGGTGGTGCTTCTCGGCGCGGTCGGCTTCGTCCTCCTGATCGCGTGCGCGAACGTGGCGAACCTGCTCCTCGCGCGGGCGTCGGCGCGGCGCCGCGAGATCGCGGTCCGCCAGGCGCTCGGCGCCGGACGCGCGCGGCTCGTCCGACAGCTGCTCACCGAGAGCCTCGCGCTGTCGCTCGCGGGCGGCGTCGCCGGCCTCGCGCTGGCGGCGTGGGGCGTCGAGGCGCTGGTGCGCCTCGCTCCGGCGAACCTCCCACGGCTCGGAGAGATCCGCATCGACGCGTCCGTGCTCCTCTTCACGCTGGGCGCGACCGTCCTCACCGGGATCCTCTTCGGACTCGCGCCCGCTCTCCAGACCGCCGGCTCCGAGATGACGGCCGGCCTCAAGGACAGCGCGCGCGGCTCGTCGGCCGGGCGTGGCGGGCGCCTGCGTTCCGTCCTCGTCGTCGCGGAGTTCGCGCTCGCTCTCGTGCTCCTGACCGGAGCGGTGCTGCTCGTGCGGACGCTCGTCCGCCTCAGCCGCGTCGACGCCGGGTTCCGTTCCGAGAACCTCGTCGCGGCCAGCGTCTGGCTGCCCCAGCCGAACATCCCCGAGAACGGACGCTACTTCCAGAACGCGGCGGAGGCGCAGCTCTTCCGCACCATCCTCGAACGCGTGCGGCGGATCCCGGGCGTCGAGGCCGCCGACGGCGCGACGCGCGTTCCGTTCACGGCGCCGGCGAACGTCGGCGCCTTCACGATCGACGGCCGCGACCCCGAGAAGGGAGGCGTGGGAGGGGCCGAGCTCTCGTCGGTCTCCGCGGGCTTCTTCGCGACCATGGGCGTTCCCGTCAAGAGCGGCCGCGCGTTCGACGAGCACGACCTCGAGGGCGCGGCGCCGGTGGCGATCGTCAACCAGGCGCTCGCGAAACGCTTCTTCCCGGGAGAGAACCCCATCGGCCGCCGAATCGCGGTCGGCCGCGGCGACCCGCAGACGCAGCGCCGCCGCGGCGGCCGCGGGCCCTGGATGGAGATCGTCGGCGTCGTCGGCGACGTGAAGAGCACCGCCCTCGACCTCGAGGAACGCCCGACCCTCTACCGGCCGCTCGAGCAGGCCGCGAATCTGGACTGGACCATGGTCGTGCGGACGCGCCTCGGGCCGGGAGCGCTCGCCGCGGCGCTCGAGCGCGAGGTGCACTCGATCGACCCAGAGCTGCCGGTGTACGGCGTCCGTCCGCTGGACGCGGCGGTGGCGAAGACGCTCGCGCAGCGCACGTTCGCGATGCGACTGCTCGGGCTGTTCGCGGCGGCGGCGCTGCTGCTCTCCGCCGTGGGAATCTCCGGCGTGATCGCGTACGGCGTCTCGCAGCGCACGCAGGAGATCGGCATTCGGATGGCGTTGGGCGCCCGGCCGGCCGACGTCCGGCGCATGCTGCTCGGCGAGGGCGCCCGCATGGCCGCGCTCGGCGTCGGCATCGGAATCGCCGGTGCGCTGCTCCTGACGCGCCTCATGGGCTCGCTCCTCTACGGCGTCAGCCCGCGGGACCCGGTCACGTTCCTGCTCGTGCCGGGGATCCTGGCGGCCGTGGCGCTCGCGGCGACCGACCTTCCGGCGCGGCGCGCGAGCCGGGTGGACCCGATGCGCGCGCTGAGGGGCGACTAGGCGGATGACCGTGCATCGCCCGCGTCGACCCGGACCGACGCCGGCGATGCAATCTTGAGACCCGTCGTTTGCGACGCGGGGAGCGGTGGTAGATTCCGGCCATGGCCGAGAACAAGACCGATTCGGCCGCGACGATCTCGAAGGCCGAGCCTGCGAATTCCGTATCGAAGACCGACGCCGAGTGGCGCGCGTCGCTCACGCCGGAGCAGTACCGCATCCTGCGCGAGAAGGGGACGGAGCGCGCGTTCACCGGAAAGTACTGGGACCAGCACGCCCTCGGCGACTACGTCTGCGCCGCCTGCGCGAATCCCCTCTTCGAGTCCAAGACGAAGTTCGACTCCGGGACCGGATGGCCGAGCTTCTGGACGCCGTGCTCCGACAAGAGCGTGACGACGCACGAGGACCGCAGCTTCTTCATGTCGCGCTCGGAGGTGCTCTGCAAGCGGTGCGGGTCGCATCTCGGCCACGTCTTCGACGACGGGCCGGAGCCGACGGGCCTGCGCTACTGCATGAACTCGGCGGCGCTGGACTTCAAGCCCAGGTGAGCTCGACTCCCCTCCCTGCCTCTCCATGAAGCCCGCCCGCGTCCTCGTCGCCGACGACCAGCGCGACGTCCTGGAGGCGCTGCGTCTCGCGCTCAAGGGCGACGGGCTGCAGTGCGAGAGCGCGGCCTCGCCCGCCGCGGTGCTGTCCGCCCTCGAGGCGCGCGACTTCGACGCCGTTCTGATGGACCTCAACTACACGCGCGACACGACGTCGGGCGACGAGGGACTCGACCTGCTCGCGCGGATCCGCGAGCTCGACGCCGACCTCCCCGTCGTCGTCATGACCGCCTGGGGCACCGTGGAGCTCGCCGTCGAGGCGATGCGGCGCGGCGCGCGCGACTTCGTCCAGAAGCCCTGGGACAACGCGCGCCTGCTCACGACGCTGCGGACCCAGATCGCGCTGGGGCGGGCGCTCAAGCAGGGCCGCCGCCTCGAGGCCGAGAATCGGCTGCTCCGGCGCGAGGCGGCGCCCGCGATGATCGCGGAGTCTCCGGCGATGCGCCCCGTCCTCGACGTCATCGCGCGCGTCGGTCCCTCGGACGCCAACGTGCTCATCACCGGAGAGAACGGCACCGGCAAGGGAATGGTCGCGCGCGCGCTCCACGACGCGTCCCCGCGTGCGTCGAAGCCGTTCGTCGCGCTCAACGCGGGGGGCATCTCCGAGGGTGTCGT
>DATBBK010000279.1:0-2997 GCA_036271035.1 Thermoanaerobaculia bacterium | reverse complement strand
AGCTGCACGAAGATGATCCAGACGACGGCGCCCACCGGCGCGGCGCGCGACACCGTCGCCCCGCTCGGCCACATGGAGATGGAGGAGAGGCCCATCCCCGCGCCCAACGCCATCAACGTCAGGCCGATCGCGGCCGTGACGACGGCCCCCGCGAAGACGGCAGCCCAGGAAACTCCCGAGGCCAGCGACTCGCCCGCCTGTGTCGGAACCGGCCGAACTTCTCGATCTTCGGGCGCCGAGGTGCCTCGATACGTGCTCATCGTTGATCTCTCCTGTCTTGCTTCCTGCGAGCCGGACCCCACCCAGTGAAACTGCCATTACAAGAAGCGCGCCACCCGGAGCTCCCCCTCACCCGGACCCCGCACGCGGGGAGAGGGTGGAGGTTGAAATCTTCCAGGCAATCCAATGCTTTTCCCCTTGCGCTTCTACACAATCGCGGTCTAGGGTCGCTGTTGTAGAAGCACAAAGGGAAGGGCGCAATCACATGGCCGCTCGCATCGACCTGCCGCAGGGAACGCTGGATCTCCTGATCCTCCGCGCGCTCGCCAGCGAGCCGCTCCACGGCTGGGCGATCTCGGAGCGGCTGCAGCAGGTCTCGCGCGCCGTCGTGCGGGTACCGCAGGGTTCGCTCTACCCCGCCCTGCATCGCCTCGAGCGCCGCGGCTGGATCGCGGCGACCTGGGGCGTCTCCGCGCGCAACCGGAAGGCCAAGTTCTACGAGTTGACCGCGGGCGGCCGGACGCGCCTCGACCGCGAGCGGCGCGCGTGGCGGCGTTTTACGAACGCCGTCGCGCTCGTGCTGGACCGCGCTTAGACCATGTGGAAGCCGGGCTCGCTCCTGCGACGTCTCCGAGCCATTCGCGGAGCGGACTACGAGCACGACCTCGCGGCCGAGCTCGCGGAGCACGTCGCGCTCGAGGCCGATCGCCTCCAGGAGGACGAGGGCCTCCCCCGCGGCGAAGCCCTGCGGCGCGCCCGTCTCGCGCTCGGCGGCGTCGCGCAGATCCAGGAAGACTGCCGCGAAACGCGCCCGCTGCACGTCTTCGACGTCCTCGCCCGCGAGCTGCGCGAGAGCGCCCGCGCGCTGCGCCGTCAGCCCGCATTCGCCGCGATCGCCGCCGGCACCCTCGCCCTGGGCATCGGCGCGAGCGCCGCGGTCTTCAGCGTCGTGCACGGCATCCTCCTCAAGCCTCTCGACTACCCCGACGCCGGCCGCGTCGTCCTTCTGTGGCGGACGGCCCCGATCGCGAGCACGTTCGGCAACGACGAGCTGCCGTGGGGCGCGGTCAGCTTCCAGGCGCTCGCCGCCAACGCGAGATCCTTCGACGCGCTCGCGGCCTTCAAGCCCGCGATGGCGAACCTCACGGGCACGGGCGATCCCGAGCGGCTCGACGGAATCCGCGTCTCGAGGGGATTCTTCGCGGCGCTCGGCGTCGCGCCGCGCCTCGGCCGGATGTTCACCGCGTCCGAGGACGCGCCCGGCGGTCCGCGCGTCGCGGTCGTGAGCGATGCCTTCTGGCGCGACCGCCTGGGATCGGACCCCGGCGCCGTCGGCCGAGAGGTCGCGCTCGACGGCGAGGCCTGCACGGTCGTCGGCGTCATGCCGCCCGGCTTCGCGTTTCCGCGCGGCGAGGAGATGCCCGGCTCGCTCGCCTTCCCGCGCCGGCCGCAGGTGTGGCTGCCGCTCGGGCTGGCGCCCGGGACGCGGGGCCCCGAGGACATGGCGGTGGTCGGACGCATGGCGCCCGCGGCGACTCTCTCGAGCGTGCGGGCCGAGCTCGACCTCTTCGAAAAGCGCATGGACCGCGAGATCCCCGAGGGCAAGGGCTGGTGGGGATCGCGACCGAAGCCGCTGCCCATCCAGGCCGCGGGCGACACGCGCCGTCCGCTGTGGCTCATGTTCGGAGCGGTGTGCGGCGTCCTGCTCATCGCATCCGCGAACGTCGCGAGCCTCGTCCTCACACGTTCGCTGGCGCGCGTCCACGACCTGAACCTGCGGCGCGCGCTCGGGGCGTCGCGGGGACGCCTCGCGGCGCGGTCCTTCGTGGACGCCTTCGTGCTCGCGGGAACCGGAGGCGCACTGGGGCTCGCGCTCGCCGCAGCGTGCCTGCGGCTGCTTGCCGTCTTCGGACCGGCGAACGTGCCGCGCCTGCGCGACGTGACGCTCGACGGGCCCGTCGTCGCGTTCGCGATCGGCGTCACCGCGCTCACTGGGCTTCTCGTCGGCATCCTCCCCGCGCTCGCGGCGTCCGGAGGGAGGCTCTTCGAAGCGCTGAAGTCGGGAGGACAGCGCGGCGGCGGCGGACGCGGTCCCGCGGGGCAGAGGCTCCACGACTTGATCCTCGTCTGCGAGATCGCGCTCGCGCTCGTTTTGGTCGTCGCGACGGGCCTCCTCGCCAGGACGCTCGTGCGAATGCTGGGGAGCGACCGGGGCTTCGCGGCGGGGCACGTCCTCACCTTCGAGCTCACGCTGCCGACGTCGCGCTACCCGGACGTCGAAACGATGATCAGGGCTTACGACCGCGCGCTCGCCGCGATCCGCCCTGCACCCGGCGTGACGGGCGCGGGCCTCGTCTCGGCCGTCCCGATGGGAGGCGCTCCCGACAGCACCGTGATCCGCGTGCCGGGCCGCGCCGCCGCCTCGGCCGGAGAGGACCAGCCCTTCGCCAACTACTCCTTCGCGTCGCCGGGGTACTTCGCGGCGATCGGAGGACGCGTGCGGAGGGGCCGCGAGTTCCTCGAGACGGACGGCGCCGGGTCCGCGCCGGTAGCGATCGTCAACGAGGCGATGGCGGCGAAGTACTGGCCCGGCGCGGATCCGATCGGCCGCCAGGTCGGCGTCGCGAATCCGAAGTGGCCGCTGCGCACCATCGTCGGCGTCGTCGCGGACGTCAAGCACTACTCGCTCAAGGAGACACCGGCGCCCGAGATGTACGTGCCGTACACGCAGAACGAGATTCACATCTGGCCGCCGATGCGCACGCTGCAGGCGGCGGT
>DATBBK010000278.1:0-7689 GCA_036271035.1 Thermoanaerobaculia bacterium | reverse complement strand
AGGCGAAGGCGTGGATCGACAAGTACTTCGCTCCGGTGCCCGCCTCGCAGAATCTGCCGCCGAAGCCGGACATCTCCGAGCCGAAGCAGGAGAAGGAGAAGCGCGCGAGCAAGGACGACAAGCTCGCGACGCGGCCGGCGCTCGCGATCGGATACCACGCGCCGCCGCGCAACACGCCCGAGTACTACGCGATGGGGCTGCTCGACGAGGTCCTCGTCCAGGGCAAGGACAGCCGCCTCTACCAGGCGCTCGTCCAGCGCAGCGGGCTCACCGGCGACGTGCAGGGCGGCATCAACTCGGGCCTCGGCGACATGTTCAACGTCAACGGACCCACGCTCTGGGACGTCTCGCTCTTCCACGACAAGGACAAGTCCGCGGACCAGATCCTCAAGGTCTTCGACGAGGAGATCGAGAAAGTCCGCACGACGCCCGTGGACGCGGCGACTCTCGAGCGAGCGATCGTCAAGAAGAGATCGGCGCTCTACGACAAGATGGAGCGCCTCGGCGGCTTCGGCAAGGCCGACCTGCTCGCGTCCTTCGCGCTCTTCGACGACGATCCGAGCGCGATCAACCGAATCGAGTCCGAGTTCCGCAAGGTCACGCCGCAGCTCATGCAGAAGACGGCGCAGGAATACCTCCGGCCCGAGAACCGGACGATCCTGGTCGTCGAGCCGAAGGCGGAAGACAAGCCGGCCCCGAAGGCCGAGTCGAAGTAGGAGCGTGATCATGAAGACGAAGACCGTTCTCGCCGCGCTCTCCGCCGCCCTGACGGTGGCGCCCGCGCTCCTGTCGCAGAACCCGCCGACCCCCGCAGGGGGCGCCGCCGCGGCAAAGGCCAAGCAGGCTCCGCCCGCGCCGGCCGAACCGAAGAACTTCGCGCTGCCGGCCGGCCGCACGTTCCGGCTCGACAACGGACTCGCGGTGACGCTGGTTCCCTACGGGACGATCCCGAAGGTCACGGTGCGGCTCGGCGTGCGCACCGGAAACATCGACGAGAAGGCAAACGAGGTGTGGCTCTCCGACCTCACCGGCAGCATGCTCACGGAAGGCACCGCCACGCGAACGGCGACGCAGATCGCCGAGGAGGCCGCGCGGATGGGCGGCTCGATCGACGTGAACGTCACGGACGATCGGACCGACGTCGGCGGCGACGTGCTCTCCGAGTTCGGGCCCGACATGGTCGCGCTCGTCGCGGACGTCGTGCGCAACCCGAAGCTGCCCGACGCCGAGCTGACTCGGCTGAAGGGCGACCGGCTGCGCGACCTCTCGATCGCGAAGAGCCAGCCGCGGCTGCTCGCGCAGGAGAAGTTCCGCGCGGTCCTCTACGGCGACCACCCGTACGGCCGCCTCTTTCCGACCGAGGCGATGCTCCAGGGCTACACCGCCGCGCAGGTTCGCGACTTCTGGAACAGGAACTACGGCGCGGCGCGCTCGCACCTCTACGTCGTCGGCCGCTTCGACGACGCGGCCGTCGAGGCCGCCGTGCGCAAGGCGTTCGGCGACTGGAAGAAGGGCGTTCCCCCGGCGGAGAAGCCGGCCGCGCCGAAGAGCGAGCGCGCGGTCTACCTGATCGACCGCCCCGGCGCAGTCCAGTCCACGATCAACCTGGGCATGCCCGTCATCGACCCGTCGAATCCGGACTGGGACGCGCTCGCGCTCACCAACACGCTGCTGGGCGGCTCGTTCGCCTCGCGCATCACCGCGAACATCCGCGAGCAGAAGGGGTACACCTACTCGCCGAACAGCCAGGTCCTCAGCCGCCGCCGGGACGCCTACTGGGTCGAGGTCGCCGACGTCACGACCAACGTCACCGGCCCGTCGATCAAGGAGATCTTCGGCGAGATCGACCGGCTCCAGGCGGAGCCGCCGGCGCAGGCGGAGCTGCGCGGTTTCCAGAACTATCGAGCGGGGACGTTCGTGCTGCAGAACTCGTCGCGGCCCGGAATCATCGGGCAGCTCGAGTTCGTCGATCTGAACGGCCTCCCGGCGGACTACCTCAACGGCTACGTGAAGCGCGTCTACGCGATCAAGCCGCAGCAGATCCAGGAGATGGCGAAGAAGTACATCCAGGACGACAAGGCGACGATCGTCGTCGTCGGCGACCGAAAGGTCATCGAGGAGCAGGTCAAGGCGTTCGGGTCGATGAAGTAGCGGGCAGCGGCGCCCTCGACGGTCGTAGGGGCCGCCCTCGCGGCCGCCCCCTCCAAAGAAACTGACGCGGCCAATGCTCCGGCGTGAGGGGGCGGGGACAAGCCCCGCCCCTACGATCGGGAACGCGGCCTCGTCGCCACTTTCGCCCACGCCGGCCTCTTCTTCAGCGTCTTCGCGTACACCGGGCAGCTCGGGTCGTGCGCGCCCTTCCGATAGCCCGTGCTCATCAGAAACGCCTGCACGATCTTCCCGCCGGTGAAGACGAACGTCTCCTTGAACAGCCGCTCCCACTCCTTCTGCGAGCGGGGATGGTGGGCGTCGAGCCACTTCGCGAACGAGCCGTGCGACTCGCGGAGCGCGAGCACGCGGCGTGCGTTCTCGACGACCGCGCGGATCTTCAGGCGGTTGCGGATGATGCCGGCATCCTTCATCAGCCGCGCGTACTGCCGGGCGCCGAATCGCGCCACCTTCTCCGGATCGAATCCGGCGTAGGCCTTCCGGAACCCCTCGCGCTTCTGCAGCATGGTCAGCCAGGACAGGCCGGCCTGGTTGATCTCGAGCGCGAGCCGCTCGAGCAGCGCGGCGTCGCCGCGGATCGGAAACCCGTACTCGCGGTCGTGGTAGGGCCCGTGAAACGGGTGGCCCTGGGAGATCTTGCAGTAGGACATGACGCACCTCGCTCCTGCCGAAAAAACACGCCTGGAAGCCGAGGATGAAGAGTAGCCGACACGCGGCGGCCCGGATCGTGCGACACTGGAGGCGCCACACCACGAGCCGACATGAAGCGTCTCCTCACCCTCCTTATTGTCGCGGGCGTGATCGCCTGGCTGGTGAAGACGTACGGCACGTCGCACGTCGTCGACGCCGGCCATCCCGCCGACCCGACGAACCGCGCGCGAGCCGCAGCGCGGGCGAGTGACGCCGCGACCGCCGCGACCGAGTCCGCCGCCCACGAGACGGACCAGGCCGGCAGCGGATCGGTCTCGGAGAACATGACTCCCGCCCAGGTGCGGAGCCTGCTCGGCTCGCCCGACGACGTCTCGACCGAGAACCTGGACAACGGAACGACGCGGGAGACGTGGACCTACCGCAGCGCCGGCAAGACGGTCGTCTTCGAGAACGGAGTGGCGGTCAGCGTCCGGTAGGTTCTTCCGTCGTTTCGCTGCAACCTTCCTCTGTCATCGCGAACGCACTCGCTTCGCTCCTCGGGATGACACCTATTTAACGGCGAGCGCGGCTCGTTCTATCCGATCGTCTTGTGGAACGCCCGCGTGGACGCGGCGACGAGGACGGCGGCGATGACGATGAGCGCGGCGACGCTGCGCCACAGATCCGGAAACGTCGCGCCTCGGATGATGATCCCGCGCGCGATCGCGATGAAGTGGGTCGCCGGCAGGATTTTCGAGACGACGCGGAGCGGCCCCGGCAGCGCCGAGAGCGGGAAGAAGTAGCCCGAGAGCATGATCGAGGGCAGCAGGAATCCCTGCGCGATCTGGATCGCCTCCATCTGGGTGCGCGCCCGCGACGACACCAGGAGGCCGAGCGACAGCAACGCGAAGATGTAGATCAACGAGAGCGCCAGGAGCAGAGGCACGCTGCCGTGGATCGGCACCTTGAAGACGAAGACCATCAGGACGAGCACGAACAGAAGCTGGACGAAGGCGAGCACGAGGTACGGGAGCAGCTTCCCCAGGATCACGGCGACGGGCGACGCCGGCGTGACCATGAGCTGCTCGAGGGTTCCGCGCTCCCGCTCGCGCACGATCGCGAAGGCGGCGAGCAGCGTCCCCGAGAAGGTCAGCAGGATCGCGACGAGACCGGGGATCAGCAGGTTCGCGGTGCGCGAATCGGGGTTGAAGAGAAGCAGCGGGTGCGGGCGGATCGGAATGTCCTTCGCTCCCGCCTTCTCGGCGAGCTCGCTCACCGACCGTGAGAGCGCGAGCCCGTTGGCGGCCGCGAGGGCCTGGCTCGAGATGGTCGAGTCGGAGCCGTCGATGAGGACGAGGAAGTCCGCCGGCTGATCGTTCAGGCGGCGGCGCGCGTAGTCGGGCGGGATCTCGAGCCCCACGGACGCGCGGCCCGCGACGATGTATTCGCGCAGCGCCGCGTGCGAAGGCGCGTCGGCGACCACGTCGAAGTAGCTCGTGTTGACGAAGTCGTTGACGAGCTGACGGCTCTGCGCCGTCCGGCTCTGGTCGTAGACGACCGTACGAACGTGCTTGACGTTCATGTCGATCAGGCCGAAGAGGATGAGCTGGAAGGCCGGGGTGAGCAGCGCGAAGCGGAGCGACCCCTTGTCGCGCAGCATCTGGACCGCCTCCTTGCGGAAGACCGGCCAGAAGCCCCTCATCGCGCGCTCCCCGCCGCCGCCGGAGTCGCGGACGCCGGCGTCTCGCCCCGCTGCTCGATCTGCAGACGCGTCAGGCGCACGAAGACGTCCTCGAGCGACGCCTCGATCGGGCGGATCGCGACGGGCGCGCCGGCGGCCTCCTCGAGGTCGCGGCGGATGCGCGTCTCCGGGACGTCGGAGCGCACGAGCAGGTGCAACGCGTTGCCGAAGATCGTGACGTCTTCGACGTACGGCAGAGCGCGCGCCGCGCTCATGAAGGCGGCGACGCCCTGCGCGCACGCGGCCTCGACCCGGTGCGTTCCCTCCGGGGTCACCTCGGGCAGGCGGGTCAGCGCGTCCGGCGAGCCCTCGACGAGCATCTTCGAGAGATAGAGGTAGGCGACCCGGCCACAGCGCTCGGCCTCGTCCATGTAGTGCGTCGTGACGAACAGCGTCACGCCCTCGGCGGCGAGCGTGAAGAGGAGGTTCCAGAGCTCGCGCCGAGCGACCGGATCGATGCCGGCCGTCGGCTCGTCGAGGAACAGCACGCGCGGCCGGTGCATGAGCGCGCACGCGAGGGCGAGGCGCTGCTTCCAGCCGCCCGAGAGCTGTCCCGCGAGACGCTGGCGGTACGGGTCGATCGCGGTGAGTCGCACGGCCCACTCGCGCCGCTCGACGAGCTCCGCGCCCTTCAGCCCGTACACCGACGCGAAGAAGTCGAGGTTCTCGGCGACGGTCAGGTCCTCGTAGAGCGAGAACCTCTGCGGCACGTACCCGATGCGGCGGCGGATCTCCTCGCCGTGCGTCACCACGTCGAGGCCGTCGACCCGCGCGTGTCCCTCCGTCGGCGCGAGCAGGCCGCACAGGATGCGAATGAGCGTCGACTTGCCCGAGCCGTTCGGCCCGAGCAGACCGTAGATCTCGCCGCGCGGCACGCGGAGCGAGACGCGGTCGAGCGCGCGGACCTTCCCGAAGTCGCGCGAGACTCCCTCGACCTCGATGCCGTACTCGCGGGCCGACTCCGACATCAGTTCTCCACCAGCCGGACCGACGCCGACATCCCCGGCTTCAGCTCCGTCGCGCGGTCGATCGCGACCTTCACGCCGAAGACCTGGTCCATCCGCTGATCGAGCGTCTGCACGTTGCGCGGCGTGTACTCGGACTGCGTTCGGATCTCGACGACCTTGCCCGGGAACTCGCGCTTCGGATACGTATCGACCGTCAGAAAGGCCTGCTGCCCGACGCGAACGCGGCCGAGCTCCGGCTCCGGGACGTAGACGCGCACCCACAGCTGGTCCGGCTCGAGCATCTTCGCGACGGGCTGGTTCGCGCCGACGAGATCGCCCGGCCGCAGGTCCATCGACTCGATGACTCCGTCCGCCGGGGCGGACACCGTCGTCTCCTGCCGCTGGCGCTGAAGGTAGGCGAGCTGCCGCTCGTCGGCATCGAGCTGGGCGCGCGCCGCGTCGATGTCCTCGGGTCGGCTGCCCCGCTCCGCCTCGCGCAGGGTCTCGGCCGCCGTGCGGGCCGCCGTCGCCGCCGAGTCGTAGGCCTGCTGGCCCGCGATGCCGGACTTGAGCAGCGACTGCTGCCGCAGCCGCTCGCGCTCGGCGTTCTCCGCCTCGGCACGCGCTCGGGCGATCTCCTCGCTGCGCGGCCCATGGATCGACTTGGCGAGGTTCGCCTTCGACTGCGCGATCTTTGCGCGCTGCTGCGCCATCTGGAGGTCGATGAGGTCCGTCTCGAACTCGACGAGCGGCTGTGCCGCCTTCACGGTCGCGCCCTCCTCGACGAGGACCTTCGAGACGCGCCCGCCCATCAGCGAGCCGACCTCGACGTCGCGCGCCTCGATCGAGCCGGACAGAGTCAGGGGCTTCACGCGATCGCCGCGCCGCGACGCCCACACCGCGCCGCCCGCCGCGACGGCGGCGATCACCGCGAGGATCAGCCACCGCTTCTTCACCGCGCCTCCTTCGTACGGACCGTCCTGCGCTTTCCGAGGGCGGGCGCGATGGCGCCCCTCGTCCAGATCTCGAGGACGGTGTCCACGTACTCGGGGAGCGGCAGCGGCTTCTCGAGCACGTGCATGACCGCCTGCATGAAGACGTAGGAGTGGATGGTCGCGAGAAACGAGAGGGCCGCGGCGCGAGGGTTCGACACGCGCAGCCGGCCCTGCCGCGCGGCGCGTCGGAAATAGTCCTCGAGCAGCCTCAGATTGCGCTGCGGCGGCGTCGGGCGTACGCCCGGGTCGAATGGGAGAGGCACCTTGCCGACGCCGGCGATGGCCTTGAAATAAACGAACCGCGCTACGGTCGCGCGCAGCTTGTCCTCGAGAAACGGCACCATCGTCTCCGCGACGCGCCTCAGGACGCCGGTCGGGTCTTCGTCGCCCGACGCCTGCTCGAGAAACGCGAGCGGAAGCAAGTCGTCCTTGTCGGGGCCCATGCACGCAACGAACAGCTCGCGCTTCGTGCGGGCGTGCCGGAGCAACGCGGCCGGCGAGACGCCGACCTTCGCCGCGATGGCCGCGAGGGTCGCGCCCTCGAAGCCGCGGTCGACGAACGTTTCGCGGGCGGCGTCGAGGACCTGCTCGCGGCTCACTCGTGCGGTACGTCCCATAAGTAAATAAATGAATACTAATTTACTAATCGCCTGTCAAGAGGACCATGGGATCCTGAAACCCTCTCTGCGCGTATTTGACGGTTACGAGAATCCTGTCGGTCCAGGTCGGCCGTCCCCGGTCCGTCCGGCATCGCGGCCGTGACATCCGCACCGCGATCTTCAAGGAGCCGGTCCTGTTCCCCGTCAAGGCGCAACGACTCGGCCTCATCGGCGATGCCCAGGCGGATCTCCGGGTCCATGGCGGGCCCGACAAGGCGGTGTATGCGTACGACGCCGCCGGGTACGCGCACTTCCAAGAGAGAGCCTCGAGCGGGATCTGCCCTATGGCCACCTGGGGGAGAACCTCACCGTGGAGGGGATGCCCGAGACCGAGGTCCGCATCGGCGACGTCTATCGCGTCGCTGCGGTGGAGCGCGCCTCCGATCCGGCGGCTAAGGGAATCCTCCTGCAGGTGACTTCGCCTCGCTCGCCATGCTTCAAGCTCGCGATGCGGATGGAGATGCCACAGTTTCCGAGGATCTTCCTCGAGAGCGGCCGGACCGGCTTCTACCTGCGCGTACTGGAGGAGGGAGAGCTCGCAGCCGGAA
>DATBBK010000277.1:0-11984 GCA_036271035.1 Thermoanaerobaculia bacterium | reverse complement strand
CGCTGAGCGCCCTCGGGCAGTTCGAGATGCCGGCGCTCTCGTTGCTGGAGGACGCCGCCGCCCTCGGTGTCGGGCTCCGCCGCGGACGCGTCTTCGCCGACATCTGGGACCTCGCCGCGTTCTCGCGTTGCGAGCGCTGCCTTTCGGCGCGAAGCGAGCGCCTCCGCACGATGAACCTCGAGCAGGCCGTGCCGCCCGCCGTGGCGTGCCCGGCGTGCGGATGATGTCGGCCGCGGTGCCCGCCCGGCGCCGCCTGCCGCGCGCCGGGGAGCGCTTCGACGTCGCGGTCCTCGGGTCCGGCTTCGCCGGCTCGCTCACGGCAATCGCGCTGCGGCGGCTCGGCCGATCCGTCGTCCTGATCGAGCGCGGCGCGCACCCGCGCTTCGCAATCGGCGAGTCGTCCTCCCCGCTCGCGAACCTCCTCCTGGAGGAGCTGTGCGACCGCTACTCGCTGGACCGCATCCGGCCGCTCTCGGCCTGGGGAAGCTGGCGGCGCGAGCGGCCCGAGCTCGCCTGCGGACTGAAGCGCGGCTTCACCTTCTACGCGCACCGCGTCGGCGAGAGCTTCCGACGCGACCCGGATCGCCGCGACCAGCTCCTCGTCGCCGCGAGCCCGTGCGACGAGGTCGCGGACACGCACTGGTACCGCGCCGACTTCGACGCGTTCCTCGCGGCCGAGGCGGAGCGCGAGGGCGCGGTCCACCTCGATCGCACGCGCGTCGAGCGCGTCGACGCCGGCGCGAACGGCGGGGAGCTCGCGATCGAGCGGGACGGCGCGCGGCGGACGATTCGCGCGACCCTCCTCGTCGACGCGTCGGGGCCGTCGGGCGCTCTCGCGCGGACGCTCGGCGTGCCGGTCGGCTCCTTCGAGCGCTATCCGGAGACGGAGACGCTCTACACCCACTTCGAGGGCGTGAAACGGCTCGACGCGTCCGACGAGTTCGCTTCGCCGAACGCTCCCTACCCGATCGACGACGCGGCCGTGCACCACGTCTTCGACGGCGGCTGGATCTGGGTTCTCCGCTTCTCGAACGGCGTCACGAGCGCGGGCGTCGCCGCGGAGTCGTCGCTCGCGCGCGAGCTCGCGTTCGCCGACGGCGCGGCCGCGTGGGAGCGGCTGCTCGGCCGGCTCCCGTCGGTGCGCTCGCAGTTCGCGAACGCCCGCGCGCTCATGCCGTTCACGCACCGGCCGCGTCTCTCGTACCGCGTCGGCCGCGCCGCGGGGCCGGGCTGGGTGATGCTCCCCTCGGCGGCGGCGTTCGTGGATCCCCTCCTCTCGACGGGCTTCCCGCTGACGCTCCTCGGCATCGAGCGCCTCGCGCGCGCCGTCGAGGAGTCGTGGGACGGCCCGGAGCTCGGGTTGCGTCTCGAAGAGCTCGGCCGCACGACGCTCGCCGAGGCCGACGCGGCCGCGCGGCTCACCGCCGGACTCTTTGCTTGCTTCGGGGATTTCCCGGCGTTCGCGCTCCTGACCCGTCTCTATTTCGCCGCGGCGAGCTACGCGGAGTCGGCCCGCAGGCTCGGCCGGCCCGAGCGAGCCCGCGCCTTCCTCCTCCACGACGATCCGGTCTTCGGTCCGGCGCTGCGGCGGCTATGCGACGCGGCGTGCGATCCGGACCCGGTCGTCCGGCGCGCGGCGGCGGAGCGCGTTCGGGGCGTGATCGAGCCCTTCGACGTGATCGGCCTGAACGACGAGTCGCGCCGCAACTGGTACCCGGTCGACGTCCAGGACCTGATCGCCGCGCGCCACAAGCTCGGCGCCACGGCCGAGGAGATCGAGTTGATGCTGGAGCGAACGGGGATGGCGGGCGCCGCGAAACCGTGACGCGACATATTAGCCAGAGCTAATACGTCCTTACGACCTCCGCGTCAGCTTCCGATACGCCGCGAGGTGCCGGACGGCCTCGGCGTCGCGGCCGAGCCGCTCCGCGAGCGACGCCGCGTTGAAGTGCGCGTCCGCGTTGTCCGGCTCCAGACGCACCGCCTTCTGATACTCGAGCAGCGCCTCCGGCAGCTTGCCCGTGTCTTCCAGCGCGACGCCGAGGTTGTACGACGCGGTCGCGTCGTCGGGACGCAGCTCGAGCGCGGCGCGGTAGTGCGGCTCCGCGGCGCCCGGGTCGCCCGACTCGTGCAGGAGCCGCCCGAGGTTGACGTGGGCGCTCGCGTGCGTCGGGTCCAGCTCCAGGGCGTGCTCGTACGCCTCGCGCGCCTGCTGCGCGTCGGACGGCTCGAGCTCGCAGCCCCACTCGAACCACTCCTCCGCGGCGAGCGACTCCCCCGCCTCCCGCCGGCCGCGCGCCTCCTCGAAGGAGCGGTGCGCCAGCGGCGCGATCTCGCGCGACAGGTCGGCCGTGTCGAAATCGAAGACGGTTTGCCCCGACTCGGGCTGCCAGCGCTCCGCGCCGTCCTCGACCACGATGCGCGAGCCCTCCATCTCGATGCGGACGGCGTTGAGCGGGCGATCGTGCGGCAGCTGCTTCCGGAGCCGCTCGAGCGCGCGGCGGATGCGGCGCGGGGGGACGCGGGCGGACATCAGCCCCCGCGCGGTCCGGAGGAAGACGAGGTCCGGGAAGGAGAAGCGCATCCGGCCGTCGTCGCCGCGCCCGGGGGACAGAAATCCGGCTCGCACGTACCCGCGCACCTGCGCGGGCGAGAGACCCAGGATCTTGGCAACCTCGGTTGTGCTGTAGCCGGTCATGCGGCGACCGTCAACAGGATAACCGAGAAGATGCGCCGGAACGGTCCAAGATTGTCATCCCGAGGAGCGCAGCGACGAGGGATCCCTTTCTGCCTTTCGGCCCGAGACCGCGAGCCGAAAGGGATCCCTCGCTTCGCTCGGGATGACAAAGTGGGAGTGGAAGTCGGAGTGATTACCGCTTCGCCGCGGTCTTCTCCGCGGCGGCGCGCGGCGCGCGCTTCGCGGGCTTGCGCTCCGACTCCTTCGCGGCCGACGCGGCCGCCGGCGCCTGCGCGGAGGCCGGCTTCTTCGAGAGGCTCGCGCGGAGCGCCTCCATGAGGTCGATGATCTGGCCGCCGGTCTCCGCCGGAGCCACGAGCGAGATCTCCTCGCCCTCGACCTTCTTCTGGATGAGCCCGAGGATGCGCTTCTTCACGTCATCCTCGTAGGTCTCGGGCTTGAACTCGTCCACCGCGCGCTGCTCGACGAGCAGCTTCGCGAGGTCGAGCTCCTTCGCGCTGACGTCCGCGGTTTCGACCGGGACCTCGTCGAACGCGCGGACCTCGTCGGCGTAGTAGAGCTGCTGCATCGCGATCCCGCCGTCGACGGGGCGCAGCATGACGAGGTACTGCTTCCCGCGCGCGGCGTATCGAGCGAGCGCGACGCGGCCGGTCTCCTTCATGACCTTCGACAGCAGGGCGTACGCCTTCGCGCCGCCCTTGTCCGGACCGACGTAGTACGTGCGGTCGAAGTACACCGGGTCGACCTTGTCGATCGGCACGAACTCGACGACCTCGATCGACTGCGTGGACTGTTCCTCGAGCGCCTTGAGCTCCTCGGGCGTGAAGGTGACGTAACGGTCCTTCGCGAACTCGTACCCCTTGACCATCTGGTCGCGCGGCACGATCTCGCCGTCCTTGGCGCAGACGTACTGCTGCTTGAGGCGGGAAGCGTCGGCGCCGTGGAGCATGTTGAAGGAGACCGCGCCGGAGGAGTCGGCCGCGGCGTACAGCTTGATCGGGATCGAGACGAGCCCGAAGGAGATGGTGCCTGAGGCTATCGGCCGCGCGCTCATAGACTTAGGACCAATAAATGTAGCATGACCCGGGGGAGACCTAGGCCTTGCCGCTCGAGAAATACCGGAAGTTGCGGTCCGCGGACACGACGCCCGAGCCCTTCGGGACGTCGGGCGGCGGGCGGCCGCATCTCTTCGTGGTTCAGAAACATGCGGCCCGCCGGCTCCACTACGACTTCCGCCTGGAGTGGGGCGGCGTGCTCCGGTCCTGGGCCGTCCCTCAGGGTCCCTCCCCCGACCCCGCCGACAAGCGGCTGGCGATGGAGGTCGAGGACCATCCCGTCGAGTACGCCGACTTCGAGGGGGTCATCCCGGACGGCAACTATGGAGCGGGCGAGTCGATCGTCTGGGACCGGGGCCGGTGGGCCATGGTGGGCGACCCCGAGGAGTCCCTCGAGAAGGGCAAGATCCTCTTCGACCTCTTCGGCTACAAGCTGCGCGGCCGCTGGACGCTCGTCCGGATGAAGACGAAGGGCAAGACGACCGGCAAGGAGTGGCTACTGATCAAGGAGCGCGACGGGCATGTGCGTCGGGGCGACGAAGCCGTCTACCCCCAGGAGTCGATTCTCTCGGGCCTGACGGTCGAGGACCTGAAGGCCGGCAAGGACCGCGCGGCGGGGATCCGCGCCGAGCTCGTGCGCCTCGGCGCGCCGCGGCGAACGGTCGCGGCCGCGGACGTCGACCTCATGCTCGCCGAGTCGCGCGAGCGGGCCTTCCGACGGGCGGGGTGGGCGTGGGAGCTGAAGTACGACGGCTTCCGGATGCTCGCGGAGCGGGAGGGCCGCGAGGTCCGGCTCCTATACCGGCGCGGCTCGGACGCCGCGGGGACGTACCCGGACATCGCGCGGGCGATGCGCGCGCTGCCCTTCGACCGCTTCGTCGCGGACGGCGAGGTCGCCGTGCTCGACGAGGCCTCGAAGCCGAGCTTCGGCCTGCTCCAGCAGCGCGCGCTCCTCACGCGCGCCCCCGACGTCGAGCGCGCCGCGGTCGAGCTGCCCGCGGCGCTGTTCCTCTTCGACCTGCTCGGCTTCGAGGACTTCGATTTGCGCCCGCTGCCGCTCTCCGAGCGCAAGCGCCTGCTCGGAATGCTCGTCCCGCGCTCGGGCCCGATCCGCTTCGCGGAGGACTTCGGCGACCGCGGCGACGACCTTCTCGCGAGCGCGCGCGAGCTCGGGCTCGAGGGCGTCGTCGGGAAAAAGATCGACGCGCCGTACAAGGGCGGCCGCAACGGCGATTGGGTCAAGGTGCGGATCGACCGGAGCGCGGACTTCGCGGTCGTCGGCTACACGAAGCCCGACGGAGCGCGGACCGGATTCGGCGCGCTGCACCTCGCGTACGCCGGGCCCGAGGGATTCGTCTACGCCGGACGCGTCGGCGGCGGCTTCACGGAGAAGCTGCTCGACGAGGTGACCGGCCTGTTGTCCGGGACCGAGATTCCGAAGCCGCCGTGCACGGGGACTCTGCCCACCGGACGCGGCCACGCGTGGGTCGCGCCCCGCCTCGTCTGCGAGGTCCGGTACAAGGAGATCACCCGCGAGGGACTGCTGCGGCAGCCACTGTTCCTCCGGCTGCGCGGCGACAAGCGCGTCGACGAGTGCGTGCGCGAGATCGCCTCCGGGGAGCGCGGAGAGGCTCCGGCGGTTCCCCCGCCGCCGGCGGTCGCCGCGCCATCGTCGCCGCCGGAACGGGTCGCGGCGGGGCACGCCGCGCGAGAACGTGTCGTGCCTTTCTCGAATCTCACGAAGGTCTTCTGGCCCGACGAGGGCTACACGAAGGGCGACCTCATCGAGTACTACCGCACGATCTCGCCGTGGCTGCTGCCGTGGCTGAAGGACCGGCCGATCGTGATGACGCGCTATCCGGACGGGATCAACGGGAAGTCGTTCTTCCAGAAGGACGCGCCGTCGTTCGCGCCGGAGTGGGTCCGCCTCGAGAGGATGTGGAGCGAGCACGCGGAGCGCGAGATCGACTACTTCGTGTGCGAGGAGCTCGAGACGCTCCTATTCGTCGCGAATCTCGCCTCGATCCCGCTCCACGTGTGGTCGAGCCGCGTCGCGACGGCCGAGAAGCCCGACTACTGCATCCTCGACCTCGATCCGAAGGGCGCGCCGTTCTCGCATGTCATCGAGGTCGCGCAGTGCATCCACGAGCTGTGCGACGAGATCGGCATGCCCAACTTCATCAAGACGAGCGGGGCCACCGGGCTGCACGTCCTGCTTCCCCTCGGCGCGCAGTGCACGTACCTCGAGTCGCGCACGCTCGGCGAGATCCTGGCTCGGGTCGTCGAGAAGGAGCTGCCGAAGATCGCGACGACGGCGCGCATGATCGGCGCTCGCGGCGGCAAGGTCTACGTCGACTACCTCCAGAACGGGCACGGCAAGACGATCGCCGGTACGTTCTCCGCGCGGCCCGTCGCCGGCGCGACCTGCTCGGCGCCGCTCGAGTGGCGCGAGGTGAACGCGAGACTCGATCCGAAGCGGTTCACGCTGAAGACGCTCCCGGAGCGGATGAAGAAGCGGAAGGCGGATCCCTGCGCCCCGGCGCTGACGCTGCGGCCGTCGCTCGCCGAGACGCTCGGCCGCCTGACCGAGCGCCTCCGGGCGGCGGGCTGACCGCTCTCTAAACGGCGGCGGCGAACCGTTCCTTGAGCGCCGCAGCCAACCGTGGACCGCTGCCCGCGTCTTCGTGCTTGAAGAATGCGTACGCGTCGGCCCACGCCTGCGAACGGATCTTCGAGGCCCAGTGCGCGACCGCCGCCTCGTCGTAATCCTGTCGGCGCAGGCGCAGGTAGCCCCACCCCGCCGTCGCGACGAGCGGCGTCGCCAGATCCTCGTCCTCCGCGATGCAGAGCGCCGCGCCGCGCGAGCGCAGCGCCTCGAAGACGTCGTCCTCGAACCAGGAGGCGTGGCGGAACTCGAACGCGGCGGGCTTTCGCTCGGGCAGCACGGCGAGAAAGTCCTGCAGGCGCGGCAGGTCCTTCTTCAGGTTGGGCGGAAGCTGGAAGAGTGTCGGGCCGGCTCGCTCGCCGAGCGCCGCGGCGACGCGGTAGAACCAGTCGACTTCCTCCGCGGCGTCCTTCAGCCGCTTGCGGTGCGTGATGCGCTGCGACGCCTTCAGGATGAACCGGAACGACTCCGGGACCTGCTCGCACCAGCCGGTCAGCAGCTCCGGCTTGGGCATCCGGTAGAACGTGTTGTTGATCTCGACGGTGGGAAGGCGCTCGGAGTAGTAGACGAGCATCTTGTCGGCGGGAAGGTCCTCCGGATAGAAGCTGCCCTTCCATTCCTTGTAGGAGAAGCCCGATGTGCCGGTGAGGAGGCGCATGGTGCGGAGTCTATCGAGACGGACGCGAGATCCTCGGCACCGTGTGAGCACGCATCCCGTCAAGATCAGCTCGACCTGCTAACCTTTCATCCGTCAATGAGCTCTCCCCGCTTCGACCCCGCTCGCCGAAGGCGGGTCACGTTCGCGCTGATCCTCGTGACGGCGCTCGCCTCCTTCGAGTCGACGGTCGTCTCGACCGCGATGCCGACGATCATCGGCGACCTCGGCGGCCTGCCGCTCTACTCGTGGGTCTTCTCGGTCTACCTCTTGACCTCGACGGTCATGATGCCGATCTACGGCCGGCTCGCGGACATCTACGGGCGGCGCCGCATCCTGCTCATCGCGATCAGCGTCTTCCTCGTCGGCGCCGTCTCGTGCGGTTTCGCGACGTCGATGCCGCGCCTGATCGCCTCCCGCGCCATCCAGGGATTCGGCGCCGCCGGTCTCGTTCCGGTCGCGCTGACGGTCTCCGGCGACCTCTACTCGCTGAAGGAGCGCGCCCGCGTCCAGGGACTCTTCTCGGGCGTGTGGGGCGTCGCGAGCCTGATCGGCCCGCTCCTCGGCGCCTGGATGACGATCTCCTTCGGCTGGCGCTCGATCTTCACGATCAACGTGCCGCTCGGCATCATCGCCTTCGTCCTGGTGGCGACGCAGATGATCGAGTCCCGCGCCGAGGTCGCCGATCCCGTCGACGTCGCGGGCGGCCTGAGCCTCGCCGCGGGCGTGACGGCGCTGCTCTTCGCGGTCCTCCACCGGCCCGGCGAGCACGACATGGGCTGGATCCTCCGCGGGGTTCTGCTGCTCGCGGCCGCCGCGTCGCTGGCGACCTTCGTGCGCCTCCAGACCCGGCGAAAGCACCCGCTCATCCCGCCGGAGCTCTTCCGGAAGGCGCGGACCGCCGCCCCCTACGTCGGCGGCGTGCTCCTCGGAACGACGATCTACGGCGTCGACACGTACGTGCCGCTGTTCGTCCAGGGCGCGCGAGGCGGCACCGCCGGGGCGGCGGGCGCGGTCGTCACGCCGCTCGTCTTCCTGTGGGCGCTCTCGGCGACCGTCGCGGCACGGCTCATCGTCCGCTTCGGGTTCCGCCGGACGGCCCGCTGGGGAGCGATCCTGACGCTCTTCGGCCTCACCGCGCTCGTCGTCACCGCTCTCCTCAACGCGAGCGTGCCGTGGATCTCCGCGGCCTGCGCGGTCGTCGGCGCGGGGCTCGGCCCCTCGTCCATGTCGCAGGTGCTCGCGATCCAGAACGTCGTCTCGGAGAAACAGCGTGGCGTCGCGACGAGCCTCGTTCCGTTCTTCCGCGTGCTCGGCGGCGCCGTCGGGGTCGGCGCGCTGGGCGGGCTGTTCGCCGTCGGGCTCTCCAGCCGGCTGGGCGCCGCGGCGGAGAGCGCCGGCCGGATGCTCGCCGCGGGCCACGCGGCGCCGGGAGGACCGCCCGTGGATCCGGCCGTGTTCCGCCTCGCGATCGAGCACGCGCTGCTGCCGGTCTTCGGGATCCTCGCCGCGCTCGCCGTCTTCAACGTGATGGTGACCGCGCGCTTCCCCGAGTGCGCGGTCGAGCCCTCGGAGTCGGCGGAGAAGATGCTTCTCTCCGTCGAGTGAGGGCGGCCCGGCACCGGCCGGGTGTACATTCGCGCGAAGCCAGTGGCTCTCGAAGGTCGCGGAGCGTTGATCGGGCTGGGCGTGTTCGTGGCGGCCGCCGCGCTCGGGCTCCTGCTCTTCATGCCGGGTCGTCCGGCGGCGCCGACAACCGCCCCGACGCCGGTTCCGATTCCGTCTCCGGTTCGCTCGGACCGGCTGGTCCCGTCGGCGGAGCCCGCGGCCGTCGTGCCGACGCCGTCACCGGCCCCGGAAACGTACGGCGCGGTCTACGAAGTGACGATCGCCCGGCCTGCGCCGAGTCCGGCCGAGACCGAACCGCCTCCCCTCGACCTGCGGCGCATCGATCCGAAGGACGTCACGCCGCCCGTCCTCGTCCAGCGCGTCGAGCCCGTGTATCCGGAGGCCGCGCGCCGCGCGCGCGCCGAGGGTCAGGTCCTGGTCGAGGCGGTCATCAGCGACCGCGGCGAGGTCCAGGATCCGCGGATCGTGCGGCCCGTGGCGAACGCGCTCTTGAACGACGCGGCGCTCCGCGCGGTGAGCCAGTGGCGGTACCGGCCGGCGATCGTTCGGGGGAAGCCGGTCCGCGTCTTCGTGACGGTGACGGTGACGTTCCGGCTGAACTGACCCTTCGCCGGTTCAGCTCGGCGTAGGCGTAGACCAGCGCCAGGGTGCGGTGCGGGCGCCACCGCGCGGCGAACGCTCGCATCTCGTCCTCCTTCGCGTTCTCCTTCCGCGCGAGGAGGCCGCGCGCCACGTACTTCACGACGCCCAGGTCGCCCGCCGGGAAGATGTCGATCCGGCCGAGCCCGCGCATCAGCGCGATCTCCGCGGTCCAGCGGCCGATGCCGTGCAGCCTCGTGAGGCGCTCGATCGCCTCCTCGTCGGAAAGCGCCGCGATCTCGTCCTCGCGCACCTGGCCGTCCGCGAACGCGCGCGACAGCGCGTGGATCGCCGCGGCCTTCGTGCGGGAGAGGCGGAAGGTGCGCAGCGTCCGCGGCGGCACGCCGGCGAGCGCCGACGGCTCCGGGAACGCGATGCGAATCCCGCCCCCGATGCGGGCCCGCCGTCCGTACGCGAGCGAGAGCTCCCGCCGGATGTCGTAGGCGAACCTCAGGTTGACCTGCTGCGCGAGGATCGCGGTCAGCGCGGCCTCGTAGAGCGACGGCACTCCCGCCGGCCGCAGGCCCGGGAAGTCGCGGATCGCGGCGCCGACGATCGGGTCGTCGCGGTGCGCGCGGTAGAACGGGCGCACGTCGACGTCCGCGGCGAGCGAGACGCCGATCACGCGGCGCGCGAGCGCGACGACTCCGGGATCGTCCGCGTCGCCGTCGAGCGAGGCCCGCAGCCGCGCGCGCGACGGCGGGCCGTCCTGCGCCACGGTGAGGAGCGCGCGGCGGCGGCCCGCGAAGAGAAGGCGCCGGTACGCGACGCCGTCGAAAAGGTCCACCACCTCCGGGAAACGCGCGTAACGCGCCGCCGTCAGCGCGAGCGAGTAGGGGCGCCGCGGCTCGACGAGGATCTCGTCGATCACCGGGCGGAGGCGTGCTCCGCCAGGAACGCGAGCGCCGCGCGGTCGAACTCGGCCGGCCTCTCCATGTTCGAGATGTGCCCGGCGCCGGGGATGACGACCTTCTTCGCGCCCTTCACCTCGGCGGCGAGCTTGTCGGCGACCTTCTGCATGTCCGGCACGTCGCGCTCGCCGATCAGGACCAGCATGGGCGCGCGGATCTCGCCGAGACGACTCGCCGCCGGCGCGGCCGGCCGTCGTTCGAGAAACGGGTTCTCGAGCCAGACGCGCTCGTTGTCGAGCGCGAGCTGACGGATCCTCGGCGCGAGGTCCGCGTGCTCCATCGCGGGCGCCATGTACGGGTCCCTCAGCCAGAGCGCCACGGCCGCCTCGCCGCCCCCCGCCTGCGCGGCCCGCAGCCGCTCCATGAATCCGCCCGGCTCGAACGGAAATCCCGAGAGCCCCGGCGCGGCGACGATGAGCGACGCGACCCGGTCGGGATGCGCGAGCGTGAAGTCGATCGCGATGCCGCCGCCGAGCGACAGCCCGACGAGATTCGCCTTCGGGATCGACAGAGAGTCGAGGACCGCGAGCAGGTCGTCCACGTCCGAGTACGGGACGGTCGCCGACGCCGAACGGCCGAAGCCGCGCACGTCGTAGCGCACGACGCGGTAAGTCTTCGCCCACGGCTCGAACTGCGGGTCCCACATCCGGCGGTCCATCTGGCCGCCGTGGATGAGCACGACGGGCGCGCCCTTTCCGGCTTCCTCGTAGTAGATGACCGGATCCGCGACGCGGACCCAGCCGGAGGGCGCCGGCGACGGAGCCGGCTCCGGCGTGAGGAGGGCGACGAGAGCCAGCGCGGAGATCATGGCCGCCTCACTGCGTACCGCCTAGTCCGGCTCCGGCAGCATCATCGACAGGATCGCGCTCACGATCGACACGACGACCGAGCCGAAGATCGCCGCCAGGCAGCCGTCGACCTGGAACGGGATGCCGAACGCGCCCGAGAGCCGTCCCGTCAGCCACAGCATGAATGCGTTGATGAGCAGCGCGAACAGACCGAGCGTGAGGAAGATGATCGGCAGCGTGAGCAGCTTAAGCACCGGACGGATGAAGGCGTTCAGAAGGCCGAAGATGAGCGCCACCACGAGAAGAGGCAGGAACGGACCGGTGTAGTGGAGGCCGGGCACGATCCGAACCGCGACCCAGAGCGCCGCCGCGTTGATGAGGAGCCGAAGGAGAAAGCGCATGGCGGTGGAGGATATCGCTGGTTCGTCATCCCGAGCGAAGAGGGATCCCTTCAGAACCACCGGGCGCCAAGAAAAGGATCCCTCGTCGCTACGCTCCTCGGGATGACAAAGCCTCTGTCATCCCGAGCGAAGCCAGGCCCCCCCCTTCAGAACCACTGAGCGACAGGAAAGGGATCCGTCGTCGCTTACGCTCCTCGGGATGACAGCGCCTCGGTCATCACGAGCGAAGCCAGGGCCCCCCTTCAGAACCACTGAGCGACAGGAAAGGGACCCCTCGTCCCTATGCTCCGCGGGATGACAAGGCCTCTGTCATCCCGAGCGAAGCGAGGGACCTCTTTCAGCACCAAGCGAGAAGAAAGGGACCCCTCGTCGCTACGCTCCTCGGGATGAGACAGGGACGCGTCCCGCCAGCGCGACCATTCTCTTCAGCCGCTCTGCGACGTCCCCTCGAAACGCGTCGTCTCCCGCCCGCCACTTCCAGTTGCCGCCCGGCGCGGCCGGCGTGTTCATGCGCGCCTCGCCGCCCAGCCCGAGCACGTCCTG
>DATBBK010000276.1:0-5270 GCA_036271035.1 Thermoanaerobaculia bacterium | reverse complement strand
GCGGGCCGGTCCTCCGGGCCTCGTGACCGACGCCATCCCAGCTCGAAAGCCGCAACATATTAGCCGCAGCTAATATGTTCTACGGCGCCGGCGTCGACGGTGTGGTCCCCGGCGCAGTCGACGCCGGCAACACCAGAAAGGCCTCGAACTCGCCCTCGAGCGGCACCGCGACCGTGCCTCCCTGGTACGTCCCGGAGATCACTGGCGCGCTCGACGGTCCGTCCGCGGCCTTCACGATCGCGAAGCTCGCGCCCGGGGTAACGACCTTCGACAGGTCGACGGGAACCGGGCCCGCCGCCCCGCCCGCGGCGGCGTCACGGAAGATCGCGAGCTCCCCGCGCCCCTTCTCATAGGCGTTGTCCCACAGGAAGACGCGAGGCGAGACCGGCGCCGCGATCGTCTTCGCGTTCGCCTCGCAGCGCGCGCAGCCGGCCGCCTGCAGGCCGGCGCGCAGATCCGCGAGCGTCTTCTCCCTGCAGCAGCTGCTCTTGCCGTTGTCCGGCAGCCACCATGTCGAGCGGATCGGCCCGCCCTCGGGCGCCAGGTACGTGTTGCCGTCGATGACGTCCTGCGGATTGAAGCTCGCCGCGCCCGGCTTGCCCTTTCCGTCGGCCGGCTTCGCGACGGGCCGCAGGTCGTTGATCTCGACGCCCGGCGCCGCGTTCATCAGCTCGTTGTTCGTGAAGCGGCTCGGCCCGTCCGTTGCCCAGAAGCCGATCGTGAGCGGGCTGCCGTAGACGACGTTGCCCGAGACGTCGTCGTGCTGGGCCGGGGTCGTGTAGGCGAGCTGGGGCGAGGCCTTGTAGAAGACGTTCCCCTTCACGACGGTGTGCCGCGTGCGGCCGTTCGTGCCGCCCACGATGAACCGCGCGCCGCGCACGATCGAATCCTCGACCCAGAGGCCCGAGTTCCAGCCGCTCTCGGTGTAGCCGTGAAAGCTGAAGCAGTTGCGCTCGCAGCCCGTCTCCGAGTCGAGGATCAGGTTGCGGACGAACTTCTTGTAGCCGTCCTCGTCGTAGCGATTCTGCGCGTAGATCCCGTGGTCCGAGCGCGCGATGACGTTTCCGTACACCACCTGGCCCGGCGAGGCGGAACGGTTCGCGCGCCACGCCGAGATGCCGTTCTGCGCGCAGTCGTGGACGTAGTTGTTGATCGCGCGCACGTCCGCGCCCTGCATCTGGATGCAGACGTCGCCCTTGCCCGCGTCGGGCTTCGGCAGCGTGATGTCGAGGCCGACGATCCAGACGCCCGGCACCCCGTCGTCGACGTGGATCCAGCCCTTCAGCCGGACGACGTCGCCGGGCTTGTTGCGGATGACCACGGGATGCTCGAGCGAGCCGCCCGTCGAGACGTGGATCCGGCCCTCGTAGTCGCCGCCCACCAGCCGGATCTCGTCGCCCGCCTTCGCGGCGTCGACCGCCGCCTGCAGCTTCCGCGGTCGTTCCGCAGTCGCGCCGTTGCCGCCGCCGGACGGCGAGACCCACACGACGCGCTGCGGCTCGGGGAGCCCCGCCGCGATCTCGCGCGCGCCGGAGGCTCGCGGCTCAGCCGCCTGCGCCGGCGCGGTCGTGCCGGCCTGCGTGCCGCAGGCCGCGGCGGCCGCGGCGAGCACGGCCGCGCGGAGGAGAGCGGGGCGCCTCACCATTCGACGATACCGCGACCGCGCGGTTGGGTTGGAGCCGACGACCGGACTTGAACCGGTGACCTGCGGTTTACGAAACCGCTGCTCTACCGACTGAGCTACGTCGGCTCAGGGACGCGGCATCTTACGGAAAGGGGAGGAGGCGGTCAATGCGCCGCGCCGCGGCTCAGAACTGCCAGCCGATCGACACCGTCGGGCCCCAGTCGTTCTTCGACTCGCCGGTCGACGGATCGCGGTTGTCGAAGCTGTCGAAAATTGAGATCGACAGATAGAAGTCGCTGATGATCTCGCGCTTGGCGGAGGCGGTGGCCTCGAGGCGGACGCGGCCGCCGACGGTGAAGCTCGGATAGACCTGGGCGTCGGCCGCGATCGTGAGCTTCGGGAAGTCGTACATGAAGTACGTGTAGCGCCCGCCGACGACGCCCTCCACGCTGTAGCCCGACGCGCCCTCCACCGGCTGCTCGTGTGTGCCGACGATGCCGAGGTAGGGCGTCAGTTGCGCCTGGTTGGTCTGGATCACGTTGTACCCGGCGGCGGCGCCCGCGAGGAGGCGCAGGTCGAGCCCGAGCTGGACGTTCCGTTCGAGGCCGATGCCGCCCTGAATGACCCACGGGCCCTTGAGAAACTGCTCGTACCGGCTGGAGAACGAGGCGCGTGACGCGCCCGTGACGTCGTTCTGGCGGCTGAAGAAGACCGACAGGTCGTTTACGATCCGCGAGTCCCTCATGCGATAGATCGCGTCGAAGTCCAGGTTGAATTGGGTCAGGCTCGACGAGGACGTGTAGTTGAAGCCGAGGTCGAGTGAGCCCTCCCAGCGCTTCCAGAACACCCGGAAGACGGGGGAGAGCGCGAAGACGTCGAAGAACGTAATCTCGACCGGTCCCGACGCCGTGATCACCGCGAGGCGTCCTACCGGTTCCGTCGGCGCGAGCGAGCCGTAGAGCTTCCGCGCGTCGGTCAGCTCGATCTCGAACTGCTTGTCGGACTCGATCGAGACGATCAGGCTCCACTTGATCTTGACCCATCCCGAGTGGGTCGTGTCCACGGTGAGCTTGCCCGCGCCGTAGGTCTTGATCTCGCCGGTGATGCGGTCGCCGTTCGAGAGCACCACGACGTCGGTCTTCTGAGCGAGCGCGGCGGCGGCCGGAAGGAGCAGAGCGAACGCGAAGACGAGCGCGCAGCGCCGGGCGAGGCCGGGGGCGCCGAGCCCGCGCGGTCTCCTCGATGCGAATGAATTCGCCGCCCGGTCGCTCAGCTCGGAGGTGCTCCTGCGGGCGATTCTCTATCGAAACGGACGCGTCCGGTCCCGAACCTTGGTGCTACGCCGACGGGATCGAGAACGTCACCGTCACGGAGAGCCGCACGCGCACGCCGCGGCCGGCCAGGGTCGCGGGCCGGTACGCCCACTGGCGCACCGCGCGGACCGCGGCGTCGTCGAGGAGCGGGTTCGCGCTCCTGAGGATGCGCACCTCGGCGACGTCGCCCCTGTCGGTGATCACGGCCTCCAGGACGACGACGCCCTGCGAGCGCGCCTGGACCGCCGCCCTCGGATACTCGGGCTCGACGCGATGCACGAGGACAGGGAACGTCACGGCTCCGCCCGGAACGAGCGGCTCGTCCGCGTCGCCGGCGACATGCGTGCCGGGGCGGTCGACGCTGCCGTCGCCTCCGTCCACGCCGTCGCGGGATCCGGGCGTCGTTCCGCCGCTCTCGCCCCCGCTCTCGCCGTCTCCGGAGACGGAGCCGTCGAGCGGGACCGCGGCGTCGGCCGCCGTCTCATGAGCCTGCGGCATAGCGTCCGGAATCCTGTCGAGGCGCGGCGTCTCCGGCGCGGGCACGTGGGACGCGTGCATGGCAACGGGAACCGGCCGCGGCCCGCCGTCTCCCTTCGGGGGAGGCGTTCCGAAAGTCCCAAAGACGATCGGTGTGACGGGCTCGGGCGGCTCGCCGTCGTGGAGACTGGAGGCGGCGATGAAGCCTGCGAGCACGGCGCCATGAAGCGCGACGATCGCGGGCAGCGAGACGCGAACGGCGTGAGCGCGAGCGGGGGAGTGGGTAGACAGGAGAGCGGTCTCGAGCATGGCGGCGGCCTCCTGGAAGAAAGGACACCAAGCCTCGAAGGTTGTTCCCGGATGCCGAAAAGGTCTTCACCGGATGCCGCGCTCGGGGTCAGGTCTCCGCGTTTTCGGAGCGACGACGTGAAATCGACAGGGCCACGTGGGCCACGAGCTCCGAAAACGAAAGACCTGACCCCATCGAAGCGCGCAGGCCCGACTTGCGGGGTGCGGCGTTCCATAAGCGAGTCGAAGCGCCGCGGGACTTGCGGGCCAGTCCTCCGTCGCTCTCGATTGAGCGGAATTGAGATTGAAAACGGGCGGCCGCAAGCCCCGCCCCTACGAAGACGGGAAGCTCCGGCCGCCTCTCAGTCGAACTTCACCGACACGATCTTCGAGCAGCCGGGCTCCTCCATGGTGACGCCGTACATCACGTCGGCCGTCTCCATGGTGCGCTTGTTGTGCGTGATCGCGATGAACTGGGTGTCCTCGGTCATGTCGCGCAGGAGCCGCGTGAAACGGTCGATGTTCGCCTCGTCGAGCGGCGCGTCGACCTCGTCGAGGATGCAGAAGGGCGACGGCTTGTAGCGGAAGATCGCCATCAACAGCGCGATCGCCGTCAGCGCCTTCTCCCCGCCGGAGAGCAGCAGGATCGACTGGTTGCGCTTGCCGGGCGGATGCGCGTCGATCTCGATGCCCGACTCGAGCACGTCGGTCTCGTCGAGGAGCTTCATCTCCGCATTGCCTCCCTGGAAGAGGCGCGTGAACATCTCCGAGAAGTTCGCGTTGATCACCTTGAACGCGTCCGCGAAACGCTCCGATGAGGTCGCGTTGATCTTGCGAATCGACTCCTGGAGCTCCGCGATCGACCGCAGCAGGTCGTCGCGCTGCGTCGTCAGGAAGACCAGCCGCTCCGACATCTCCTTGTGCTCCTCGAACGCGAGCACGTTGACGGGCCCCAGCCGCTCGATCGACGCGGTCAGCTCCGCGACCTCCGTCTCGAGCGCCGCGAGCGCCTCCGGGGACGGGTCCTCGGGGGCCGGCAGCGCGCCGGGCTCCGACCCGAACTCCTCGCGAGCCTGCGAGACGACGTGCTCGAGATCCGACGCGGAACGCGTCGCGGAGACCTCGGCCTCGAAGCGCGCCTCGCGGGCGGCGTCGAGCGCGGCGCGGTCCGCGCGGCTCCCGGTCTCGACGGAGTCGACGCGCGAGGCGGACTCGCGCGCGGCCTCGACCGCCGACGCGTGCGCCGCCGCCTTCTCCTCGCGCGAGGCGAGGTTCGCCGCCTGGCGCTCCCGCGCGTCGATCTCCTCCTGCGCGAGCTCGGCCGCGCGGGCGGTCATCCGTGTCTCCTCCTCGGTGGCCTCGGCGAGCCGGCGCTCGAGCGTCGAGCGCGCCTCGAGCAGCGAGTCGCGCGCGGCCTCCATCGACCGGCGCCGCTCCGCCGCGACCTCGGCCTCCGTCCGCCGGTGCGCGAGCTCGTCCGCCGCGGAGACGGCGATCCCCCGCGCCTCCGAGAGAGTCCCGGAGAGCGCCACGACGCGCGCGTGGGCGGCGTCCTCGGCCTCCGCGTG
>DATBBK010000275.1:0-3295 GCA_036271035.1 Thermoanaerobaculia bacterium | reverse complement strand
GATGAGCGAGATGGTCAACACGGCCGCCATGAGCGCGCTCGCCGGCGCGGCGACAATCGTCAGGATCGGCAGGGCGGCCCCGGCCGCGAACGAGCCCGCCGACGCGAGCGCGGCCTGCAGCGGGCGCGCCGCCATCGCGTCCGTGATGCCCAGCTCGTCGCGCGCGTGGGCGCCGAGAGCGTCCTTTTCCATCAGCTGCCGCGCGACCTGGCGCGCGAGATCGGCGTGCAGACCGCGGCGGACGTAGATCCCGGCGAGCTCGTCCTCCTCGGCCTTCGGCTCGGTGGCCAGCTCGTGCCGCTCGCGCTCGAGGTCCGCGCGCTCCGTGTCCGACTGCGAGCTGACCGACACGTACTCGCCGGCGGCCATGGACAGCGCGCCGCCGACGAGGCCGGCGACGCCGGCGATCAGCACCTGCGCGCGGCTCGCCGAGGCCGCGGCGATGCCGAGCACCAGGCTCGCCGTCGACACGATGCCGTCGTTCGCGCCGAGGACCGCCGCGCGGAGCCAGCCCACGCGGCCGGTGCGATGCCATTCACGATGTCTCATGGAGTTGCGGCCGCCATCATACGGCGCTCGCCGAGCGCGCGACGCCGCGCGATGGAGCGAGCGCCCCGCACCACCTCGCGCTACGATCCCGGCATGGAGCCCTGGAGCCGGGAAGAGCGGGACCTCCTCCACTCGCTCGACGCGGCGGTGTTCGGGCCGGACTGCGCCGCCGCGCTCCAGACGATCTGCGATCGCGTGCTCGGGATCCTGGCCCGGTCGCCTCGCGAGATCGAGGCCTGGGAGGCCGTCCCGCTGGAGCTCTACGGCCGCGACTTTCCCGCCGAGATCCGATCGAGCTGGGTCTTCGTGCTCCGGCGCGGCGTGACGACCGGCGCCGAGCGCCATCCGAACAGCGTCCAGAGAATGGTCTCGTGGACCGGCGGCGCCGACTTCCAGGTGCACGACGGCGAGCGCTGGGTCTCGCATCGCCTGGCCGACGATCGGACCGCGCCGATCGAGCGGCGATGGCTCTCGATCCCTCCCGACACGTGGCACCAGGGCGTCGTCGGCGATCGCGACTGGCTCGTCGTCTCGTTCCATACGGTGCCCGCCGCGGAGCTCATCGAGGAGCGCCCCGACCCGGCGGACCCCGATCCGTTCCGTCCCCGCCGCACGCGCCGGCGCCGCTACGCGGAGGTGGCACAGGGCTGACGGGCGTCAGCGGTCCTTCGAATCGAGGACCGGCTTGATGTCGACGACCGGCGTGCCGTCGATCGCCTCGATCGGTCCGACGCGCAGCCGCGCTCCGTCCACCTCTCGCACCGTCACGCGATGGAGGCCGAGCGGGTTCGGGCGGTCCGGCGATCGGGTCGCGAACACGCCCGCGAGCGGGTTGCGCCGGTCCGAGCGCGGGTGCACGCGGAGCACGTCCCGGCGCGCCCGGTGAAGCCACGTGACGACGAGGACCTCGTCGCCGACGGCGAGCCCGCGGATCCCGGCGGCGAAGCGCGGGCAGACCTCGAGCCACCCGTCCGGCGCGCCCTCCGCACCCTGACGCGGCGCGGCCGACCGCGCCTTCAGCGTCGAGCGGATCGCGCCCACGACGGTCAGTCGCACGGCGGGGACCCTTGCCTTCGACGCGCGCCGAGGGCGTGCAGCTCGCGTCATGCCCTGGACCTCAAGGCCGCCTACTCGTACCGGAGCGCCAGGGTCGGCGGAATGCGGGCAGCCCGTCTCGCCGGGACCCAGGCCGCGAGCGCGGTGACCGCGATCATCGCGGGCACCACGACGGCGTACACGAGGAGGTCCGTCCCGCCCGCCTTGAAGAGCATCGAGTTCATCAGCCGCTCGACACCGAACCCCATCGCCAGGCCGAAGACGGTCCCGATCGCCACGAGCGCGAGCCCCTTCCCCATCACCAGCCGCAGCACGTCGCGCGGCCGCGCGCCGATCGCCATTCGGATGCCGATCTCGCGCGTTCGGCGGCTGACGTTGTAGGCGACGAGCCCGTAGAGGCCGGCGATCGCCAGCACGAGCGCGACGGCGCCGAGAGTGCCGACGAGCTTGATCGCGACACCGGGTCCGACGACGACGCTGTACCGGTACAGCTCGGCGTAGGTCATCGTCTTCAGGATCGGCATATTGGGGTCGATCGAGCGGACCACGGCCTGGAGCGGCTCGAGGACCTGCAGCGGGTCTCCCTCGGAGCGCACCATGAGGACCAGGCGCGCCAGGGGGTGCTGGGCGAACGGCACGTAGACGAAGTCCGTCCTGCCGCCGAACGTGTCGCCGTAGTGGACGTTCTGCGCCACGCCGACGACTTCGACCGGCTCGCCGTCGCGTCCCCCGAGGCGGAAGCGTTGGCCCACGGCGTCCTTCGCGGGCCAGTAATGCTCCGCGAAGTGCTCGTTCACGATGGCGACGCGCGGGGCGTCGGCCAGGTCCGAGCGGCGGAATGCGCGGCCGCGCAGGATCGGAATCCCCAGGGTCTCGAAATACCCTTCGTCGATGGTGTCCATGCGGGAGTCGAGCACCTCGCGGTCGCGCGGCATCTCGAAGTTCTCGGGAACGAACGTCACGAGGTCCCAGCCCTCGAGGCCGAGCGGCGGATTCTGTGTGAGGGTCGCGCTTCGGACGCCCGGCTTCTCCCGTACGGCGTCCACGAGCCGCTGGTAGAAGCGCTGCGTCCTCTCGGCGTCGTACTGCACGAGGCGAGGATCGAAGCGCGCCAGCAGGACGTGGTCCTTCGCGGCCGCGGCGAAGTCGAGGCCCTCGCTGAGACTATGGCGGAAGCCGCGGTACATCACGAATGAGGCCGCGAGCAGCATGAGCGACATCGCGACCTGCGCCACGACGAGCGCGTTGCGCCCCCACAGGCGCCGGCGTCCCGGCTGGTCCACGTCCGCGGCCTTGAGCCCGTTCACCAGGTCGACGCGCGTCGCCTGGAGCGCCGGCGCGAGGCCGCAGAACAGCGCACTCAGGAGCGAGAACAAGAGGCTCGCCAGCAGCACCCGGCCGTCCATGCGAAACGGGATTCGAACGGGGATCTCGGCGGGGATGCTGAACGTCTGCAGCGCGGCGATTCCCGCGTAGCCGATGGCGATTCCGCCGACCCCTCCGAGCAGCGCGAGGACGAGGCTCTCGGTGAGAAGCAGCCGAACGAGCCGGGAGCGTCCCGCGCCGATCGCGAGGCGCACGGCGATCTCCCGCGTGCGTGTGCGCGCTCGGGCCAGCAGCAGTCCCGCTGCGTTCGTGCAAGCGACGAGCAGAACGAAAAACGCGAGCGTCGTGAAGATCACGGCGAACT
>DATBBK010000274.1:0-5119 GCA_036271035.1 Thermoanaerobaculia bacterium | reverse complement strand
CGACGAAACCGCCTTGCCGTCGCGCTCGCGCCGCAGCCGTGCGACCGCCGCCTTCTGCTCGTCCTCGACCGAGTCGTCGATGTACAGCGTCTCGATCGGCGCCTCGTCCGCGTCGACGAACTCGTTGACGCCGACGACGATCTTCTCGTTCGTGTCGAGCGCGCGCTGGTACGCGTACGCCGCGTCCATGATCTCCCTCTGCGGGAAGCCGGCCTCGATGGCCTCGACCATGCCGCCGAGCGCGTCGATGCGCCGGAAGTAGTCGAAGCAGCCCCGCTCCATCTTCGTCGTCAGGTCCTCGACGAAGTAGGAGCCGGCCAGCGGGTCGATCGTGTTCGCGACGCCCGACTCGTGCGCGAGGACCTGCTGCGTGCGCAGCGCGATCTTCACGGCGAAGTCCGACGGCAGCGCGAGCGTCTCGTCGAGCGAGTTCGTGTGCAGGGAGTTCGTTCCTCCCAGCACGCCGGCGAGCGCCTGGATCGCCGTGCGCACGACATTGTTGTACGGCTGCTGCGCCGTCAGCGAGCAGCCCGCCGTCTGCGTGTGGAAGCGGCACATCCAGGACCTCGGGTCCTTCGCGCCGAAGCGCTCGCGCATCGTCTTCGCCCACACCCGCCGCGCCGCGCGGAACTTCGCGATCTCCTCGAAGAAGTCGTTGTGCGAGTTGAAGAAGAAGGACAGCCGCGGCGCGAACTCGTCGACCGGCATTCCGGCTTCGATCCCGTACTTCACGTACTCGACGCCGTCGCGCAGCGTGAACGCGAGCTCCTGGAGCGCCGTCGAGCCCGCCTCGCGGATGTGGTACCCGGAGATCGAGATCGTGTTCCAGCGCGGCACGTGCTTCGCGCAGAACGCGAACTGGTCGGTGATGAGCCGCATCGAGGGCCGCGGCGGGAAGATGTACTCCTTCTGGGCGATGTACTCCTTCAGGATGTCGTTCTGCAGCGTCCCGCCGACCTTCGTCCACGGGGTGCCGTGTTTCTCGGCGACGGCGAGGTACATCGCGAGCGCGATCGGCGCCGTGGAGTTGATCGTCATCGACGTCGTGACTCGGCCCAGGTCGATCCCGTCGAAGAGGACCTCCATGTCGGCGAGCGAGTCGATCGCGACGCCGCACTTGCCGACCTCGCCCTTCGACATCTCGTGGTCCGAGTCGTAGCCGTAGAGCGTCGGCAGGTGGAACGCGGTCGAGAGGCCGGTCTGACCGTGATCGAGGAGGTAGTGGAAGCGCTGGTTCGTCTGGCGCGCCGTGCCATAGCCGGCGAACTGGCGCATCGTCCAGAGCTTGCCGCGGTAGCCGGTCGGATGGACGCCGCGGGTGAATGGGAACTCGCCCGGCCAGCCGAGGTCGCGGTCGGGGTCGAAGCCGGCGATCGTGTCCGGGCCGCCGAGCGTGTCGACCGGCGCGCCGGAGACCGTCGTCCAGTCCTTCTTCCACGAGGGCGACTTCGAAAACGACTTGTCGGCGGCCTGCTTCCACCGCGCTCGGCCCTCGCGGGTCGCGGCGGGAATCGTCGGATCCTGGTCTTTTGCGTCGGCCATGGCGCCTCCGGGAACAGGATATCCGGCCCGGCGGCCGGCGACAAACGGCGGCACGAAAAGTGCAGTGCCACGAGCGGAATGCATTCCAAGGTGAGACGAAACGAAACGCCCCGCCCGATTCTCCCGACGCTCTTCGCGATCGCCGTCCTGACGGCGCTCGCCGCGCTCACGGCCTGCTCCGCGTCGGGCCGCGACGCCGCGATCACGACCCGGGTCCGCACCGTCCTCCAGGCCGATCTCCTCGTCGACGCTTCGGCGATCCGCGTGACCACGGACCGCGGCGTCGTCACGCTCGACGGCAGCGTCCCCGGAGAGAACGCCCACCGCATGGCGCTCGATCTCGCGCACCGCGTCGACGGCGTCGTCCAGGTGCGCGACCGCCTGTCCGTCACGCCCGGCCCGCCGGAGCCCGCGCAGATCGCGCCGCCCGCGCCGGCCGAGTCGGCGCCGGCGAACCTCGGCGGCGTGACGGCCGAGAACCGCCGGCCCGAGCGGCGCCGGTCGGAGCAACCCGGCGGCAACTACGGCCTGATGGCGGCCGTGGTCGGACCGCACGGGGACGTGTCGCTCGAGACGGACCGCGTCGAGGCGTCCGCCGAGCCGGTGTCGCGCCGCGAGAGCCCCGCCGCCCCCGACGCGGCGGCCGCGCCGGCCCTCGATGAAGGACCGCCGCGCGGCGACGAGGTGGTCGGCGGCTCGATTCCGCCCTCCCCCGCTCTTCTCGGACCGGCCGACTCGGACGACGCGGCCCTCACGGCGCGCGTCCGCGAGGCGCTCGCCGAGCTCGGCGGCCGGATCCAGGTGCTCACCCGCGGCGGCGTCGTGATCCTGTCCGGCGCCGTGGAGACGGAGCTTCAGAAGACCGAGGCGCTGCGGCTCGTCCGGGCGACGAAGGGCGTGGCGCGCGTCGAGGACCGGGTGATCGTCCTCGAGTCCTAGGTCCGGTCCCTACCGGCTACGACATATTAGCTGTGGCTAATATGTCCGACGACCTCGAAGCCGCTCGCCGGCGACCGCCTACGGCCGCGCCGGAAGCAGCGCCGACTTCGCGAGGTGCGCCGCGCCCCTCACCGAGAACGGCAGCGACGACGTCATGAAGCACGAGTGCGTGCACCAGCACTCGCGCTGCGCGACGCGCCGGCGCATCGCGACGGCCTTCTCCGAGAACCACGCCTTCGCGAACGACCAGCCGAAGTCGCGGATGTTGCCGATCTCCCACTGGACCTCGCAGAGCGAGACCGTGCCCTCGGGATTCAGCACGCCGGAGATCGTCCCCGCGTAGCACGGGTACACCATGCGCTCCTGCTCGAGCGTCTGAAGCTCCGCGGTCCGCGCGCCGACCTTCAGGTTGCGCAGGACGGGGCTGTAGCCGTCGAAGCGCTCCCAGTACGGCCGCAGGAAGCGAAGCGCCTCCGCGTACTCCGCGGCCGTCAGCGCGCGGATCGACGGGTCCGGAAACGGCGGGCGGAGCAGCTCGAACGAGTGAAAGTTCACGTCGGGCAGGTTCGCCGTCACCCACGCCGTGATCTCCGGCAGGTCGTTCATGTTGAACGACGCGAGCACGGTCTGGACGTTGAGCGTGAACCCGCGCGAGCGCGCCTTGAGCGCGGCGAGCCGGCGGTACGTCTCGCGGAGCTTGACGAAGTTGCCCGGCGCGCCGCGGATGAAGTCGTGCCGCTCTCCGAGGTGGTCCATAGACAGGCCGACCGTGAACGTCTGGCGCTCGTCCTTCCGTGACTCGAGCACGCGGGCGACGATCGCCTCGACCTGATCCGGAATGATCGAGTTCGTCGGCATCGTGACGTTCGTCGCGTCGTGGCGCCGGTAGAGGATTTTCGTGATCTCGGGAAGGTCGCGGTTGAGCGTCGGCTCGCCGCCCGTCAGCACGACGGAGTAGAGCGCGCCGAGGTCCGCGAGCGCCCGGTCGTAGTCCTCGAGCCGCATCTCGAGGTGGCGGTTGACGTTCAGGTGGTCCCAGTAGAAGCACGTCACGCACTTCGAGTTGCAGAGGTTCGTCATCCCGAGGATCAGGTAGCGCGGCAGCGTCTCGCGGCCGCGGAGCCAGTGCGCGCCGAGAGCCACGGGATTCATCGGGCCGCCGCCCCGGCCAGCCCGCGCGCGATGCCCGTGACGAGGCCGGCGAAGTACGTCGCGTGATGCGCGGCGAACGCGAATGGCACGGCGGGAAGGAGCGCCGGATCGCGCCGCCACACCGGGAACGAGAGCGTCACCGTCGCGAGCGCGTACGCGCCGAGTGCCGGGAGCAAAAACGTCGGGCCGAACAGCGTGGCGCCGGCGGACGCGGCGAAGCCCGCCGCCAGGAATCCCGCGACGCGGCCGCGCGCGTGGAGCCCCGGCCGCTCGACGATCAGCCGGCCCGTCTTCACGCGATAGCGCCAGCGCTGCGCGAGGTACGGGCCCGGGAACCCGCGACGCCGATGGCGGACGAGCACGGCGGGGTCGAGCACCACGCGCGCGCCTCGCTCGAGCGCGCGGCGGACGAGGTCCGTGTCCTCGCCGATGTAGCCGAGCGACTCGTCGAACCCGCCGAGGGCCTCGAACGTGTCGCGCCGGACGAACAGGTTGCAGAGCGCGACGTCGTGCGGCGAGCGGACCGGCCCGCCACGCGGACGCCACTCGTGCGCCGGCACGCCGCTCCCGATGAACGGGGTCGCGAGGAGGAGATCGGCGAGCCGCTCGGAGTACGGCGCGCCGCGCGGACCCGGGTCCGGTCCGCCGGCGATCTCCGCGTCCCGGAGCGCCGCCGCGCCCGCGGCCAGCCAGCCCGGCTCGGCGGCGGCGTCGTCGTCGATGAACGCCAGCGCGCGGCCCCGGGCGCGCGCCGCGGCGAGGTTGCGCCGGTGACCGGGGTTGCGCGAGGGGGCGGGAACCCAGGCGACGGGGAACGCCCATCCGGACCCGCGCGCGTCGGGCTCCTCGGCGGAGGCGACGAGAACCTCGAACGGCGGCGCCCCTTCCGACGCCGCGAGCGACCGCAGGCACTCGGGGAGGAGCGTGCGGACCCGCTCGGAGGCGATGACGACGGAGACCTCGGGGTCCATCCGGACGATCATAGATTGGCTGTCACCTCGGGGAGGGATCCGACTCTATTCATCGGAAGGGCGGCGAGCGGCCCGGTCACCGCACCGTGCACCTGCCTCGTATACACTCGCCGGCTCGGAGGAACCGTGGCGGACCTGTCCCGGGAACAGAAGCTCGAGCTCTACCGGTTCATGCGCCTCAATCGGGTCGTCGAGGAACGGCTCGTCAACCTCTACCGTCAGGGCAAGGTCGTCGGCGGGCTCTACCGCTCGCTCGGCCAGGAGGCGACCTCGGTCGGCACGGCCTTCGCGCTCTCCAAGGGGGACGTCGTCGGCCCGCTGATCCGCAACCTCGGCGTCGTCCTCGTCATGGGCTACTCGCCGCGCGACGTGATGACGCAGTACATGGCGCGCGCGACATCGCCATCCGGTGGGAAGGACTGCAACCTCCACTTCGGCAAGCCGGAGCGGGGCGTCATCTCCCCCATCTCGATGCTCGGCGCGCTCGTCCCCGTCATGGCCGGGATCGCGCTCGC
>DATBBK010000273.1:0-10273 GCA_036271035.1 Thermoanaerobaculia bacterium | reverse complement strand
CGTTCTCGAAGATGGAGTTGTCGAAGACCCGGATGTCGTACGGGGACGTGGGGGTCTCCATCCAGACGCCGGCCCCGTTGTGCGCGATCGTGTTCTGGGAGCCCACGACGACTTCGAAGCCGGTATAGACGTGGACCCCGGCGCCGGCGTTGCCGAGCTCGCCCTGCTCGTTGACGTCGAGGCCGATGATGTTCGACTCGACCGTCGCGTTGGACGAGTTGGTCAAGTCGATGCCGTGTGCCCCGTTTGCCGAGATCACGTTGCCCGCGAGATGCGGCAGGTCGGCGTCGACATTGATGCCGATGCCGCCGTTGCCGAGAGGCTGCAGACCGGTGGCATCGAGCCCGACGATGTTGCCGAAGACGTCGGCGCCGGACGCGGCGTCGATCTTCACGCCGTCGCCCGTGTTGCCGAAGATCACGTTGCCCTGTCCCGCCGTCGATCCGCCCAGCGAGACGCTCGAGGAGACGACCACGCCGGTTCCGTTGGAGAGCCTCGCGGATCCCGCCGCATTCGTGCCGATGAGGTTGCCGCGTACGATGGTCTGGCCGCCGCCGTCGATCTGCAGCCCGATGTCGTTGCCGGAGATCACGTTGCGATTCGCGGGGGAACCGTCGCCGATCGTGTCGGCGGTGCCCGACTGGGTAAAGATCCCGATGGCACTCCCCGGCGCCGACGACCCATTCGGAAGAAGACCGATGAAGCAGCCGCTGATGAGGCTTCCGCTCGCCGAGCTCAGGTGGATCGCGCCGTCGAATCCGTGGAGCGCGAGCCCTCGGATGTCGGCCCTGCCGGCCGAGACCTCGAACCCGTCGGTGTCGCTGCCCTGAAGGTCGATGAGGATGACGGCGTTGCTGGCGAGCGAGTCGGTGTTGGGGCTGGAGCCCGGCTGTGAGTAACCGTCGATGACGACGTCGTCCGCGATCGGAAGATTCGACAGCACGTCGATGGTGTGGACGCCCGAGCCGGGGATCGCAAACACGATCGTGTCGGCTCCCGGGTTGCCGTTGGCGTCCGCGAGCGCTTGACGCAGCGAGCCGGCGCCCGAGTCGGCGGTGGTCGTGACCGTGAAGGTCGCCGCCGGCGCCGCGGTTCGTCCGGTGCTCAGAATCAGAGAGGCGAGTGCCATCCAGCGCGCGGTCCGGACCGGGCTCATCATGTCGGCCTCCTCGGAAGAAAGGGTCGACCTACACGCGCACCCGCCGCCCGGAAGGGATCAGCCGCTACGCCGGGTTTACGCCCGATCCGGAGTCAAACCAGCAGGACCTGATAGAGCGCCGTCCTCGGATTGAAGGATGCGACCGAGGCGGGCGCTGGCGCATGTCGCGATCGAGCCGCCGCTTCGCGCGCAAAAACAAAAAGGGCGGGGACGAATCCCCGCCCTTCGAAACGATCGCGAAAAGAGGTTACTGGGCCTTCGGCGTCGGCGCGGTCTCGGCCGTCTTCTTGGTGGTCTTCTTGTGCTTGGAGTGGGTCGTCTTCTTGCCGTCCTTGACCTCGGTCGTGTCCTTCTTGGTCTCCGTCGTCTCGGCCTTCTTCTCGGTCATCGCCGGCTTCGCCGTCGGAGCCGGAGCCGCCGACTGAGCCAGAACCGCCATCGGGAACGCCAGGGCCAGAGCCACCGCGAAAAGCTTCTTCATCTCAACTACTCCTCGTTGCAATTGGTCGCGACGCACAGTTGCTCGCGCCACGGTGTGAACGCTACGCGCGTGCGGGTGAACGGAACGTGAACGGGGTCGGGTCGAAGGGCCTGCCGGATGCCGTCTTCGGCGCGGCCGGCGGCGGGTTCGCGACCGTGAACCGAACGTGAACCAGGCGCCGAAAACACAGTCTGGAGCGGCCTGTTCGCGCGGTCACATAGAATTCGCACATGAATTTCCGTGAACCGTGGGTCATGTTGGCGTCCGTGTGTCTCGCCGGATTGCTTTCGGTGCTGGCCGCTCCCGCCGCGAATGCGGCGCCGGGTGGGTCGTACGACGATCTCGTTTCGCTCTTCAAAGACTGGCGTGCGTTTCAGAAGCCGAAGGTCGTCAACGGCGTCCCGGACTATCGGCCCGCCGCCATGGCCGCGCAGCACAAGGAGCTGGAGTCCTACAAGAAGAGGCTCGCGGCGATCGACCCGAGCGCGTGGCCGGTCCCGCAGCAGGTCGACTGGCACCTCGTGCGCGCGGAGATGAACGGCCTCGACTTCGACCACCGCGTGCTCCAGCCGTGGGCGAACGACCCGGCGTTCTACTGCACCGTCTTCTTCGAGGAGAGCGACCAGCCCGCGCGAGAGGGCCCGTTCGCCACCGGGAACGTCGAGCTCTGGAGCTACAAGTACCCGCTGTCCGCGGAGGACGTCGCGAAGATCGGCCCCGGCATCCGCGCGGTCCCGGCCCTCCTGGCGCAGGCCAAGACGAACCTGACCGGCAACCGCCGCGACCTGTGGGTCTATTCCGCGTCGAACCTGAAGCAGCAAGGCAAGGATCTCGCGGAGCTGTCCGGCAAGCTGAGCGGCGCGTCCGCGAGCCTGAAAGGCGACGTCGACAAGGCGCGCGCCGCGACGGACGACTTCGCCGCGTGGGTCGAGACGCAGTCGAAGACGAAGACGGGACCGAGCGGCGTCGGCATCGAGAACTACGACTGGTACCTGAAGAACGTCCAGCTCGTCCCGTACACGTGGGCCGAGGAGTTCGCGCTCATGCAGCGTGAGCTCGGCCGCGCGCGAGCGCTCCTCGCGATGGAGGAGCTGAAGAACCGCAAGCTCCCGCCGCAGGAGCCGGTCGCGACGGCGAAGGAGTTCGACGACCAGTTCAGCGCCGCGGTCGACGCGTACATGGCGTTCTTGAAGGACAACGAGATCCTCACGATCAAGGACTACATGGACCCGGCGATGCGCGCTCGCAAGGGCACGTTCCGGCCCGGGCCGCTCGAGTTCTTCTCCGAGATCGACAACCGCGACCGCGAAGTCATGCTCACGCACGACTACCACTGGTTCGACAAGCAGTTCGTGGCGAAGGAGCCGGCCGCGAGCCCGATCCGCAAGGAGACGCTGCTCTACAACCTCTTCAACACGCGGACGGAGGGGCACGCGACGGGCTGGGAGGAGTGGATGATGCAGGCGGGCATGTTTGACGCGCGCCCGCGCACCCGTGAGCTCATCTACATCCTGGTCGCGCAGCGCGCGGCGCGCTCGCTCGGCGAGCTCTACATGCAGAGCAACCAGAAGTCGCTCGAGCAGGCGGCCGAGTTCGCGTGCGCGAACGTGCCGCGGAACTACCTGCGCCTGAACGGAAACCTCGTGCGCGGCGAGCAGTTCATCTACCTGCAGCAGCCGGGCTACGGGACGTGCTACCTGATCGGAAAGATCCAGCTCGACCGCCTGCTCGCGGAGAAGAAGGCGGAGGCAGGCGACAAGTTCGCGATGAAGACGTTCATGGACGACTTCAACGCGCGAGGCCTGATCCCGGCCGCGATGCTGCGCTGGGAGATGACGGGCAAGAAGAGCCCGGAGCTGGAGAGGATGCTGGCGAAGTAGGGGGGAGTCCCGCATCCAGCCCTGGTTCGTAGGGGCGGGGCTTGTCCCCGCCCCCCGTGAGTAACACGTCATCCTGAGGCGCGCAGCGCTAGCTTTCGCTCCCTGGTCCGTAAGATGTCATCCTGAGGCGCGCAGCGCCGAAGGATCCCCGCACTGAACGCCGCAGATGCCGTCGGTTCGACTCGGCCGCTCTGGACCCTCAGGGTGACGACGACCAAGCCGCACTCAGGTCATTCCACTCCGGATTCGTCTCTTCGATCAAAGCAACTTTCCGCCGCCTGACCCACCCCTTGATCTGCTTCTCCCGCTCGATCGCCGCTACCGGATCCGTGAACTCCTCCACGTGGACCAGTCTGTGGACGTTGTACCTGGTGACGAAGCCTCTCGACTCTCCGGATCGGTACTCGGCGAGGCGACGCTCGATGTCGTTCGAGATCCCGACATAGAGGACGCGCCGCTTGCTCGCCAGGATGTAGACCCAGTAGGTGTCCACACACAGTCTTGTCGTGGGGGTCCGTACATCGCCATCCGCCCGCCAAGCCCAAGGGTCACGGATCGATCATCCCGGCTGGACATGCGGGGATCCTTCGCTCCGCTCAGGATGACGTCGAAGGCAAGGCGGGCGACTCTCGCTATCTTGCGCTCCCGCCGCTCGCAGGTCGAATGGTTCCGGATCGATCAGCGCGGCTGGACACTCGGGGATCCTTCGCTCCGCTCAGGATGACGTTGAAGGGAAGGCGAGGGGTTTTCGCTTCACGATGACGTCAAACGGATAGGACGACCTTGAAGGAAGGACACCCGTCATAGAGTCCCCCCATGCACGCCATCGTCTTCGGCGCCACGGGGATGATCGGGCAGGGCGTCCTGCGCGAGCTCATGGGAGATCCGGCCGTCGAGCGTGTTCTCCTCGTCTCCCGCCGGCCGACTTGCGTCGCGCATGGAAAGGTGCGCGAGATCGTGCACCCGAACTTCTACGACTTCTCACCGATCGAGAAGGACCTGACCGGCTACGACGCGTGCTTCTTCTGCCTCGGCGTCTCCTCGATCGGCAAGACCGAGGCCGAGTACCGCCGCCTCACGTACGACCTCACGCTCGCCGCCGCGACGACGCTCGCGAAGCTCAATCCGAAGATGGCCTTCCTCTACGTCTCCGGCACCGGCACCGACACGACCGAGCACGGCAAGCGGATGTGGGCGCGCGTGAAGGGCGAGACCGAGAACGCGTTGATGCGCCTCTTTCCGGCCGCGACCATGATCCGCCCCGGCTATATCCAGCCGATGCACGGCGTGAAATCGCCAACGAAGGCGACGCGCCGCGCCTACACGATCATGGGACCGTTCTATCCGCTGCTGCGCGCCGCCTTCCCGAAGTCGATCACCAACACGGAGGAGCTGGCGCGCGCCATGATCCGCGCCGCTCGCGGCGAGGCGCCGAAGAAGATCCTCGAGCCCGCCGACCTGATCGCGCTCGGCCGCGCGGCCGATCAGGCCGGCTAGTCCTCTCCGTGCACGCGGCCGCGCGTCGCCTTGACGCGCGCGCGCCGCGACTTCGAGCGGATGCGCTCCTCGCGTGACGCCTTGGTCGGCCGCGTCTTCCTGCGCTTCCGCGGCCGGGTCGCCGCCTTCCGGGCCAACTCGATGAGACGCTCGCGTGCCGCAGCGCGATTCTGAGCCTGCGTGCGGTGCTCGCGGCTGTCGATGACGAGCACGCCGTCCGACGTGAGCCGGTTTCCCGCGAGCGCCATCAGCCGCGCCTTCACGTCCACCGGCAGCGACGACGCCGGGATGTCGAACCGCAGCTCCACCGCGGTCGCGACCTTGTTGACGTTCTGTCCGCCCGGCCCCGACGCGCGCACGAATCTCTCCTGGAGAGACTCCTCGGGGATGGCGATGTCGGGTGTGACATGCAGCATTCGATTCCGCGCTCCAGAGACTCCGAACTCCGAAGACCTGACCCCCGGACTCTGTAGGCTACACTCGCCGGAAGCCTCGCGATGAAGAAGATCCTGCTCCTCCTCGTCGTCGTCGTCGCCTCCGCCTACGGCTATCGCTCCTGGATCGGCTCACGCGCCTACGCGGCGTACGAGGGCTTCGCGGAGGCGTGGGCGAAGGAGGATCGCGTCGCCGCGGAGAAGTTCGCCGCCGGGAAGGACGTCGTCACGCACGCGTTCGACGATCGCGCGCTGCGCGGGAACCTGGGCGGCGCGTCGATGGAGGCGTTCCGCGGCACGAGCTACGCGGTCGAGTCGCGCACCAACGGCGCGGGCGGCGCGGTGAAGCTCGTCGTGCTGCAGACGATCCGCTTCGACCCGCCCGGCCGCACGACGGGAGTCGGCGGCGCGATGTGGGCGCGCTACCGCGACGAGGCGACGATCGAGAAGACCGCGAACGGCTGGCACGTCACGGCCTTCGAGCCGACGTACGTGGAGATGGGGGAGGCGAAGAGGCGGTAGGAACATCTGTCATCCCGAGCGCAGCGAGGGACCCCTTTCAGAGTCACGGTGCGGCGCAGAAAGGGATCCCTCGTCGCTGCGCTCCTCGGGATGACAGGTAGTCAGTGCCCCTTCGCGTACTTCGCGACACCCGCGAGGACGCCGTCCAGATCCGCGCGCGTGAAGAGCCGGCCGTTCGCCACGACCGCCGCGATCTTCCGCGTGTTTCGGATGTCCTTCGTCGGATCCGCGTCGAGCAACACGAGGTCCGCCGTCTTTCCCCTCGCGACCGACCCGTACGCGTTCTCCTTGCCGAGGAACCGCGCGGGCAGGATCGTCGCCGTCGCGAGCGCCTCCGACGGCGTGAACCCCGCGGCCACGAAGCGCTCGAGCTCGCGGTGCAGGCTCCAGCCCGGCACGATGCCGACTCCCGCCGGCGTGTCGGTGCCCGCGAGGAAGGGCACGCCCGCCTTCTTCAGGCGCGCGACGATCCCGAGCTCATGCTCGACGAACTGCTTGCGCACGTCGAGCGGATCGGTGATGTAGCTCTTGGTCATGTCGGCCCTGAATCTCGGCCAGGTCTTCTGCCGCCACGAGTCCGGCGCGTAGCGGATCTCGTCGTACTGCGAGACGTCAAACACGTCGACGAGCCAGCCGCCGAGCTCCCAGAGCAGCGTCGGGCACTGCCACGTCTGGTCCTTCGCGAGCAGCGCGAAGAGCGACGCCTCCTTCGCGGCGTCGTAGGTGGCGAGAAACTTCGCGGGTCCCTTCGGCCCCTTCAGCAGCGCGTCCTCGATCGACGAGCTCCCCTCGAACACGCCGATGAGATGCTCGAAGCTCTTCTGTCCCGCGGCGGCGGCCTCCGTCGCGCGGATCGCGTCGGGCACGTGGCCGGCGAAGACGATCCCGTCCTTCCTCGCCTCCTCCGCGACAGCCATGTATGCGTCGCGCGGCACGAGCGACTGGATCTTGATGAAGTCGACGCCGGCGCCCTGCAGCTTGCGCACGGCGGCGCGCCCGTCGTCGGCGCTCTTCACCACGATGACCGCCGGAAACGGCGTCTTCTCGCCGTCGAGCATCGGGCCGGAGATGACGAGCCGCGGCCCGACGAGCCGTCCCTCGGCGACGTCCTTGCGCGCCGCGAGAATCAGGTCGAGGTCGCTGCCCATGTCGCGCGCGCCGGTGATGCCGTTCGCGAGCAGCAGCGGCAGCGTGACCTCGCGCCCGCCCGGCACCCAGTCGCCGAAGAACGTGTGGATGTGCATGTCCCAGAGGCCGGGGATGAGGAACTTGCCGCTCCCGTCGACGATCCGTGCGCCGTTCGGCGGCTTCGAGGAGCCGCTCGAGGCGACGTCCACGATGCGCTCGCCGGAGAGGACGACGGTCATGTCCGGCTTCGGCGCGCCACCGGCGGCGTCGATGACCGTGACGTGCGTGATCGCGGTGGACTGTGCCGGATCGGCGGCCCGGAGCGGTCGGGGGAAGACGCCGCAGAAGAGAAAAACGAGGACGACGACGAGAGCCGCGAGATTCCCGAGGCGCCGCGGCGATCTCACGATCGCACGGCGGCGTGGCGCGCGCCGGCTACTTGGCCGACGGAACCGCGTTGGTCAGCAGATCCGCGTTTGAAAACGCGCCCTCCCACGACGATCCTTTGCCACGGATGCGAATCGCGCCGAAGGTGCGGGTCCCGACCTCGAAGGGCTGCCGTGACTGGCCCGTGTAGCGCGCGAAGCCGCGGGCGAAGAGACCGCCCCATCTCCAACGCGCTTCCTTCTCGGCCTGCTGCACCGTGAGCCCCATCTTGTTTTCCTTGTGAGATTTGCATCGTAGCACGCGGTCCTGTCGGGTCCGTGTGATCCCGCGCGGCATGACGAACACGACGATGCGACGGCGCGAGGCGGTATGACCCGGCGTTCTATGCCTAGTCCTTGACGACGATCTCGCCCTTCATCCCCGAGTGGCCCATCCCGCAGAACTTCGCGCACTTGAACGGATACGTGCCCGCCTTTGCCGGCGTGAACTTCACCGTCTGCGGCTCGTCCTTGCTGAAGACGACCTTCTGGATGCCGAGATCCTTCTGCTCGAAGCCGTGCTTCGTGTCCTCGCTCTGAAAGGTGATCTCGACGGGCTGGCCGACCTTGACCTCGATGTGCGACGGGTTGAAGTCGTACTTCTTCGCCGTGACGGTGATCTTCTGCGGCTCGGAGGTCGCGGGCGCGGTGTCCTGCGCACGGAGGACCACTCCGAGCAGGGCGACGGCGGCGACGGACACGAAGGTGACGGCCTTGCGCATTTCGGTTCTCCTTCGGCGGGTTGCATAGCGAATCCTATGCCGTATGGCGAGCACGCGACCGCGAGGCCCGCGCTGGCCGTAGACGCAACTTCGGGGATCGTCGTACGGAGGGGGCTTGTACCCGCCCACCCTCGTCGGCAAACGGGCGGCGTGATCGCGTGCATGAGGGGGCGGCCGCGAGGGCCGCCCCTACGACGGTCGAAGCCGCCACACCTGTGGAAGAACTACTTCGACGCGGTCTTCCGCGTCCCCTTCCGCACGCCGCTCGAGATCAGGAACACCCGACCCGAGTGGTTCCCCTTGATGCCGCTCCAGGCCGACGTGATCAGGAAGTCCACCGTCCCGTCGCCGTCCGTGTCGCCCATTCCGACCGCGTCGAACCCGAACGTGTCGCCGGGAATCCGGCACGTGTATGTCTTCAACAGCCTGCCGTCGCGCCCCGAGTACAGGTACGCGCGTCCGCCCGACACCGCGGCGCCGCCGTACTGCCACGCGCCGACGATGAGGTCCGGCCGGCCGTCGCCGTCGACGTCGCCCGTCACCGCGGGGCCGATGCCGAATCCCTCGCCGGCTCCTTCGCCGGTCAGCGTGAGCAGGTTCGCGCCCGTCTTCCCCGAAAAGACGTACGCGCGCCCTGTGGAGGGCCCCTTCGCGGAATTCGTGAAGTCCGTCGCGTAGATGTCCGGCACGCCGTCGCCGTCGAGATCGCCCGGCACGCTCATGAACATGTAGCCGAAGCGCGCGCCCGTCGCGTCGGACTCGAGCACGAACCGCGGCTTCGCGTCGAGCCCGTCGTACACATAGACGCGTCCCGTGTGTCGCGGCCCCGCCATCGGGGCTCCGACGAGCAGGAACATGCGGCCGTCGCGCTTGTAGCCCGCGACCGTCGAGCCGAACTGGTCGCCCTCGCGCTCGCCGGTCCATGTCGCGAGCCTGCGCCCGTCCTTGCCTGAGAAGACGTACGCGCGCCCCGCGTCCTTGCCCCCGGCGGCGTTCGTCGGGGCGCCGACGATGACGTCGTCGTACCCGTCTCCGTCCACGTCGCCGGCGGACGAGACGTGACGGCCGAACGTGTCGTCCTTCGACTCCGCGTTCAGCGTCAGAAGGACGCGGCCGTCCTTGCCGGAGTAGACGTACGCGTGTCCGCCGCCGGGCGCGCCGGCGACGACGTCGGGCACGCCGTCCTTGTTGACGTCGCCCGCGAGCTCGACGCCGGTGCCGAGCTCGTCGCCCGCCGCGCCGTCGGCCTTCCACAATCGCTTCCCCGTCTTCGTCGAGTAGACGTAGACGCGCCCCGCGTCCTTGCCGCCGCCCGCGCTGCCCGGCGCGGAGGTCACGAAGTCCTGTACGCCGTCGCCGTCCACGTCGCCCAGGCTGCGCGCGATCCAGCCGAACTGATCGCCCATCGCCTCGCCGTCCCACTCGCGAAGGACTCGCACGTTCTCCGACTCGAGGAAGGGTCGCGCGAAGTCCTCCGCCTTCGGCAAGAGCGCCGCGAAGCGCGGATCGCCGGCGAGCGGTTTGAGGTCGTCGTCCGCCTGGATCTGCGTCATGTCGATCTTCTTCGTGGCCTTCGCGCGGCCCAGCCACTGGAACGCCGCGTCCCTGTTCCCCTCGAGCGCGTGCGCGACTCCCGTGTTGTAGAGCGCGACGGGGACATCCGGCTGCAGCGCGAGCAGCCTCCCGTACGCGGCGCGCGCATCGGGGTAGCGCTTCAGCTTGAGGTAGGCGAAGCCGAGGTAGCGGAGGGCGATCGGATTTCTCGGATCGGCGGCGACCACGTTCTCCAGGATGCCAGCGGCGCCGGCGAAGTCTCCCGCGCCGAGCCTCTGCGTCGCGGCGGCGACGTCCTGGGCGGGGTCCGGGCCGCCGGCCGCGACGACGTCGCGCGGCGAGATGAGCGCGGCGGCGGCGAATCCGGCGATCAGCGCGGCGGCGAGGACGGCGACGGCGACTATTAGTTTCTTGCTCATTCGATCCCTCCGAGGTCGCGGGATGTACGGAGGAGGGGAGCCGAGGTTTTCG
>DATBBK010000272.1:0-2823 GCA_036271035.1 Thermoanaerobaculia bacterium | reverse complement strand
GGTCGGGCTCATGCAGGACGTCGCCGCGCACGTGCGCGTCCCGTTCCGCAAGGACGGCGACGTCGTCGGCGTCCTCGGGACGACCCGCGAGGAGCTCGGCGCCTCGGAGTTTTTGCGCACGGTGCGCGGCCGCGACGAGGGCCCGTGCCCGGAGGTCGACCTGGACGCGGAGAGGCGGCTCGTCGACCTGCTGGTCTCGCTCGCGGAGCGGCGGCAGCTCGCGTCCGCGCACGACGTGTCCGACGGCGGCCTCGCGGTGGCGATCGCGGAGTGCGCGATGCAGTCGGGACGCGGCGTGGAGATCGCGCTCTCGGACCGGCTGCGCCACTCGGCGCTGCTCTTCGGCGAGTCCACCGGGCGCGCCGTGATCTCGTTCGCGCCCGAGTTCGAGTCCGAGCTGCGGGCGGCGGCGAGGGAGCGGGGCGTCCCGCTCGAGGTCGTGGGCCGCGTCGGCGGCGACCGCCTGCGCGTCTCGATCCGCGGCGAAGTGCTGATCGACGAGTCCGTCGCGGAGCTCACGCGCCTCTGGCGCGCCGCGTTCGCGCACGCGCTCGAGTCGGCCGACGTCCTGTAGGGCGGCGCCCGCCGCTTCCCGCCGCTCGTCCCTGCGGAGAAGGTGGGAATTCCCTAGGGTTTCGCGGCGACTCGCGCGGCTGCGAGGTCGTAGCGTCGCGAGCGAAGAAGGAGGATCCCATGAAACCAACCGCCTGGACCCGCTTCGCTCCGGCCGTTCTCATCCTGAGTGTGCTGACTGTGGGAGGCGCCGCCGGCGTCGCTCGGGCGGACGAGGTGACCGACTGGAACCAGATCATGCTGCAGTCGGCTCTCGCGGCGGCACCGCCGACGTCGCCTCTCGTCATGAGCCGGGTCGGCGCAATCGTCGCCGCCTCGGTCTTCGACGCGGTCAACGGAATCGAGCGCCGCTACACTCCGATCCACGTCGAGCCCGCCGCGGATCGGGGAGCCTCGCGGCGCGCGGCCGCGGTTCAGGCGGCCTACGCGTCGCTCGTGAACATCTATCCGGTCCAGAAGAGCGTGCTCGACGCGAAGCTCGCGGCCTCACTGGCCGGCATCTCCAGCGGTCCCGGGGCCGACAACAGCCAGTCCATCGCCCGGGGGGTCGCGTGGGGCCAGACCGTTGCCGATTCGATCTGGGCGTGGCGGAGCACGGACGGCTTTGCGCCGCCGCCGCCGCCCTTCCTGGGCGGATCCGCGGTCGGCGAATGGCGTCCCACGCCGCCGGCCTTCCTCCCGGGAGCCGGCCCCCAGTTCGCCACGATGACGCCGTGGGTGATCGAGTCGCCGTCCCAGTTCCGTCCGGCCGGGCCTCCCGCCCTGGACAGCGCGCGGTACACCTCGGACTTCAACGAGACCAAGACGATGGGCAGCCTGACGAGCGGCGCCCGCACGCCGGACCAGACGCTGGCGGCTCAGTTCTGGGCCGCGAGCACCGCCATCTACTACTGGGACACGATCGCCGTCTCGGTGGGAGCGGATCATCACAACACGCTGTCCGAGAACGCGCGCCTGCTGGCCGTGCTGAACGTCACGATGGCGGACGCCGCGATCGCGTGCTGGGACGCGAAGTACTCGTACGTCTTCTGGCGCCCGGTGACGGCGATCCCGCTGGCGGCGACGGATGGAAATTCGCAGACGGTCGAGGATCCGGCGTGGCTTCCGCTCCTGACGACGCCCAACCACCCCGAATACCCGTCCGGCCACTCGACCGTGAGCGGCGCCGCGGCGGAGGTTCTGTCGAGCTACTTCGGGGACGACACGTCGTTCAGCGTCGGCTCCGACGTGATGGTCGGAGTGACCCGATCGTTCACGAGCTTCTCTGGGGCGGTCGACGAGGTCAAGGAAGCGCGGATCGACGCCGGCATCCACTACCGCTCCGCCTGTGACGACGGGACGGCCGTCGGAACCTCGGTCGCCGACTATGTCGTCGCGAACGCCGCCCTGCCGCTCAAAGGGGAGCATGGAGGGCAGGCGGGGAACTGATTGCCGATTCCGGCGGGGACGCGGCGTCTCGCCTCGTAGGGGGCGGACGCCGTATCTCCGGGGGATTTTTCCGTCCGGGTGAGGAGGACCGTCCCCGCGTCCTTGGTCCTGCTCCTCCTCGCGTTCGCGTCGCGCTGGATGAGGTGCGCCGTTGCCCTTAGCCCGCCGGCGGCAAACGTCGGGAGCGTTCGCTGGTTCCGCTGGTCGTCGCAAGACTCGTTGCTGTGCGGTCCGCAGGCCTCGGTGTCGCCGTACCCGCGGACCTGGTGCACGCCTGATGGGTGACGCCGGCGGCAGCCGGCTCCGGTACTCCGAGAGCATCGAGCCCTCACCCACGAGACGATGTCCTTTCGCGAATCGAGGCGGACGTCGTCGATCTGCAGGCGTACGTGCTGCTCCGCGTAGCCCAGGCGGTCGAGGATCGACGCGCACGGCTCCGGCGCGAGCACGTGGCGCGGGTGCACCGCGCCGCCGAGCGTTCTGGCGCGGCGCCCCGAGTGGGGCGCCGTCGTCTCAGTCGCCGAACGCGTGCGGGTCCGCCGCTCCGCAGAACGGCGTCCCACTCTCGTAGACTCGGACCGCCCCGGTCGCCGAGTCGGTGATCGTCAGCGTGTACGCGATGCTCGTCATGCCCGCCTGCACGAGCGAGAAACCGCCGTCCTCCTCCATCTCCACCACGACCTCGGGCAGCTCTGGATCGCCGGTCGCCTCGGGCAGGCTGAAGATCCCGAAGCGATCGCTCGACGCCATCGCCGCGCCGTGAAGGACGGCGCCCGAGCGGGGGTGCCGGGCGTCGAGCGTCACGGAGAAGCGCCCGCTCAG
>DATBBK010000271.1:0-3008 GCA_036271035.1 Thermoanaerobaculia bacterium | reverse complement strand
CGCCGCGCGACGGCGCTCCGGCGCATGAAGGACGCGGGCTTCATCACCGAGGCCGAGCGCCGCGCGGCCGAGGCCGAGCCCCTGCCGTCCGCGCCGTCGCTCGCCGAGTCGATCGTCGGACCGTACTTCTGCGAGGAGATCCGCCAGTACCTCGAGAAGACCTACGGCGAGAAGGACCTCTACGCGCGCGGCCTGCGCGTCGAGTCCACGCTCGATCCCGAGATGCAGCGGTGGTCCGAGGAGGAGCTCGGCTTCGGGCTGCGGCGCATCGCCCGCCGTCACGGGTTCCAGAAGCCGCGCAACCTGAGCGAGCAGGGCTACCGGTCGCTCGAGTCGTACGTCGACCCGTCGTGGGCGAACGCGCCGATCGAGCAGGGCGCGGTCTTCCGGGCGGTCGTGATGAAGACCGAGGCCGCCGGCGCGGACGTGCGCATCGGCAAGACGACGATGCTCCTGCCGAACGCGGGCGTGTCGTGGACCGGCGCGACCGCCGCGTCGAAGATTCTGAAGACCGGCGACCTCGTCCTCGTCTCGGTCGCGAGGAACGAGAAGAAGAAGGACGAGCTCACGCTGGAGCTCGAGCAGGACCCCCGCGAGCAGGGCGCTGTCCTGATCATCGAGAACGCGAGCGGCGCCGTCCGCGCGATGGTCGGCGGCTCGGACTGGACCCAGACCAAGTTCAACCGCGCCACGCAGGCGATCCGACAGGCGGGCTCGGCGTTCAAGCCGTTCGTGTACCTGACGGCGCTGGAGCAGGGCTACACCGGGGCCGACACGGTCTTCGACGGCCCGCTCTCGATCGTCATCGACCCGCGCCAGCCGCCGTACCGCCCGTCGAATTACGACTCGAAGTTCCACGGCATCGTGACGTTCCGCAAGGCGCTCGAGCACTCGTACAACATTCCGGCGATCCGCGTCGCGCAGATGGTCGGGCTGCGCCACGTGATCGAGACCGCGCATCGCCTCGGCGTGCGCGAGAAGCTCGACGCGTATCCGTCGCTGGCGCTCGGCGCGTTCGAGGTCAGCCTGTGGGAGCTGACGTCCGCCTACACGGTCTTCGCGAACCAGGGCCTGGCGTTTCCGCCGTACACGATCGAGCGCATCACGGACTCGAACGGCGACGTGCTCGAGCAGAGTCACCCGGACCCGCGCGAGGTCGAGAGCCCGCAGGCGTCGTTCCAGCTGCTGCAGATCCTCCGCGGGGTCACGCAGCGCGGGACGGCCGGTCCCGCGGTCGCGCGCGCGGGGCTCAAGCTGAACATCGCGGGGAAGACGGGCACGACGAACGACTTCACCGACGCGTGGTTCATCGGAATGACGCCGCGGTACACCGTCGGCGTCTGGGTCGGCAACGACCAGAAGACCATTTCGATCGGCAAGGGCGCCGAGGGGGCGAAGATCGCGCTTCCGATCTGGATCAGGATCATCGAGAAGATGCGCGACAACGGGCGGATCGACCCGCAGGAGGACTTCGAGGTCCCGCCGAACATCGTGCTCACGCCGGTCGACTACGAGACGGGATTGAAGGCGACGCCCGACAGCCCGCTGCCCATCCTCGAGGCGTTCGTCAGCGGGTCGCAGCCGACGGAGGAGTGGAGCTCGCGATCCGGCGAGATCTCGCGCCTCCCCTGGTCGATGCAGCAGCCCTTCTACCTGCCCAAGAAGGGCGAGCTGCCGGAGAACGCCGAGATCCCGCCCGAGCCGGCCGCGCACTAACCGCGGCGCCACGGAATATATTAGCCGCAGCTAATACGTCGAGCGCGGCGACATGCCAGCGCCGCGGGTCCGCCGCGCCGCCTCAGGACGGCGCGAACGTCTTCGTGAGGAAGACCGCCATCTGCCCGCGCGTCACGTCGTTGAGCGGGCAGTACAGCGGCGGACTCGCCTGGCAGCCGCCCGTGATCGCCTCCGCCACGAGCTGCTCGATCCAGTCGGAGAAGCCCGCGCCGGGCGTGCAGGGCACGTCGTCGAAGATCCCCGCGCAATCCGGAGGATCGTACGCGCTGCCGTGCTCGCCCTTGAGCAGGAAGACGGCCATCTGCTGGCGCAGCACCGGGCTGTCCGGGCAGTAGTTACCGCCGCCGCAGCCGCCGGTGATGCCGTCGGCCGCGAGCTGCTCGATCCACGGGGCGAACGGCGACGAGCAGGGAACGTCCGGGAACGTGCCGACGCACGCGGGCGGGACGAAGTCCGCGCCGCGCTTGGCCTTCTCGAGGAACACCGCCATCTGAGCGCGCGTGACCGGACTGTCGCGGCAATAGTTGCCGCCGCCGCAACCGGCCGTGATCCCGACCCTCGCGACTGCTTCGATGTAGTCGTGGAAGATGTCGTTCTGCGGCACGTCGAGAAAGTCGGCGAACCAGCCCTTCTCCAGCAGGATGACTGTGTTGTCGGGAAGCCGAACCTTCACGAGATTGGTCGATCCCGCCGTCTTTCCTACGGGCGTGTCGGCGGTGACGTGGGTCGCGTCCGGAACGTTCGGGTCCGTGGCCTGGATGCCGCCGATCTCGACACCCGCGCCCGCGACGAATCCCGCGCCGGTGATCGTGACGGGCGTGCCGCCGGACGCCGGGCCCGACGTCGGCGAGATCGAATCGATCCACTGCGTCGCGTCGATCGTGTAGTACGTGCTCCCGCCGCCGGATTGGGTCTGACCGTACAGCTTCCCGTCCAGTCCCTTGTAGAAGCTGCGGTACGGCACGTATCCGACCTCGGTGTCCGGCACCGACGCGAGAACCCTGTAGTTCCCCTTCACGTCCGTCCGGAAGAAGACGCCGTTGAAACCGGTCGTTCCGCGCGTGACGCCGTATACGTTGCCGTCCGCCGCCTGGGTCACGCCGCCGCTCTCCGTGATCATGCCTTCGGCGTCGGTGAAGGAGTGGATCGTCGACAGGGAGCCTCCCGCGATCTTGAACAGGGTCCCCTGCGCGATGCCATTGCCCTGATCGTCGGTCTGAAGGGTCGTGGCGCCCCAGACGTTGCCGTCGCTGTCGAACGTCACGGGCGAG
>DATBBK010000270.1:0-5585 GCA_036271035.1 Thermoanaerobaculia bacterium | reverse complement strand
ATGTTCCACGGCTCGTTCCCTCCCCTGTCCGCGCGCGGCCGCGGAGGTTGACGCCAGCAAGAGGACAGCCAAGCGCCATGCGCCGGTTCGAGTCCCATGCATCGTCCACCTCTCGTCGATCACGGCGCCTCCGCCCGCGCCCGAAGTCATTACGTCGCGAGAAACGATCAGCGGACCGGGACGAGCCGCGGGCATCGCGCGCAGACCGCCTGCGGCGGACCGAGCACCGAGACGGGCACGTCGGCCGATGCCGCGCCGTTGCGGACCGTGACCGTCGCGAACCCCGGGCTCACCGGCGTCACCCGTCCCGACGCATCGACCTGCGCGACCGTCGCGTCGGAGCTGACGAAGTCGGTGCCGGGCAGCGTGGTGATGCGCCGGCTCACGCCGTCGTCCCAGGCGCCCATCGCCTCCAGCGGCGAGGGCGCGCCTCCGGCGCTCAGGCTCAAGGACGCCGGTCTCGCTCCGACCGACGCGACCGCGCCGGCGGGCACGACGGTCAGCACGAGCGGATCCGAGACCGCGAATCCTCCCCCGTCGTCGCCGACCGCGGTCAGCGTGAGCGGCCCGGCCGCATCGGGCGGAATCGCGACGTCGGTCCCGAACGGCGGAGCGGCGATCTCGACCGGGTCGCCGGCGCCGATCAGGAGCACGCGCTGCACGCCGCTCGACGCCGTCACCGAGACGTGGACGAGGCCGCCCGGCGCGATGGCGTTCCCGCCGACGATCGGCGCGATCGAGACGGTGCTCGCCGCCGCTCCCGGCGCGGGCGGCGGGACCAGGGCCCTCGCCGGCGCGGGCGGCGCGACCGTTCCGTGGGCCGTGATCACCGGCGGGAAGAACTGGAACGCGTCGGACGCGACCGGGGTGTTGAGCAGGGTCACGATCGCGTCCGTGTACAGGCCGCTCGACGTCACGCAGAAGTGCGCGCCGTCCGGGCCCGGGATCGGCGTCGAGGTCGCCTCCGAGGGGAGCAACCCGTTCTCGCTGTCGAGCCCCACCACGACGTCGTTCGGCTCCGTGCCGAAGATCGTCGTCAAAAGCTCGGGGACCGTATCGCGCGCGAAGAACGCGACGATGCGGACGAAGTCGCCCGTGAGACCCGAGCAGAAGCCGTTGTATTCGGAGCCGCCGACGCCGGCGAGCGCGTGCGAGCCGACCTCGGCCAGCCCGAGGGCGTCGATCGCCGGGCTGAAGAACTCGAGGTCGTCGACCGCGCCGTCGTTGATCGGCATGCCCGCGGCATACATCGCTGCGGAGAACAGCCGCCCCACGATCGTCTCCTCGCGAATGCCCACGATGTACGTGGCCGAGCGCGCGCCGAGGTGGGGCGTGTCGAGCGTGATCAGCTTGTGGAAGTCGCCGGCGTTGAAGTTCGACGGACTCGCGTAGCCCGCGCTCGCGACCCACTGGCGGGCGAGAACGCCGCCCATGCTGTGCGCGATGAAGTCTGCGCGCGTCGCGGCGATGCGGCGCGCCCGGTCCCACGCGAGGACGTCGTTCACGGCCGTGTACGGGACGAGGAGGTTGACCGAGAAGCGATCGGCGTTCGTGTCGCGGTAGTCCGCGAACGGCGTCGGGACGTCGAGGTACGCGAGGCCGATCAGCGGCATCGTCCACACGGAGCTGTTGCTCCAGAGGCCGTGCAGTAGCACGATCGGCGGCCGATAGAGCCTCAGCGCGAGCGCGACGGGCGGCGCGCCCGGTCCCCCGCTGGGCGTGAACGTCGCCGTCAGTCCGAGCGGCCGGTCGTGGTCGGTCTCGTGGCCGGACGGCAGATTGAAGTCGGGCGGCACGAGGTAGACGGCGAACGCGAGGAAGCCGCCGTTTACGGCCGAGACGGGAACGGTGATCGAGGAGGCGGGCTTCGTGGATACCGACGCGAGGAATCCGCCGTCGTTCGCGGGCGAGAAGCCGGCAGCCAGCGCGAAGGCGACCTGCCCCGCGCCCGGCGCGGCGTAGCGGACGACGAGGCGCGTCGCGCCGTCCGCGGCCGCGCCGACGACCGACGACGTGTCCGCGGCGACTCGCGACGGCTCCTGCGTGATCGACCCGTCCGGATCGACGAGGTCGGGATTGGGATCGACCGCGTCGAGGCCGGCCGGCGCGTCCGCCACGACCACGGTCTGGACCGTCGACGAGGAGCCGCCGCGGTTGGCCGCGATCAGCCGGACCTTGTGTGGTCCCGGTGAGTCGAAGAGGACGACCGGGGTCCGCTCCGCCGCGTCGAGGTGGCCGTCGTCGCCGAGGTCCCAGGACCAGGACGTCGGAAACCCGCTCGAGGTGTCGCTCAGCCGGATGGGCTCGCCGACGCGCGGCGCGGCCGGCGAGACGGCGAAGTGCGCGTCCGGCGCGCGCGCCTCGCGCACGAAGTTGACCGCGACGGAGCCCGCGCCGGCTACGAGGAGCGTGGTCTGCGGCGCGGCGACGTTGCGGACCTCGCCCGCGTCGGAGGTCCAGCTCGCGAAGGAGAAGCCGGCCGCCGGCGCGGCGGTCAGCGCGACCGTCGTCCCGATCCGGTAGCCATCCCGGCAGTCGCGAGGCGTGATCGCGCTCAGCGTGCCGCCGTCCGGTGGATTGGCGATCATGGAGACCGCGGCGCACGGGAGGATCTCCGGTCCTCGCGGGGTCGCTGGCGACGCGGCCGGCGCGGTCGCGAAGAGGAGCAGCAGGACGGCCGCGGATCGAGTTGGATTCATGACTGGAGTGCCGCGCCGAGATTACATCAGGGCTGCGTGGATCGCGTGAGACTCGGCCGCGCGGGCCCGCGACGTCGGCGACGCGTCGCGACTCTCCCTCATCCGAACGTGAACACGAACGCCTCGGCGCCCGGGTCGAGGAACTCGATCTCGAAGTCGCGCTCGACGATCGGCTTCGGCTGCCGGATCAGCTGGTACAGCCGCGGCTCGACGACCGTGCCCGCGCCGTCGGCGTCGACGTCCGAGCCGTGCGCGGGACCGGGCGGATGCCCGTCGATCTGGACGCGATAGCGCACCGGCCGTCCGCCGTGCCCCGGGCCCATGACGAGGTTCACATCGCGCGCGTGAAAGCGATAGACGATCCGAGCCTTGGGCTTTTCCGCGGCCGCGATCTCGGGTCCCACCGTCCACTCACCGACCAGGCCCCATCGATTCAACGTCTGCCTCGGCGGCACCGCGTAAACCCCTCGTCCACCCGCGCCGCCGCCCGTCGACACGAAGCCCTCCCTCTTCTCCGAGCCGAGGTAGGTCTCGCCGGACTTCACGCTGGACCAGTCGGCGGCGACCTCGGGACCGCGCGGATCGACGGACACCAGGTCCCGCCCCACTCCCCTCGAACCGGCCTCGGCGAGCAGCTCCTGGATCGCCCGCTCCGTCTCGGCGTAGTCGCCCTCGCCGAAGTGGTGGTAGCGGATGCGGCCCTGCGTGTCCGCGAGGTAGACCGCGGGCCAGTAGTTGTTGTCGAACGCCCGCCAGACGCCATAGTCGCTGTCGACCGCGACCGGGTAGGCGATCCCCATCTGCGTGACGGCCCGTCGCACGTTCACGAGGTCATGCTCCACGGAGAACTCCGGGGTGTGCGCGCCGATCACGACGAGACCGCGGTCCCGGTACTTCGCCGCCCACGCACGGACGTACGGCAGCGTGCGGAGCCAGTTGACGCACGTGTAGGTCCAGAAGTCGACGAGAACGACCTTGCCGCGCAGACCCTCCCGTGTCAGCGGCGGCGAGTTGATCCAGCCGGTCGCGCCCTGAAACGAGGGCAGCCTCCCCTCGGTCGCCGGTCGATTGTCGCGAGACATCGCCTCCACCTCCGGCGCGCCGGGCGCCGCATCGGCCGCATCGCGCGAGGAGAGCAGCGCCAGAACGGCCATCGCCGCGGCGAACGAGCCCGTCGCGATCCTCGTCACCCCTCGACGAGCTGCTGGCCGCCGTCGATGTCGAAGGTCGCGCCGGTGATCGCCGTGTTCTTCATCAGGTCGAGGGCCAGGTCGGCGATGTCGCCCGGACCGACGACCCGGCCGATCGGAAGCGTGCGGCGCAGCTGCTCCCGCCGCGACTCCAGCTCATCGCCGAGAATCTCGGCGGACAGCGGAGTGTCGACGAAGCCCGCCGCGATCATGTTCACGCGGATGGGCGCGAGCTCGAGCGCGAGCACCCGCGTCAGCGCTGGACCCGCCGCCGTGAGCGGCCCGATCATTCCGAATCCCTTCGCGGCGCGGCGGCCGCCGGTTCCACCCATGAGCAGCAGGGTCCCGCCCGGCCGTACCCGGCCCGCCAGGCCGCGCGCGAGCTCGATGGGAAGAAGGAGGTGCGCCTCGACTTCGCGCCGCGCCTTCTCGACGTCGAACTCCTTCAGCGCCGCGTAGTAGGGCCCGGGCCCGGTGGCGAGGACGTGGTCGATCCGCTCCGGGAGCTCGTCGAGGAAGCTGCGTAGCCGATCGAAGTCGGTGGCGTCGAACGCGGAGACCCGCGCGCCGAGCTCCTCGCCGACGCGGACGAGGCGGTTCGCATCGCGCGCCGTCAGGATCAGGTCGGCGCCCTCCGCTCGGGCGCGCCGCGCGGTCTCCAGCCCGATACCGGAGCTGCCGCCGATGATCAGGACCGTCTGTCCCTCGAGCTCCCGCTGCGCGCTCACGCCGCCACCGAGGCGCGGGGCCTCCGGCGCAGGCCTCTCATCCGCGGGCTTCCTCGACGTGCCGCCGGGCGTCTCCGGCCGCCTCTTCCGCGGTCCGGCCGCGCTCGCGAGCGATGATGTACGCGGCGTACCACTGAGACCAGTGGTGCTTCGGCGCGGTCGGCTCGTACTCGCCGTGGTGCTTCTCGGTCTCACGAAGCAGCTCCGTGAGCCCCGCGACGTCCGCGCTGAACCCACGGCCGGGGAGTGGCTGCTTGATCTCCTGCAGCAAGAAGCTGTTTCCGTCGGGATCCTTGAACGTCGCGAACGAGTTGTAGGAGCGACCCGCCGGGTCCGGACCCGGCGCCGGCTTCTCGCCGATCCCCTTGAAATGGAACACGTCGCTCACGCCGGCGCCCCTGCGGAGGAGCTCGGCGCGCGCCGCCTGGATGTCGTCGACGACCAGGTAGAGGTTCTGGACCGAGCCCGGCGTCGCACTGGTGACTCCCCGGCCGAAATGGACGGAGCACGGCGAGCCGGGCGGCGTCACCTGCACGGCGCGAAAGCCGTTGGCTCCCGGAAAATCGGCGTCGAGCCGCCACCCGAGCCCGAGGTAGAAGGCCTTCGATCGCTCGACGTCCGCCACGGGGACGACGACGACCTCGAGCTTCGTCTCGAGCGTGGCGTCGCTCGAGGCGCCGTTTGCGCGTTCGTTCGGCGTCTGAGTGCTCACGATGGCCTCCTTGCTCGGTGGAAATGCTCAGGGTGCATAGCGCGTGAAGATGAAGTCGCGATTCTTGATCGGCTCGTGGCAGGGATAGCAGGTCTTCAGCTTCGCCTCGTCCGCCGGCTTTCCGTCCTTGTCGAATTGCGCGTATCCCCAGCCGCCGGTCGCCGCGTACTTCTTCGAATCCTTCACCATGAACTGGAGGTACCACTCGGGCGGGTCGCCGGCGACGAACGACTGCTCGCGGCCGAAGATCTTGTTG
>DATBBK010000269.1:0-17110 GCA_036271035.1 Thermoanaerobaculia bacterium | reverse complement strand
CGGCCTGCGCTTCGTGCGGGTTCTGGATGTGGGCCAGGATGATGTCGGACGGCGCCTTCAATCCGAGGAACTCCGTGGTCGAGATCCGAAATGCCGTCTTGGGGCACTTCGGATCGGGCTCCAGCTCGAGGACGCTCACGTCATAGAAATAGCGGCCGGGTCGGGCCGCGACGGTCACGCGATAGCTCAGCCAGAGGGCGCAACTGCCGTCGGAGTCCAACGTCACGAGCTTCTCCTTCGACGTCGCGACCACCGTTCCGGCGTTTGGATCCTCGGCGAGCTCGTATTTCTGATCACGAAAATTCTCGAGCGCCCAAATCAGCGCGGCGTCGTAAACGCGGCCCTGCGGGGCGTCGGCGACCGGGACGACGTCGCGGATCTGATAGAGCGGCGCCGCGTCCGCGGGCGCGGCGGCGGCCGGCGTCAGCAGGAGCATCCAGGCGAGAAGGCTCACCATGGTCCTCCGTTCGTTCGCTACGTGATCTTCAGCCGGCCCGCGAATCCCTCTTCGTATCCGTGGAAGTGGTCGAGGGCGAGCTCGGGATACTTCCAGCAGTAGTAGCCGGCGCCCGAGTCGAAGTCGACGAGCCAGAGTCCCTTGACCTCGACGCCGAGCGCGCGCACGTCGTGTGCCCAGCGCTCCAGGACGTCCTGCCGCTCGGAGTCCAGGTCCTCCGGCAGCTCGTCGAACTTCTCGACCGCCGCGTTCGTGATCTGGCGAACCCTCGGGAGCATCGCGCGCGCCTCGTCGAGCGTGAACGTGCGCCGCGGCGGCTCCGGCCCGTGCTCGCCGTCCTCGCCGGGCCGCTCCCCGCGCAGCGTCGCGATCAGCTCCTCGACGCCCTCCGCCTCCTCGCCGCCCGCGAAGGCGGCGTAGCGCTCGAGCAGCGCGATCGCCTCCTCCGTCTTCCCCATCTTCAGCAGGAGCAGGCCGCGCTCGCGTCCGTTCGCGGCGTCCTCGGGCTCGAGCGCCTCGGAGAAGTCGAGCGCGGCGAGGGCGTCCTCCCAGCGGTCGCGCCTCTCGAACGAGCGGCGCAGGTTGCGCAGTACGCGCGCGAGGATCGAGCGGGTCGCGTCGGGCCGCGGCGGACTGGACCCGAGCGCGACCGGCGCGCCGAAGATCTGCTCGAGCCGCGACTCGAGGCCGGCCGCGTCGCGCAGCTCGCCCCCGTCGAAGGCGTCGAGGAAGACCCCCGGCGGCAGCGAGGGGCCGCCGACGACGAAGTGCCCGGGCAGGCCGACGCCGGCGAGCTCGAGACCCGCGCCGCGCGCGACCTCGATCGCGACGATGGACAGCGTGATCGGCATCCCCCGGCGGCGCGCCAGAACGCGCGCGACCGACGAGTTCGACGGCGAGTCGTAGGACTCGTCGTCGCCCTTGAGGCCGAGCTCGCGGAACAGGACCGTGCGCAGCGCGTCGATTCCGCCGCCGAGCGCGCGCACACGCTCCGACGCGTCGCGCACCGCGCGCCGCGCCGCGTCGAGGTCCTCGCCCGGGTCGACGATGGTCGAGACGAGGAGCGCGCCCTCGAGCAGGTCCGGGTCGGCCTCGCCGGCGAGGGCCCGGAAGCGCGCGAGCGCGGCGGCTCCGGCTTCGACGCTCACTCGACCCGCCGGGCGATCGCCACGCCGTCGCGAAGGGGAACGATCACGGAGCAAAACTCCTCGAGAGAGAACAGGCGCTTGTTGAAGGTCCGGATGCCCTCCGTCGCGGCGTCATGGACCCCGGAATCCACGACCTTGCCCGACCAGAGGACGTTGTCGGCGAGCAGGTAGCCGCCTCGCCGCACCCGGGGCGCCGCCGCCTGGAGCGCGGCCGGATAGCCCTCCTTGTCCACGTCGATGAAAATGACGTCGTAGTAGCCGGTCGTCGCCTCGAGCGACGAGACGGCGTCTCCCACCCGGATCGTGACGCGGTCCTCGAACCCCATCTTCTCCAGATACGCCTTCGCGCGCCGCGCGTTCTCCTCGCTGCCGTCGGTGTAGACGACCTGGCCGCCCTTGCCGACGGCGCGGGCGAAGAATGCAGTCGAGTAGCCGATCGCGCTGCCCAGCTCGAACACGCGCGCGGCGCCGATCGAGCGCGCGAGCACCTCGAGCAGCGTGCCGACGGCGGGGCCGACGATGGGGACGTCGTGCTCGGCGGCGTACGCCTCCATCTCGGCGAGCACCGGATCGCGAGGCGGGATCAGATCGCGAATGTAGGAGTCGAGGCCGGGGGCGACGAGAGGAACCATGCGCCCGATTCTATACAGCGATAATTGGCGCCGTGGGAAGCAGACTCGATACGCTGCTGTCGGGGTTTCCGGCCTCGGAGCTCGAGAGCCTGGTCGAGACCCGGCGCGATCTCCACCGGCATCCCGAGCTCGCGTACGAGGAGCGGCGCACCGCGGGAATCGTCGCGCAGCGGCTCCGCGCGGAGGGACTCGCGCCGAAAGAGGGCGTGGCCCGAACCGGGGTGACCGCCGACCTCGGCGCGGCGCGGCTGCTCGTCCGCGCGGACATGGACGCGCTGGCGCTCCAGGAGGACAGCGGCGCGCCGTACGCGTCGCAGGCCCCGGGAGTCATGCACGCGTGCGGCCACGACGGGCACGTCGCGATTGCGCTCGCCGTCGCCGCGCGCCTGGCGCGCCAGCGGCCCGCAGGCGGCGTGCGGCTGCTCTATCAGCCGGCCGAGGAGGGCGCGAACGGCGCGCGGGCGTGCGTCGGTGAGGGCGTGCTCGACGGCATCTCGAGGGCCGTCGGCCTGCACCTCTGGACGTCGATGCCGGTGGGCACCGTCGGCGTCAATCGCGGCGCGTTGATGGCGGCGGTGGACGAATTCACGATCGACGTCGAGGGACGCGGCGGCCACGGCGCGGCGCCGCACGAGGCGGCGGACCCGATCCTCGCCGCCGCCCGGATCGTCGAGGCGCTCCAGTCCGTCGTGTCGCGCGAGATCAACCCGCTCGACGCCGCCGTCGTGACCGTGGCGACGATCCACGGCGGCACCGCGTTCAACGTCATCCCGAAGACCGTCCGTCTGACCGGCACCGCGCGCTCGTTCAGCGAGCTCACGGGACGCGCGCTGCCGCAGAAGATCGAACGCATCGTGATGGGAACCGCGTCCGCGTGCGGCGTGCGCGCGACGCTGCGCTACGAGCGGCTGAACGGCGCGACGGTGAACGATCCGGCCGTCACCGACCGCGTCATCGAGGTCGCGCGGCGTCTGCTCGGCGAGGAGAACGTGGAGACGGACACGCGCTCCCTCGGAGGCGAGGACTTCGCCGAGATCCTCGACCGCGTGCCAGGCTGCTTCTTCTTCGTCGGCGCCGGCAAGGACGGCGACCCTCGCCCGCACCACGCGCCGGACTTCGACATCGACGAGCGTAGCCTCGCGGTCGGAGTGGCGGTGATGGAGGCGGTTGTACGCGATCTGGCCGGTTAGTCGGGCTGCCGATTCACGGATGCCGTGCCCGGGGTCAGGTGGTCGAAGCTTCGGAGCGACGACGTGAACGTCGCATAGCCGGGCTCGTCACGAGCTCCGAAGCCGAAGACCTGACCCCATCGAAGCGCGCAGGCCCGACTTGCGGTGTGCCGCGTTCCATAAGCGACTGAGTCGCCGCGGGACTTGCGGGCTGGTCCTCCTCCACGGGTCACTGAGCCCCTGAGGCCCCCTCACCGCGACTCACTCCCCGAGCACGGCATCCGGTCAACACCAGCGCGGCGGCATCACTCGCCGCCGTAGTACGCGTCGCCGGTGTCGGGGCCGTGCCACTTGTGGTGATTGAAATCGTAGCGCCAGCCGAACGACGTATAGGGGAGGCGGAAGAAGGTGAAGATCTTGTAGAGCAGGCTTCCCCACCACACGTTGGACGGGACTCCGGTCGCGGCGAGGATCTCGGGGACGTTGAGGCCCAGCTCGAAGCCGACGAGCCTCTGCCGGTCGGGAATGGGAGGCTGGTATCCGTAGCCCTTCGTCGAGTACGTGATCGAAGTCAGCAGGAAGCGGGCGAGGCCGGGCTCGAATTGCATGCGCCTCGCGAGACCCGCGAGCTTGAAGTCGCCCGAGTAGATCTCGGTCGAGTACCCGGATCCGATCGCCTCGTTGTGCCCGTCCACCGGGACCTGCGTGGGCACCTTGCCGCCGCGAAAGCCGATGATGTCGTTGAGCCCGTGCCGAAGAAGGAACACGCCGGTCGCCGAGCCCAGCACGTCCATGGTCAGGTCCTCCCAGGAGAACCCGTAGTTGGTGATCCCGTCCCAGAACTCGACCGCGAGACCCGTGATCGCCGTGACGCCGAAGGAGAGCGCCAGCGACTGTTCGCGGGTGTGGCCGTACAGGTCATAGAGCAGCGCGAGCTCGCGCGAGATGGTCACGCTGACGACGAAGTGCGACACCTTGTCGACGCCGCCCGCGTACGTGTTATGGCCGAAAAAATGCTCGTTGTGGAAGTGGAAGTCCTGGTATCCGGTGTTCCATCCTCCGGAGGACCCGTACAGCGTCGTGAAGGCGAAGATGGCCGCGGTCGAGAGCGTCGTCTTCGTATCCCAGAGCGGTCGGGGCGGGAACCCTCCCGGCGGGATCGTCCGGAACGCTCCCGCGGCGACCGCCGGGTTCTCGATCTCCCAGAACGGCGGCTTCGCGGCGGCGGGTGCCGCGGCATCCGGCGCATCTAGCCCTTCCGATGCCGCGTCGGCGTCGATCGGGGTCTCCTCGAGACCGAACGAGCGCGTCCCCGCTCCGGACGTGTCGCGGAAATAGTGCGCGGGCTCGGCCGAGTCCGGGAACAGCTCGAGGCGCGACGCGGCCAGCCCCGTCCCCGACGCGAGAAGGACGGCGAGGCCCGCTGCGAAGCGGGCGAGTCGCCAACGCGCGCGGCAACGGCGCGCGATCCCGAGGTTTTCGAGCATCTAGAGTCGGCGCATTATCTCCGGCGGCGGTCGGAGTCCGGACGACACTAAGGTGTATGTAATTGACGCGCCGAGTGCGAGCGGAGCGGGTGGCGAGCCCTACTGGTAGTACTTGGTTCCGGTATCGGGACCGTGCCACTTCTTCGCGTTCATGTCGTAGCGCCACCCGAACGAGGTGAACGGGATGCGGAAGAAGTTGAAGACCTTGTAGAGCGCCAGCCCCCACCACGTCGTCTCGGGAACGCCGACGGCGGCGAGCACCTCCGGGAAGTTGATCCCCAGCTCGAAGCCGACGAGCCGCTGCTTGTCCGGCAGCGTCGGCGTGTAGTCGTAGCCCTTCGTCTGATAGGTCACGGAGAACAGGAGAAACCTGGCGACGCTGGGCTCGATCTTCCATCGCCGGGCCAGCCCCGCGAGCTTGAAGTCGCCCGAGTAGATCTCCGTCCCGTAGTGCGACCCCAGGTAGCGCTCCTCGTGCGACACCGGCTCATCCGTGGGCACCTTGCCCGCGCGGACGCCGAAGACGTCGTTGAGGCCGTGCCGCGTCAGGAACACGCCCATGCCGGAGCCGAGGATGTCCACCGTGAGGTCCTCCCACGAGAAGCCGTACGGCGAGAGGCCGTCTCCGATCTCGACCACGAATCCGGTGAATGCCGTGATGCCGAAGGCCATCGCGAGGGACTGCGTGCGGGTCTTGCCGTACGAGTCGTAGAGCAGCGCGAGCTCGCGTGAGACGGTGGCGCTGATGCTGAAGTGCGAGACCTTGTCCGCACCGCCCGCGTACGTGTCCGCCTTGAACCAGCCGTCGCCCTGGAAGTGGAAGTCGAGATCCTCGAACTCCCAGAGTCCGGAGAAGGCATAGAGGTTGCCGCCGACGACCGCGGCCGCCGTGGTCACCGTCGTCTTCGTGTCCCAGAACGGCTTCTCGGGCGTGCCCGGCGGAGGCAGCGGCCGGAGCGCCTCGGCGGCGACCGCGGGGTTGTGCATCTCCCAGAACGGCAGTTTTTCCGGCGTGGGATCCGGCGACTCCGCCGGCGTCTCGGCCGGTTCCGGCTCCTCGGACTCCGCGATCCCCGGTGTGCGCTCCCTCGTGACCGAGGACTCCTCGCGGAAGTACTCGGACGCGGGGACCGACTTCGGGAAAAGCGTGTATCGCTCCGCCGGTTCGGCCGGCGCCGCGGCGGCCGCGAAGAGCAGCGCCAGGCCGGCCGCCAGCGCGCGGCCGAACCTTGCAGACGTGCGGGCATCCAGCGCCGCGGGTTTCGTGATTGGCATTCGTGAAGCGAAAGGGCGCCCATTATCCACGGAGTCCGGACCGGGGTCGAGCGACACAAAAGTAGGACCCGGACCGCCCGCAGCCGATAATCCCGGCCGTGCCGCTCACGCTGATCGCCCTCGCGGCATACCTCTGCGCCGTGCTCGCGATCGGTTTCGCGAACCGCCGGCGCGCCGGCAAGGACGAGGCCTCCTACTTCCTCGCCGGCCGGTCGCTGAACACCTTCTGGGGATTCACCGGACTCGCCTCGCTGACGACGGGCGGCTCGACGACGATCGCTCTCGCGGCGCTCGTCTACACGAAGGGCATCGCCGGGATCTGGCTCGATCTCGCGGGCGCGATCGGGCTGCTGCTCCTGGGCCTGCTGCTCGCGGGCCGCGTGCGGCGCGAGGGGGCGGTCACGCTGCCCGAGATCGTCGGCCGCTACTACGGTCCGCCGGCACGCCGGGCGGCCGCCGTGCTCGTGCTCGCGTCCGAGATCGTGTGGTTCGCGCTGCTGACGGAGGCGACGCAGGTCGTCCTCACGGCCGCCTTCGGACTGCGGCCCGTCGCCGCGATCGTCCTGTCGACGGCGGTGTTCGCCTCGTACACGTCGCTCGGCGGCCAGTTCGCGGTCGTGCGCACGGACCTGCTGCAGTACGGGCTCATGATCGTCGGGATCCCGGGCGTCGCGCTCGTCTCCGCGCTCTCCGGCGCGCACGGCCTGTCGGGCCTGCCGCTGGAGACCTGGCGCTTTCCGACGTCGCCGGCGTTCGGCGGCCGCGACGTCGCCGCGATGCTCGTCCTGATCGGCCTGCCGCACCTCGTCGGCAGCGACGTGTACGCGAAGCTGCTCTCGTGCCGCGACGAGGCGACGGCGCGCCGGTCCACGCTGCTCGCCGCGGGCTCCAAGGTCCTGTTCGGGCTGTCCGTCGCCGCGATCGCGCTCGCCGCGCGGAAGGCGCTGCCGCCGATCGCGCCCGTGGAGGCGCTGCCGAGGGCGGTGCTCGGCTTCGCGCCGCCGGCTCTCGCAGCGCTCGTTCTCGTCGCGCTCGTCGCGACGATGCAGACCTCGGCCGACGTCGTGCTGCTGTCGGCGGCCGCGGTCACGGCGCGAGACATCGCGCCCGCGTTCACCGGCCGGCCGACGCCGCTCGCGGCCTCGCGTCTGCTCGCGCCGATCTACGCCGCCGCCGGCCTGGTCACCGCGCTCGCTTTGAACCGCGACGTGCTCGAGACGCTGAAGCTCGGTTACTCGATCTTCGCCGCGGGACTGATCCTGCCGGTGCTCGCCGCTCTCGCGCCGCGGCGCCTCGGCATCCCCCCGGCGGGCGCGATCGTCGCGATGGCGGCGGGAGGCGCGACGGCGGTCGTCGGACGATTCGCGCCGGCGCTCTTCGGCGGAACGGATCCGGTCATCGCGGGAACGGCAGTGAACGCGGCGGTGCTGGCGGTGAGTTGGGTGGGTGCCCGAACCAGAAACCAGAAACCTGGGCCCTAGTTCCCCTTGAACGGCTCCATCAGGCACTCGTACGCGGGCTCCTCGGGAGAGCGGATGACGGCGAAGTCCCAGATGCTCTTGTCGCCGTCCGTCTCGCGGAGCGGCTGGTACAGCACGATGTGCGCGGAGCAGCCCACCCTCTCGAAATAGACGACGGCGAGGCCGGCGCGCTTCGACCCGACGCGCACGTCGCGCGCGTCGGCGAACCGCTTCTTGACGAGCTCCACGGGATCGAGCGACCAGGCCGCCTCGGTCGGAGCGCGGCGCTGCCGGTCCTGCAGGCGCGTGAGGTCGGATGCGAACGTCGACTGGTGGACGAGCCCCCAGTACGACAGCTCGAGGTCCGCGCGGTCGCCCCACTCCGGGTCGACCGTCTCGCTCGCGATGCGGAAGCGGCGTTCGCCGAAGACGTAGCTCGAGGTCAGCGTGAAGCTGCGGTAGCGCGGCGGCAGCTCCTTGTTGATGAACGTGTCGACCGCGATCCTCCGCACGATGCCGTCGGGTCCGAACTCGACGTCGAGCCCGGTGCGAGGCCCCGACGCCGAGAACGTCGTATCGAGACGGTCGCGGTCGAGGCGGTACGTCCCGGTCTCGGTGACGCGCGTTTCGCCCGAGTGCACGATCTGGAGCGCGACCTGAGGGCGGTCGTCGTAGCGGAACTCGACGGCGCGGAACGCGAGCAGCCCGTCGCAACGCACTGGGTCGTCGCTCTGGCGGCAGCGCTGAGGCAGGTGAGCCAGCAGCAGCACGTCCCAGTCGTTGCCCTTGCCCTTCTTGAAGACGGCGCAGATCGGATTCTCGAACGGCAGGCGCGTCCGCGACACGAAGCCCACCGCCGGAATCTCGGGCGGGAGGCTCTTCACCGTGCCGATCCCCTCGACGAGCGCTTCCGGAACGCCGTCGTTGTCCAGGTCGACCTCCTCCACGCGCGTGAGCTTCGAGAAGCTGACGTTCGGGTTCTCGTAGCGCGTGACGCGTTTGTCGGACGCGGCGCCCTTGCGCTGCGAGGACGGGACGCGCTCCGGGGCGACGGGCGTCGGAATGGGCGTCGGAACGGCGGTCGGCTTGCGCGGAGCGGCCGACAGACAGACCGGAGCCCAGCCCAGCACGGCGAGGGACAGCAGCTTTTTGAGCATTGAGGCTTGGACAGATTTTACAGGCATCTGAGAGATCCCAACCCTCGTCCGTTCTCCACCGGACGAGGGTGGCGACCCGGATCCACCCGGCCCTGCCCCTGCGCAACCCGCAGGACGAAAGGGCCTCCCCGTCATTCCGAGGAGCGCCGCGACGAGGGATCCGTTTCCCCGGCCCCGCCGTACCTGGTGCGGACCGGAAGACGAAAGGGGTTTCCCTGTCATCCCGAGGAGCGCAGCGACGAGGGATCCCTTTCCCCTTTCCTTTTCCTCGCCTCGCCATGCCCTGGTGCGAAGCGGAAGACGAAAGGGCCCTCGCTTTGCTCGGGATGACAGGAAAGAGAATCCCTTCAGTCGCTCGGGATGACAAGAAGTGGCCCGGGATGGCAGGGGCGAAACGAGTCCCTCGCTTCGCTCGGGATGACAAAGGGGCTGTTACCCTGTCCTCCCATGCGCGTCTTCGACTGCCACATTCACGTCCAGCCGTGGGAGCAGATGAAGCCGGAGGTCCGGCAGAGAATGGTCGCCGGCCGGACCGACCTCGAGGAAATCCACCGGGCCCTCGCCGACCCCTCCGCCCTCCTCGCGTTGATGGACCGCGAGGGCGTCGAGCGCGCGGCGCTCATCAACTACGTGGCGCCGGAGGTCATGGGCTTCTCCTCCGCGGCCAACACCTGGGTCTCGCGATACGTGACCGGCCACGAGGACCGTCTCATCGCGGTCGGCTCGGTCCACCCGCGACACACCGGCGACGCGGGCGGCGAGACGCGCCGCCTGTTCGAGGACCTCGGCATCCGGATGCTCAAGATCCATCCACCGCACCAGCTCTTCGCCGCGAACGCGTACCTGACCGGGCTGGAGGGGCTCGCGGAGGTCTACGGCGCCGCGGAGCGCCTCGAGCGGCCCGTGATGATCCACACGGGCACGTCGATCTTCCCCGGCGCTCGCAACCGCTACGCCGATCCGATGGCGGTGGACGACGTCGCCGTCGACTTTCCGAAGCTGCCGATCATCGTCGCGCACGCGGGCCGCCCGCTCTACATGAAGACGGCGGTGTTCCTCGCACGGCGCCACCCGAACGTGCGGCTCGACCTCTCCGGCATTCCGCCGAAGAGCCTGTTGCAGTACCTCCCTCGCCTCGAGGATCTCGCCGACAAGTGCCTCTGGGGCACGGACTACCCGAGCCCTGGCATTCCGTCGATGAAGAAGAACGTCGAGGACTTCCTTTCGCTGCCGCTCTCCGAGGAGGCGAAGGGGAAGATCCTGTGGGGGAACGCGGAACGGCTCTTCGGGTGACGCCGGGCGCCGTTCGCAGGGGCGACCCTTGCGGCCCCCCGCGCCAAGACTCGACGACGCGCTGAATTTCCGGGACGGGCGGGGACAAGCCCCGCCCCTACGTCCCGGGGCCGGCCCCCTCGCGTCCTCGCTCCATATAATTCGCCCCATGCGCATCCTCGTGATCGGCGCCGGCACGATGGGCCGGGGAATCGCGGGCGCCTGCGCGCTCGCCGGCTACGAGACGACGGTCTTCGACGCCGATCCCGACGCGCAACGCGCCGTCCGCGGGCACATCGAGTCCTCGTGGGCGCGCGCCGTCGAGAAGGGCAAGGTGACCGCCGAGGACGCCGACAGGGCGCGCCACCGGCTCAAGATCGCCGAGCGGCTGAAACAGGCCGCCGACTCCGACTTCGCGATCGAGGCGGTGCCCGAGGCGCTCGACCTGAAGAAGATGGTCTTCTCCGAGCTCGACGACCTCTGCCCGCCGCGCACCATCTTCGCTTCCAACACCTCCTCGCTCTCGATCACCCGCATCGCGCACGCGACGGGCCGCCGGGACCGCGTCGTCGGGCTGCACTTCTTCAACCCGGTTGCCGTCATGCCGCTCGTCGAGGTCGTCCGCGGCCGTGAGACGTCTGCCGAGACGGAGTCGCGTGCGCTCGACCTCGTGCGGTCCCTCGGCAAGGAGGCCGTCCGGGTGCTGGACACTCCGGGATTCGCGACCTCGCGGCTCGGCGTCACGCTCGGCCTCGAGGCGATGCGGATGGTCGAGTCCGGAGTCGCCGAGGCCGCCGACATCGACCGGGCCATGGAGCTCGGCTATGGCCACCGCATGGGGCCACTCAAGACGAGCGACCTCGTGGGCCTCGACGTGCGGCTGTCGATCGCCGAGACTCTCCAGAAGGAGCTCGACTCCGACCGCTTCGCGCCGCCCGAGATCTTGCGGACGCTCGTCGCCGAGGGGCTCACCGGGCGCAAGGCCGGCGAGGGCTTCTACCGCTGGCAGGGCGACAAGCCGGCGGGCGAAGGAAAGCGGAGCGCCGAGCTCGCGAGGCGCGGGCGGGATGTTGCCACCGAGCTCGCGAGGAAGAAGTGACGCCGCCGCGGCGCGCGGGACGCCGGTGAGCGCCGCGGTCGACCGGCGCGGTCTGAACCTCGGCATCGCGCTCGTCGCCGTCGGCGGCTACTTCCTCCTCCGCCGCGAGCTGCACTGGAACGGGCCCGGGCCCCTGCTGCTCCTGCTCGGAACCATCCTCTTCGCCGCATCCGCGCTGCGCGACTTCCGCGGCCCGCTCGTGCCGGCCGGCGTTCTCCTCGGGCTCGGCGCGGGTTTCATGCTGCGGGGTCCGCTCGACCCGTGGATGCCGCCGTGGGCGACGATTCTCCTCGGACTGGGCGCCGGGCTCCTCCTCGCCGCCTGGATCGAGCGCACGAAGGGCAGCCGGCGGCCCGCGCCGCTGTTGCCCGGGATCGTCCTCGTCAGCATCGCCGTCATCACCGCCGTCTCGCGCAACCTCATGCTCCCGGACGCGATCCTCGAGTCCGCCTGGCGGCTGTGGCCGTGGGTGCTGGTGGCGGCGGGGCTCGCGCTGGTCGTCCAGTCGATTCGGAGCCGGAAGCAGTCCTGAGCCTCGGCTCGCCTCGCTAATCCAGGTTCAGCACCTTCGGAACCGGCTTCACGACCCTCGGGGCGGACGAGTGCGGCGGCTCCTCGCGGCGCGCGGCGAGCAGGCGCGCCGTGGCGAGCAGGACGATGAGCGCGGCGGCGATCTCGATGCCGAAGAACCCCGTCGAGAGGCGGTGATACCGGTCGAGCATCGCGCGCGATGGGTCCGCGACGGGCAGGTTGTCGATGAGACCGGGCGCCTCCGCGCGGATCCGGTCCATCGGCGGAATGAGGAGCTGCCGGATGACCAGCGCCGAGAAGAAGCCGAGCACCGGCAGGCGGGTCAGAAGCGACCGCGACATCTTCGACGCGCCGGCCGACGTGAGGAGCCACGCCGTCGCGAACAGGGCGCCGAAGCTCGCCTCGGCGATCACGCACATCCGGGAGAGGATCGGGCTGACGACCGCGGCGGCCATGTCCCTCGTCGGCAGCACGCCGAAGAGCGAGGGCGCGACGACCGCGCCGAAGAAGAGCGGCGGCGCGAGCGCGAGCGCCAGCGCCGCGAGGTGGAGCGAGAGGATCAGCGGCCCGAGCCGGGATCTCATCCCGGCGCGTACTCCGCGGTCACCCGCGGCACGGCGCCGGCCGCGTGTGCCCGGTCCAGCAGCGTCTGGACGGCCTGCCGGCCCCGCTCGCCGTAGCCCCGCGTCCAGGCGTTGACGTACATGCCGACGAACTGGTCCGCCTTCGAGCGGTCGAGGCCGCGCGCATAGCGCATCGCGTGGTCCAGCGCGGCCTCGCGGTGGGCGAGGCCGTACTCGATCGACCGCGAGAGCACCCGGGAGATGCGCCCGATGCGCTCCTCTCCGAGGTCGCGCCGCACGACGTTGCCGCCGAGCGGCAGCGGCAGCGAGGTCTCCTCCTTCCACCAGCGGCCGAGGTCGACGGCGGCCGCGAGGCCCTCGTCCTGGTACGTGAGCTGCCCTTCGTGGATCAGGACGCCCGCCGCCGCCTCGCCGTTCCTGACGGCGTCCTGGATGCGGTCGAAGGGCATCTCCTCCGTGCGGACGCCGGGAGCCCAGAGGCGCAGCGCGAGCGCCGCGGTCGTCCAGGCGCCGGGAGACGCGACGACGACGTCGCCCGAGTCGATGGCCGCCCGCGAGACGCCGCTCGCGCCCGCGCGCGACACGACGACCGGGCCGTAGCCGTCGCCGAACGACGCGCCGTGGGGAAGGAGCAGGTAGCGGTCGGCGAGATGGGCGTATGCGTGGAAGGAGACGGCGGTGACGGCGAGCTCGCCCGCCATCGCGCGGCGGTTGAGCGACTCGATGTCCGACAGCTCGTGCCGGAACGCGAGCCCCTCGGTGTCGACGCGGCCCTCGGCGAGCGCGTAGAACATGAACGCGTCGTCGGAGTCGGGGCTGTGCGCGACGGTGATCGTCTCGGCGGAGGTCACGCGGCGATTCTATTCACGGTCGGGGAAACGGTCGGGCGTCGCGGGGAGGCGGAACGAAAAATCGTCGGTCGAGGAGGTCGCGATCCGGTTCGTCTCCCGCCCTCCGCCCTCCGAACGACGCCCATCGGCTTGACTTGCGGTGCGCGCACGGCCACAATGACGTCACTGAGAACGCAAGGGATATCTTGTTGAACCGAAACGAGGGTAGCTTCTAGAATGAAATCGCCGGATGGGTTGCAGCCCACCCGGCGATTTTGAAGAGCGTATGACCCATCAATCGTTCGGCAGCGACAGACTGAAGGCGATACGCCCTTTCACGGGGGCGGAAAAAGTAGCACCTCGCCCGATGCCTGTCAATCGGCTGTCGGGAGGGAGGTGACACGATGGCTACGAAGAAGAAGGCCGCTAAGAAAGCGAAGAAGGCGACCAAGAAGAAGAAGTAAGTCAAGCACTTACAGCTTCGAACACGGTTTCTCGGGGGCCTGCGGGCCCCCTTCTTTTTGCCTTGACAATGTGCAACCGAGGACACGACCGGAAGAGGTCCGTCGCCGCGGCTATATCTATGTCGATATAGTTGACGCATGTCGCTTCCCCATCTCCTCCTCGGTCTGCTGAACGAGAAGCCGCGCACCGGGTACGAGCTCGAGAGCGCGATCAACGAGGAGCTCGACCCGTTCTGGCGAGCCGGCTTCTCGCAGATCTACCCGGCGCTCGCCCGGATGCGCCGGGCGGGGTGGGTCCTCCTCCGGGTGCTCGGCCCTCGCCGAGGTCCCCCTCGGCTCCTCTACCGCGCCACCGCCGCCGGACGCCGGGAGCTCCGCCGCTGGCTGGAGGACGCCGGCGGGCCGCCCAGGGGCAACGACGCCTCCCTCGCCCGCCTCGCCTTCGCCGACGCGCTCGAGCCGGCGGCGCGACGGCGGCTGCTTCGCTCCCTCGACGACGGTGCGTCCGCCGAGATCACCCGCCTGCGCGCCCTCCCCGAGCCGGACGGGGCTCGCGGTCTCGCCCGGCGCGCGGCGATCGAGGAGCTCGAGGCACGGCGGCGCGCCGTGCGCGCGGTCCGCCGGCCGTAGGCTCCGACTCGAAGTCGAATGGGCGGGCCGACTCGCTCCGCCGCCCGTCGAAACCCTCCGCCGGCCGCCTCGCCGATCGACAACTCGAGGAATTCCCGGACGTATGATCCAGATGGGGAGGCCGAATGAGCGACGAACGGAAGGGCTTCACGCGCCGGACTCTCGTCCGAGGGACCCTCGTCGGCGCGATCGCGGCGGGCGCCCGCGTCAAGGCGGCGACCCCGGAGGGAACCTCGATCGGACCGGGCGCCCACCCGCTCGAGCTCGACGTCAACGGAACGAAGCAGCGCATCTCCGTCGAGCCGCGCGTCACGCTGGCCGACGCCCTGCGCGACCGCATCGGCCTGACCGGCACGAAGGTTGTGTGCGGCCGCGGCGCCTGCGGCGCGTGCACCGTGCTCCTGGACGGCGCGACCGTCTGCTCGTGCCTGATGCTGGCCCACGAGGCCGCCGGAAAGAAGATCACCACGATCGAGGGCCTCGCCGAGGGAGGCCGGCTCTCGCCGCTCCAGGAGGCGTTCATCGCCGAGGACGCGCTCCAGTGCGGCTACTGCACGTCGGGCATGGTGCTCTCCTGCAAGACCCTCCTGGATGCCACGCCGAAGCCGTCGCGCGACCAGATCCGGACGGCGATCGCCGGCAATCTCTGTCGCTGCGGCACCTACAACCACGTTTTCGCGGCGGTCGAGCGGGCCGCCGGAATCCGGACGGCATCTCACGCGATCGAGGCGGAGGGGTTCGCCGCCCGGCTGACGCCTCACCCGCTGAGCCTGGACTCCGACCCCCGCGTCAGCCAGGGCACCGTGGACGCCCTGGAGGCGGAGGAGGTCTGACATGGCGAACGACACGCAGAAGCTCAAGCTCGGATTCAACGGCCAATACAAGGAGAAGGACGTCGCCCTCGAGGAGGGAGATCCGGCCCCCTGGGATCCCTCGAAGAAGTTCTCGATCCTCGGAACGCGCGTGCCGCGCCTCGACGGGCGGCCGAAGACCACGGGCGAGGCGAAGTACGCGTCCGACGTCCGGCTGCCGGGGATGCTCTACGGCAAGATCCTGCGCTGCCCGCTGCCCGCCGCGACCGTGAAGTCGATCGATCTCTCGGAGGCGCGGCGCCGCCCGGGCGTCCGGGCCGCGCTCGAGATCGCGAAGCCCGGCGACAAGATGCGCTTCGCCGGCCAGGAGGTCGCCGCGATCGCCGCCGACACGCCCGAGCAGGCCATCGACGCGCTCTCGGCGATCAAGGTCGACTACGCCGCCCTCCCCTTCGTGGTCTCGCCCGACGACGCGCGCAAGGACGGCTCCCCTCTCGTCTTCGAGAAGGGGCCGGAGACGAAGACGTCGGGCGGCGACGTCGAGGCACCGGCGAAGAAGGGCCTGGCCCGCAAGGGCAACGTCGTCGGCCCGCGGACCTTCACGAAGGGCGACGTGGACGCGGCGTTCAAGGACCCCGGCGCCGTCGTCGTCGAGGGCACGTATCGGACCCAGGTCCAGAACCACACCGCGCTCGAGACGCACGGTTTGACCGCGAGCTGGGAGGGCGAGCAGCTGACGGTGTGGTCGTCGACGCAGAGCATGTTCTCGGTGCGCGACGAGCTCGCCGAGGCGCTCGAGATCCCGGCGTCGCGGATCCGCGTGCTCACGGAGTACATGGGCGGCGGGTTCGGGGCGAAGTTCGGGCCCGGCGTCGAGGGGATCGCGGCCGCGCGCCTCGCGAAGGAGTCGGGCCGGCCGGTCCGCCTGTTCCTGGACCGCCGCGAGGAGCAGCTCGCGACCGGGAACCGTCCCTCGTCCGAGCAATGGATCAAGGTCGCCGCGAAGAAGGACGGCACGCTGACCGCACTGCAACTCGTCGTGCACGGCAACGGTGGAACCAACGGCGGCACCGGCGCGTCCGGACCGGCGAAGAACATCTACGCGTGCCCGAACATGAAGGTCGAGGAGTACGATGTCTTCACGAACGCGGGCCCGTCGGCCGCCTTCCGCGCGCCCGGGCACCCGCAGGGCGCGTTCGTGCTCGAGGCGGCGATGGACGAGCTCGCGAAGCGGCTCGGAATGGATCCCCTCGCGCTCCGCGTGAAGAACGATCCTTCGGAGGTCCGCCGCGAGGAGTACCGGATCGGCGCGGAGAAGATCGGCTGGACGGAGCGCGACGCGAAGCGTCGGACGCCGAAGGAGCCGGGCGTTTTGCGCGGCGTCGGAGTCGGCGCCGCCGTCTGGTACAACACCGGCGGAACCGGGCCGCGTGCGACGGTCACGATCCTGAAGGATGGCTCGGCGCAGGTCGAGCACGGCGTCCAGGATCTCGGCACGGGCGCGCGGACGATGGTGGCCATCGTCGCCGCCGAGGAGCTCGGCATCCCGCTCGACCGGCTGACCGTGACGATCGGAGATACAAAGCTGCCCTTCGGCCCCGGCTCCGGCGGCTCGACCACGACGCCCTCCAGCGCGCCCACGATCCGCCGCGCGGCCTACCAGGCGAAGATGAAGCTCGCCTCCGCGGTCGCGAAGGAGTGGAAGGTCGACCCCGCCTCGGTGTCGGTCGCGGGGGGGCGCGTGAAGGCGTCCGGCGACTCGAATCCGAAGCACGACGTGACGTGGGCGGAGGCGTGCAAGCTGATTCCGGAGGAGGGCGTCTCCGCGACCGCGGAGCGCGCCGAGAACCACGACGACGCGTGGAAGCGGTTCATCGCGGGCGCGCAGTTCGCGGAGGTCGAGGTCGACACCGAGACCGGCAAGGTGAAGGTGCTTCGCGTCGTCGCCGTCCACGACTGCGGGCTCGCCGTCAACGCGCTGACGACGGAGAGCCAGATCCAGGGCGGCGTCATCCAGGGAATGTCGTATGCGATGTTCGAGAATCGCTTGCTCGACCGGCCCACCGGGAAGCCGCTGAATCCCAACGTCGAGCAGTACAAGAT
>DATBBK010000268.1:0-18798 GCA_036271035.1 Thermoanaerobaculia bacterium | reverse complement strand
AGGATGAGCGGCGGCAAGACGACCCGCGCCAGCACGATCCCCCAGTCCGCGAGGCTCAAAGGACCCCGCCCCAGACGAAGTCGCCCTTGCGGAGGAGCTTGCCGCCCTCGAGATCGCCCGGCTGGATGCTCGAATACGCGGGGATGTCTGCGGCGATCTGCGCGAACGTCGAGGGCGGCGTCTGCGACCCGTCGCCGTAGCCGAGCATCTTCCCGAGCATCGCGATCAGCTCGAGCGCCGGGCGGATCGGCGGCTTCGGGAGGAACGCGCGGCTGAACTTCTGCACGCGGCCCTGCACGTTCGTGAACGTGCCCTCGCGCTCCGCCATCGAGGCGGCCGGTAGCACGACGTCGGCGGCGCGCGTCAGCGCGTTCGAGTTGCGGGCGGCCACCGCGAGGAAGCGCGCCTTCCGGAGCGCGGCGACCGTCTTCGGGTCATCGGCGATGCGCGAGAAGTCCGCGTCGGCGACGACGATCACCTCGGGCGAAGCCTTGCCGGAGAGAACCGCGTCGAGGCCGTAGCCGCCCGAGCCCGGCGCCATGCCCATGTCCCTCGCGCCGCGATGATTCGGAGCCTCCTCGTCGCCCTCGACCCACTCCTTCTGCGCCTTGATCCGGCACTGGCGCCCGCCCTCGACCTTGTCGACGATGCAGTCGCGGTTCGGGGACGCGACGTGGTCCGCCACCTTGCGCAGCAGATAGTTCTCCTCGTTGGAGAGGTGGGCGGAGCCGAGGAAGAAGACGCCGGCCGGTCCGGTGGATTCGATGGTCGCCCGGATCTCGCGGGCGATCCGCTCGACCGCGAGCGGCACGATCGCGTCGGTCACGGTGCCGTCGTCGCGGATCGTCGCCTTGTGGACGTCGCGGTCGTTCAGGCTCTCCGAGAGGAAGCGGCCGTAGTCGCAGAGCCAGTAGTCGTTGACAGCAGGGTTCAGGCGGGGGAGGAAGCGGTAGACGACGTTGTCCTTCGACTCGACCGAGAGGTTGCAGCCGACGTTGCCGCCCGGACAAAGCGAGGGAGTCTTCTCGAGGTACCAGACGCGGCTGCGGAACCGGAACTCGCGCACCGTGAGGGCGCCGACGGGGCAGACGTCCGCGGCGCAGGCGGACCAGGCGTTATCCAGGGCGCGGCCGGGGTGCGTCCAGACGAGCGTCCGGCCGCCGCGATCGAGGAACGTCAGCTCGCCGGTCCCGGCGATCTCGTGCGTGAAGCGGATGCAGCGCGTGCACTGGATGCACCGCGTCATGTCCGCGATGACGTGCGGGCCGATCATCGTGCGGTCGAACGTCGGGTACTGCCGCTTCGCCTCGTCGTAGTTCGACAGCTGGTCGCCGTAGCCGAACGAGTTGTTCTGCAGCTCGCACTCGCCGGCCTGGTCGCAGATCGGGCAGTCGAGCGGGTGGTTGATGAGAAGGAACTCCATGTTCGCAGCGCGGCAAGCCTTCACCTTGTCGGTCGTCGTCTTGACGGAGAGGCCGTCCTTGAGTGGCGTCGTGCACGCGGCCTGGATCTTGGGCAGGCCCTCGATCTCGACGAGGCACATGCGGCACTGGCCGACCACGGACAGGCGCGGGTGGTAGCAGAAGTGCGGGATCTCGACGCCGGCGAGCTTCGCGGCGTCGATGAGGTTCATGTTCTTCGGGACCTTGACCGGCCTGCCGTCGAAGAGGATCGTGAACGTGTCCTTCTGCGGCGGAGGCGGCGGCGCCGGGGCCGGCGTCGTCGGAGGAGTCGGGTTGCTGCTCATGCCGTCACCAGAGAGGCGGCGCTCGCGCCCGCCATGCAGCGCTTGTGCGTCACGTGGTAGTCGTACTCGTCGCGGAACTTCTTCACCGACGAGAGCAGCGGCGCGGCCGCTCCGTCGGCGAGCACGCAGATCGTCATGCCGTTGGCCATCTGGCCGCCGACGCGGGAGAGGAGGTCGACGTCCTCCGGGCGGCCCTCGCCCTTCTCGATGCGGGTCAGGATCTTGTAAAGCCAGGTCGTGCCCTCGCGGCACGGCGTGCACTGGCCGCACGACTCGTGCGAGAAGAACTTAAGGATGTTCATGATCGCGGCGACGATGCATGTGTCCTCGTCCATGACGATGATCGCCGCGGAGCCGAGCATCGATCCCTTCGCGGCGACGCCGTCGAAGTCGAGGGGCACGCCCTCGATCTCGTCCGCCTTCAGGATGGCCGCCGACGCGCCGCCGGGAATGACCGCCTTCAGCTTCTTGCCGCCGCGGATCCCCTGCGCGTAGTCCTGGCCGTAGAGGATCTCCTTGAAGTCGAGGCCCATCGCCGCCTCGTAGACGCCGGGCCGGTTGACGTGGCCTGAGACGCAGTAGAGCTTGGGGCCCGCGTTCTTGTCGTTGCGGCCGATCTTCAGGAACCAGTCCGCGCCGTGGTCGATGACGTGCTTGACGCAGCACAGCGTCTCGACGTTGTTGACGATCGTCGGCGCCGCGAAGACGCCGGAGATCGCCGGAAACGGCGGCTTGATGCGCGGCTGGCCGCGCTTTCCCTCGAGGCTCTCGATCAGGCCCGTCTCCTCGCCGCAGATGTAGGCGCCGGCGCCGCGATGCACGGTCAGGTCGAGCGAGAAGCCGGACCCGAGGATGTTCTCGCCGAGGAAGCCCTTCGCGTACGCCTCCTCGACGGCCCGGTTCAGGATGCGCGCGCCGTCGTAGAACTCGCCGCGGATGTAGATGTACGCGTGCCGGCACTTGATCGCGTAGGACGCCAGGATCATCCCCTCGAGCAGCTGATGCGGATCGTTCTCCATGAGGAGGCGGTCCTTGAACGTGCCTGGCTCCGACTCGTCCGCGTTGCAGAGGAGGTAGACCGGCTTGCCCTTGGTGTCCTTGGGCAGAAAGCTCCACTTGACGCCCGCCGAGAATCCTGCGCCGCCGCGGCCGCGGACGTTGGCCTTCTTGACCTCCTCGAGCACCTGCTCGGGCGTCATCGCACCGCCGAGCACTTTGCGCACGGAGGCGTATCCGCCGTCCGCGACGTAGGTCTCGATCGACTGCGAGTCCTTCTTGCCGACGCGGGCGGAGAGGACCTTATCCACGGGCGGCCTCCCGCCCGAGCTCGGCGAGCAAAGCGTCGAGCTTCGCCGCGTCCATCGGCTCGTAGTACTTGTCGTTGACCATCATCGACGGCGCCCTGTCGCAGCCGGCGATGCACTCGACCTCGACCATCGTGAACCTGCCGTCGTTCGTCGTCTCGTCGAGGTCGATGCCCAGCCGCTTCCGGCAGTGCTCGACGAGCGCGCCGGCGCCGAGGAGATGGCAGGAGATCGAGGTGCAGAACTGCAGCAGGTTCCGGCCGACCGGTTGCAGGTTGTACATGGTGTAGAAGGTCAGCACGCCGTCCACGTGCGAAGGCGGCAGTCCGAGGATCCGGGCGACCTCCTCCGACGACTCCTTCGAGATCCAGCCCCAGGTCTCCTGCGCGACCCAGAGGACGGGGAGCAGGGCCGCCTGCTTCGTGGGATAGCGCGTCAGGATCTTCTCGATCCGCGCCATCGCCTCCGGCGGAAACTTGCGGGGCTCGCCCGCCTCCTGGATCCGGTAGCGGGTGTGCGTCACCAGTCGAATGCCCCCTTCCTCCAGATGTAGGCGTAGCCCACGGCGAGGACGAAGAGGAAGGAGAGCATCTCGAGAAAGAGCGGCCAGCCCGCCTCCTTGAAGACGAGCGCCCAGGGATAGATGAACGCGATCTCGACGTCGAACAGGATGAAGATCATCGCGATTACGAAGAACTTGATCGAGATGCGCTTGTGCGAGGCGTCGATCATCGGGACGCCGCTCTCGTAAATCTCGAGCTTGCGCCGGGTGCGCAGCTTCGGCCCGAGCAGCTTGTTCAACAGAAGGATCGTCGCCCCCATGACGGCGGCCAGACCCATGACGATGAGGAGCGGGAGGAAGCTCAGCATTGGAGCGAGCGAACTTTTTCACATGGAGTGGGTCGAGTCAACGCGCGTCCCGCCGCGTATCTGCCACATCGCAAAGGGGCTAGTCGAGGAGCGCCTCGCGGAAGCGGCGAGTCGCACGCTAGGATCCGCGATCGTGTCCGAAGCATTCCGCGCGTGGGCCCTGGTGCCCGCGTACCAGGCCGAGGCGACCGTCGGCGCGGTCGTCGAAGGCGCCCGTGCGTTCGTCGAGCGAGTCGTCGTCGTCGACGACGGCTCGTCGGACCGCACCGGCGAGGCGGCCCGCGCCGCGGGCGCGGAGGTCCTTCGGCGTGAGAAGAACGGCGGCAAGGGCGCGGCGCTGCGCTCCGGGCTGAGCCTGATCCTCGCTTCGGACGCGACGCACGTCGCGCTGCTCGACGCGGACGGGCAGCACGACCCCGGCGACCTGCCGGCTCTGCTCGCCGCCGCGCGGGCCGGCGAGCCGTTCGTGATCGGCTCGCGCATGGCGGATCCCGACGCGATCCCCGCCTACCGCTACCGCACGAACGAGATCGGCAGCCGCATCCTGACGCGCATGACCGGCCACGACATCGAGGACGCGCAGTCGGGCTATCGCGTCGTCGCCGCGGATCTCCTCCGGCGGCTCGGTCTCTCGGCGCGGGGCTACTCGATCGAGACCGAGATGCTGCTGAAGGCGGCGCCGCTCGTGCGACGCTTCGCGCACGTGCCGGTGCGCGCGATCTACGGCGGCCCTTCGCACTACCGCCCGTTCCGGGATACGTGGGTCATATCGTGGGCGGCGGTGTACTGGAAGGTGTTCGAGACGGACTGAGTGCGTCCCGAAACCCGCTCGTGAGCGTTCGCCCGTTGTACGATCACGGCCTTCGAGTCCAGACCCGAGCGAGGAGACGGTAGACGGAGACTTTCCAATGACAGACACGACGACCTGGCAGATCGACCCTGCGCACTCCGCAGTCGAGTTCGCCGTCAAGCACATGATGTTCACGACGGTGCGCGGCCGCTTCAAGGACGTCAAAGGCACGATCCAGGTCGACGAGGCCGATCCAAATCGCTCGACGGTCAGCGTGGAGATCGCCGCGGCCAGCATCGACACCGGCGTCGCGGATCGCGACACGCACCTCCGCTCGGCGGACTTTCTGGACGCCGAGCACCACCCGGTGATCACGTTCCGCAGCAAGCGCGTGGAAGGCGCGATGAAGAAAGAAGGCGACGCCTTCAAGGTCATCGGCGACCTCTCCATCCGCGGCAAGGCCGGCGAGGTCGCGCTCAACGCGGTCTACCTGGGTTCCGGCAAGGATCCGTGGGGCAACACCAAGGCGGGCGTGGAAGCCAGCGCGAAGGTGGACCGTCGCGAGTGGGGCCTCGTCTGGAATCAGGCGCTCGAGACGGGCGGCATTCTCGTCGGAAACGAGATTCGTATCGAGCTCCAAATCCAGGCCGCCAAGGTGGTCTGAGCTCGCCGGTCCGAGCGCGCCGTGCCGAAGCCGGGGAACGCCGGCCCCCCCAGCGTCGGGGCGTTTCGCTGGTGTTCCGACGGCCCAGGACGGAAGATCGAGACATGAAGACCGCCGGTGCCAGCTTCCTGGAAACCGTTAACCGGAACTTCGACACCGCCGCCGCGTTCGGCAAGCACCCGCCCGGCCTGCTCGAGCAGATCAAGACGTGCAACAGCGTCTACCGATTCCATTTCCCCATCCGGACCGAGGACGGACGCCTCGAGGTCATCGAGGCCTGGCGCGCCGAGCACAGTCATCACAAGCTCCCCGCGAAGGGCGGCATCCGCTACGACCTCAACGTGGATGCCGACGAGGTTCAGGCGCTCGCCGCCCTGATGACCTACAAGTGCGCCGTCGTGGACGTGCCGTTCGGCGGCGCGAAGGGCGCCATCAAGGTCGACCCGCGGCGCACTCCGCTTGAGCGGCTCGAGCGGATCACGCGCCGGTATGCGGCGGAGCTCACTCGGAAACGATTTCTCGGTCCCGGGATCGACGTCCCCGCGCCGGACTACGGCTGCGGGCCGCGGGAGATGGCGTGGATCGCGGATACCTACGCGCAGCTGCACCCGGGCGAGATCGACGCGATGGCGTGCGTCACGGGGAAGCCCGTGACCCAGGGCGGCATCCGCGGCCGCGTCGAGGCGACGGGACGCGGCGTCTACTACGGGATCCGTGAGGCGATGGCGGACACCGAGCTCGCCGCCCGCTGCGGGTTGCAGGCGGGCCTCGCCGGGAAGCGAATCGTCGTCCAGGGGCTCGGCAACGTGGGTTACGCGGCGGCCCGGATCCTCCAGGAGGGAGGCGGCGTGCTCGTCGGCCTCGCGGAGTACGAGGGGGCGATCGCCAATCCCGACGGTCTCGACGTGGAGGCCGTCGTGCGGCATCGCCAGGCGACGGGAAAGATCACGGGTTTCCCCGGCGCGACGGACCTGCCCTCGAGCGGCGCGGCCCTCGAGCTCGACTGCGACATCCTCGTCCCCGCGGCGCTCGAGAACGTCCTGACGGGGGAGAACGCGGGCCGCGTGCGGGCACGCTGCGTCGCCGAGGCCGCCAACGGGCCGACGACCGCCGAGGCGGACGCGATTCTGAACTCGCGAGGCATCCTCACCATCCCGGACATTTACCTCAATGCCGGGGGCGTCACGGTGTCGTACTTCGAGTGGCTCAAGAACCTGTCTCACGTCCGTTTCGGGCGGATGGGAAAGCGATTCGAGGAGCTGACCGCTCGCGGCATGGTGCACGCGATCGAGAGCGCGACGAACAGTCAGCTGCCGGAGGAGGAGCGGCGCCAGCTCGTGCGCGGGCCCGACGAGGAGGACCTGGTCAATTCCGGGCTCGAGGAGACCATGTCCGTGGCCTTCCGCCAGATCCGCGATACACAGGCGGCCAATCCGAAGATTCCGGATCTGCGGACGGCCGCCTTCGCCCTTGCGATCGAGAAGATCGCGCGCAGCTACGCGGAGCTCGGCGTCTTTCCCTGATCGCCGGCCGCCGCGCGCCAGGGATGGGAATAGAGTCGAAGCTTCGGAGGTGCGCACGGTAACCGACTCGCGGAACGCTGGGAGCCTCTCGAATTCGGATGCGATCCCGGGGGAGGGGACCGATTCGGGTTCCGCGGCCACGGAGAAGGTCGCAAGCTCTCGAGCTCGGCCGGCCGCGATCGCAACACCGACCGAACGGATGATCGACTTGACGATCGAGCACTCGTTCCCGGCGAGCGATCCGCCCGGGTGGACTCTCGGTTTCGAGTATGTGCAGGGCCGGCGACCGGCCGCCGATCCCACGGAGGAGTCATGACGGATTCGCAGCTCTATCTGACGCGAGCCGACTATCAGCGCTTGAACGACGTCCTCAGGGCAACCCTATTGGAGCGCCGTGAGGACGTCGGCGATCTGACCCGCCTCCAGGATGAGATCCGGCGCGCGAAGATCGTCGAGCCGGCGGAGATTCCCGGCGACGTGATCACGATGAATTCGCGGGTGCGGTTGCGTGATCTCGACTCGGGCGAGGAGATGGAAGTGTCGCTCGTGTATCCCTCCGCTTCGGACGCGGCCGCGAAGAGGATCTCGATCCTGGCTCCGATCGGTACCGCGATCCTCGGCTACCGCAAGGGCGACGTCGTGGAATGGGAGGTTCCGGCCGGAATGCGCCGTCTGAAGATCGAGGACGTGCTCTACCAGCCCGAGGCCTCGGGACACTTCTCGCTCTAACGCGTTTCGATGGGTGCGTGAAGGCGAGCCGTGGCTGTCTCCGGGAAGGGCCCGACCGTCCCGCACGACACCGGCAGTTCGGTCCAGAACCAAGCGGAGCCAGCACGTGAACCGGCGTGAGACGAAACGGGTCTCGTCGAAGCGGAGTCGCGAGCGACAGGAGCAGCCCGGACGCCGGGCTCCACCGCACGAACCCGAAGGCGGCGGCCTGGATGCGGTGGCCCAGGGACCCGAGCATTCCGTCGGCGAGTGAGCTCTCGTCCCACGGACCCGCGTGGGTTCCGGGCTCATTCGGCTCCGTGCGAAGTGGCTCGCGGCCTTCCCGGCGCAGCTCGTCGGGTCACGAACACCCGTAGGCCGCGAGGACGACGGTCAGCGGGCGCAGAACGCGAGCGCGTCACCTTCTCCGCACCCTACCGGTCTCGTTGCGCGAACGGAGCCGGAGAATCCACGCGTACAATCCGGGGCTCGTGTCGGAACCGGTCATCACGCCTCTGCGAACCGCCGGTCGCGCTCCCCGCGTTCTGACGGTGGACCTCGAGGACTGGTTTCACGTCTGCGGCGACGGCTTTTACTCGGACCCGCGGCGGTGGGATGCGTTCGTGCCGCGGGTCGAGGAGAGCTTCGGATCGCTGCTCGATCTTCTGCGCAGGGGAGGGCATCGCGCGACCGTCTTCGTGCTCGGGTGGATCGCCCGGCGGCATCCGCAGCTGGTCCGTCGGGCCGCCGCCGACGGTCACGAGATCGGCGTCCACGGCGACCTCCACGTCCGAGCGGACGAGCTGACGCGGTCGGAATTCCGCGATGATTTGCTCCGCTCGCGAGACAGCGTCGAGGCCGCGGCCGGGAGGGGCTCGGCTTCCTACCGTGCCGCCGAGTGGTCGATCCGCAGTCCGCGCGCCGAGGCACTCGGAGTCCTCGGCCGCGAGGGCTTCGCGCGCGACGCGTCCGTGATGCCCGTGCCCCCGCTCGGCGACGCCGGCAATCCGCACGGTCCATACCGGGTCTCCAAGGACGGGTGGTCGCTGCTCGAGCTGCCGCCGCTCTGCGGCCGCGTGGCCGGGGTCGCAATCCCGCTCGGCGGGGCGTGGCCCTTCCGCCTGCTCTCCGCGCGGCGGCTCCAGCGGGCCGAGGACGCGGCGCGCGAACGCGGGATCCCGGCGGTCTTCACGATCCACCCGTGGGAGCTCGACGGCGCGCACCCGACGATGGATGGGCTGCCCGCGATTCTGCGCCTGGTGCACTTCGCGGGCCTCCGCCGATTTCCCGGGCGCTTCCGCGGCTGGCTCGCGCGCGAGCGGACCGTCGCGCTCGAGGACGCCGCGGTGGCCCTGGCGCCATGACGCACCCGGCGGCGTTTCTGTTCCCGGGGCAGCTCTCGGAGTCGATCGGGATGGGCCGGGACTTCTACGACTCCGATCCGGAGGCGCGCGAGCTGTTCGAGCGCACGTCGCGGCGGACGTCGCGCGACCTCACGCGGCTCCTCCTCGAGGGACCCGAGGCGGACCTCCACGAGAGCCTCGCGGCGCAGGCCGGCGTCTACCTCGTGTCGACGCTCGCGGCGCGCGCGCTCGAGCGCGAGGGCGTGGCGCCCTCGGCCACGGCGGGCTACAGCCTCGGCAACTACGCCGCGATGGTCGCCGCCGGGGCGATCTCCTACGACGACGCGCTCGAGGTGCTCGTCGCAGTGTGGGAGGAGACCGAGCGGCGCGGCATCCGCGGGGCGATGGGCGCGGTGATCGGCGCGCGGCGCGAGGCGGTGGAGGAGGTCTGCGCGCGCCTTCGCGAGCGCGGCCTTCGCGTCTGGATCGGCAACGTCAATGCGTCGACCCAGTTCGTCCTGACCGGCGACGAGCCGGCCGTCGCCGCCGCGCTCGAGGAGCTCCGGCCGCGCTCCCTCTCTGTGCTCCCGCTCGGCATGCGGTGGCCGATCCACAGCGAGCGGATGCGGCCCGTGGCCGACGCGATCGCGCCGCTCGTCGCGTCGCTTCCGAGCGTGCGCGCGCCGATCGTGCCGTACTACGGCCCCGAGGGAACGCGGGTCGAGAGCGCGGCCGACATCCGCCGCCATCTCGGCGAGGCGTTCTGCTTCCCGACGCTCTGGAAGGACGCGTTCGAGGCGATGGTCGCGGCCGGACACCGGCTCTTTTTCGAGGCGGGGCCGGGCGAGATGCTGTCTCGAATGGCGCGCTGGATCGACCGCAACGCGCGATGCCGGCCCGCCGGACGACTCGAGGACATCGCGGCCGCCGCCGATATAGTCCGGGCGCCATGAGAACGGCCGTCGTCACCGGTGGCTCGCGCGGCATCGGCCGTGCGATCTGCCTCGAGCTGGCGGCCGCCGGGGACACCCGCATCGTGGTCGCCTATCGCGAGGACACGGCGCGCGCGGACGAGACCGTCGGCGAGATCCGGCGGCGTGGGGGAGAGGCGGTCGCCGTCGCCGCGGACGTCCGCGACGGCGAGCAGGTCAAGCGCCTCGCGGAGCGCGTCGGCGAGCTCGGCGGCGCCGACGTGCTCGTCAACAACGCCGGCGTCATCAAGGACTCCCTCTTCGCCTTCATGAAGGAGGAGGACTGGCGCTACGTGCTCGACGTCGACCTCGACGGGGCGTTTCGCGTCACGCGCGCCCTCATCCGCGGCATGCTCCACAAGCCGTCCGGCCGCATCGTGAACGTCGTCTCGGTCAGCGGCATCTCGGGGCACGTCGGGCAGGCGAACTACTCCGCCGCGAAGGGGGGGCTCATCGCCCTGACGAAGGCGCTCGCCCTCGAGCTGGCGCCGCGGGGGATCACGGTGAACGCGGTCGCCCCGGGGCTGATCGACACGGAGATCATCGCCCACCTCAAGGAGGACGCCCGGCGGGAGTTCGTCGGCCGCATCCCCATGGCGCGGTTCGGTCGCGTCGAGGAGGTCGCCGCCGTGGTCGCCTTCCTCGCCTCCGACCGGGCCTCATACGTGACGGGACAGGTCTGGCGAGCGGACGGCGGAATGGCGTAGAGCCGGCGCATCTATAATCCCGAACGAAGGAGCCCTATGTCCCGGCAAGATCTGGCGCCGCGCGTCAAGGACTTGATCGTGCGGCGGTTGAAGCTCGAGATCGATCCGACGACGATCGACGACGCCGCCCCGCTGTTCGGCGAGGGCCTCGGCCTCGACTCGATCGACGCGCTCGAGCTGGTCCTCGGCCTCGAGCAGGAATTTCACATCAAGGTCGAGGACGAGGAGGTCGGTGTCCGGGCCTTCGCCTCCGTCAATGCCCTTTGTGATTTCATCGAGCAGAAGAAGACAGCCTGATGCACGAGGCGGACCTGCCACACGCCTATCCGTTCCGGTTCGTGGACGCCATCTCGGCGCCGGCGAACGAGGCGTTCGAGGGCGGGAGAGTGCGCATCCAGGTCTCAGCGAACGGCCGGGCCGCCATGGGTGAGACCTGGCAGAGCCCGTTCCTCTGCGCCGAGGCGATCGCCCAGGCCGCGCTCTTGCTCGAGGGCGGAACGGCCGCCGACGGCCGACGCGGATACCTCGCGGGCATCCAGGACTTTCACGTCGAGCGGCTGCCGGAGGCCGGCGAGACGCTCGAGGTCGAGGTCCGCATCGCCGGACGGTTCGGACCGCTCGTCCGCTTCGACGGCCGCGTGTCCTCCGAGGGACGAGAGGTCGCCGGCGGCAGCGTGCTGGTCCGCCAGGGCCGCGCCGAGCCGGGGAACGAAGCCTCCGCATCATGAAGATCGTCGACGAGGAGCACGGACCTCACTCCATCCTCCACGTCGCGGGGACGCTGTCGGTCGGAGACTCCGCCCGCGCGCTGCAGGAGCACTTCGACCGCGTCGCGAACGAGCGCACGGGCGCGGTCCTGCTCGAGCTGTCGGGCCTCGAGCACCTCGACTCGACCGCGGTCGGCGTGCTCGTGGGTGGGCTGAAGCGCTTCGACGCTCAGGACCGGCGCTTCTTCCTCGTCAGCCCGCGCGAGCGCGTGGCGTCGGTCTTCCGCATCACGCACCTCGACTCCATCTTCCGCGTGTTCCCGACTCTCGAGGAGGCGCTCGAGGCCGCCGAGTCCACCGAGAACGACGAGGAGACGAGTGAGCGCTGAGCCTATCCCCACCCTGGAGTGCACCAACGAGCCGCCTCACCGCTTCGTCATCCATGCGCGGTCGCGCGTCCGCGGCGGGATCCTGGTGACGCTGCAGCGGGTGGACGCGCCGTACCCGCCGCGCGAGCTGTTCGTCACCGCGCGGGAGATGAAGATGGCCTCGGACGACGTCTACAAGGGCTGCTTCGTCTGCGTCGATCGGGGGATCCGCGAGACCGCGATCGCGCTGCCGAAGGAAGAGGTCGAGGCCGGCCTGCCGCCGAGTGCGTGAGAAGCGAGCCGGGACCGAGACCGCGAGCCAGCGAGGATTGACGGATTCAGCGTAAGCAGCGGACACATTAGCGACGGCTGATATTTCGCCGACGTTTCACTCCCACGACCGGAACGAGGTTCGACATGGCCGATTCTCCCCGCCTCACCGACCGACCCTCCTGGAAGGCGCTTCAGAAGCACTACGAGGAGGTCCGCGGCGTCCACCTGCGCGAGCTCTTCGCGAAGGACCCGGATCGGGGAGAGCGGCTCACGGCGTCGGGCGCCGGGCTTCTGCTCGACTACTCGAAGCACCGGGTCACGGACGAGACGCTGCGGCTCCTCCTCGCGCTGGCTCGCGAGTGCGGCCTGCGTGAGCGGACCGACGCGATGTTCCGCGGCGACAAGATCAACATCACGGAGGACCGCGCCGTCCTCCACGTCGCGCTCCGCGCGCCGCGCGAGGCAGACATCCGCGTGGACGGGGCGAACGTCGTGCCCGGGGTCCACGAGGTGCTCGACCGGATGGCCGCCTTCGCGGCCCGCATTCGGAGCGGCGCCTGGACCGGCCACACGGGAAAGCGGATCCGCAACGTGATCAACGTCGGGATCGGCGGCTCCGACCTCGGCCCGGTCATGGCGTACGAGGCGCTCCGCGACTTCTCGGAGCGCAACCTGCATTTCGCGTTCGTCTCGAACGTGGACGGCACCGACTTCTACGAGGCGACGCTGGGCCTCGACCCCGCCGAGACTCTGTTCGTCATCTCGTCGAAGACCTTCACGACCCTCGAGACGATGACGAACGCCCGCACGGCGCGCGACTGGGCGCTCGCCGCCCTGAAGGACGAGAAGGGGATCGCGAAGCACTTCGTCGCGGTCTCGACGAACGAGGCGGAGGTCCGCAAGTTCGGCATCGATCCGGCGAACATGTTCGGCTTCTGGGACTGGGTCGGCGGCCGCTACTCGATGGACTCGGCGATCGGCCTGTCGACGATGATCGCGATCGGGCCCGACGGGTTCCGCTCCATGCTCGCCGGATTCCACGAGATGGACGAGCACTTCCGGACCGCCCCGCTCGAGAAGAACCTGCCCGTCCTGGTCGGCCTGCTCGGCATCTGGTACGGCGACTTCTTCGGCTCGCAGACGGTCGGCGTCATGCCGTACAGCCAGTACCTGAAGCGCCTGCCGGCGTATCTGCAGCAGCTCACGATGGAGTCGAACGGCAAGTCGGTCACCCTCCACTCGAAGCGCGTCGCGTGGGACACGGGCGCGATCTACTGGGGCGAGCCGGGCACGAACGGGCAGCACTCGTTCTACCAGCTCCTCCACCAGGGAACACGGCTCGTCCCGTGCGACTTCATCGGGTTCCTCCAGCCCTTCCACGAGATCGGCCGCCACCACGACCTGCTCATGGCGAACCTGTTCGCACAGACGGAGGCGCTCGCGTTCGGAAAGACGCCCGAGCAGGTGAAGGCGGAGGGCACCCCCGACTGGCTCGTGCCGCACCGGACGTTCGAGGGGAACCGCCCGACGTCGACGCTCATCGCCGAGCGGCTCGACCCAATGACGCTGGGGCGGATCGTCGCGATGTACGAGCACGCGGTCTTCACGCAGGGGACGATCTGGAACATCGACTCCTTCGACCAGTGGGGCGTCGAGCTCGGCAAGAAGCTCGCGGTGAACATCATCCCGGAGCTCGAGAGCCCGACGCCGCCGCAGCTGTCGCACGACAGCTCGACGTCGTCGCTCATCCGCCGCTACCGCGCGGCGCGGGGCCGCGCGTGACCGGGGAAGCCGCGGACGCCGCCGAGTCCCTCAAGCGGGCGGCGGGCGAGCACGCGGCGTCCCTCGTCACGAGCGGGATGGTCGTCGGGCTCGGGACGGGCTCGACGGCCGTGTTCGCGACGCGCCGCATCGGCGAGCTCATCGCGTCGGGCGCGCTCTCCGACGTCGTCGGCATCCCGACCTCGCGCGCGACCGAGGCCGAGGCCCGGCGCGTCGGGATTCCGCTCCTTCCGGACGCGCTGCCGCGCGACGTGGATCTGACCATCGACGGCGCGGACGAGGTCAGCCCGTCGCTCGATCTCATCAAGGGCGGAGGCGGCGCGCTCCTGCGCGAGAAGGTCGTCGCGCAGGCGAGCGCGCGCGTCGTCATCGTCGTGGACGAGTCGAAGCTGTCCCCGGCGCTCGGCATGCGCCACTCGCTTCCGGTGGAGGTGGCTCGATTCGGCGTGGAGTCCCAGGAGCGCTACGTCCGCTCGCTCGGCGGGCGCCCCGCGCTGCGCAAGACGGCGTCCGGCGCGCCGTACGAGACCGATCAGGGCAACTGGATCCTCGACTGCGTCTTCTCGCCGATCCTCGAGCCGCGCCCTCTCGCGGAGCGGCTGTCGGAGCGCGCGGGCATCGTCGAGCACGGTCTCTTCTGCGGTCTCGCGACGAAGGTCATCGTCGCGAGCGCGTCGGGCGTGCGGGTCATGGAGAGACGAACGGCGCGAGTCTGAGCGGGCTCCGGCAAAAGCCGAGGCGTCTTACTCCTTCCAAATCACGCGGTTCGCCATCTGGCCCGGTCCTTGCTCTGTGGCACGCCAGGAGGATCCGCGCCCTGTCATCGAAAGAGACCGAAATCGACGTCGAGGAGGAGCCGCGCCGCTTCCGGCTCGAGCTCCCCGTGGCGACGATCATCAAGATCCTCCTCACGCTCGCGCTCGTGTGGGCGATCCTGCGCGTCGTCCCGACGCTGATCCTCCTGCTCTTCGCGATCCTCCTCGCCGTGACGCTCTCGCCGCTGGTCGAGAGGATGGAGAAGAAGGGGATATCCCGCGCGGTTGCCGTCGGGATCGTGACCGCGGCCCTCGTCTTGATCGCCGCCGCCGTCGTGATCTGGCTCGTGCCGCCGCTGGTTTCACAGACCGCGGCGGTCATCGACAATTTCCACGCCCTGAAGGCGCGGGCTCAGGGTCGGGTGGGACCCGACCACCCCGTGCTGGCCCGCCTCGTGACGCAGATCCTCGAGCTGCCGGACTCCCCCGAGGTCGCGCGGTCGCTGAAGGGGCCGCTCTTCTGGGGACAGTTCGCGGTCGAGACCGTCGCCGGCGGCGCGATGCTCTTCATCATCGCGCTGTATCTGCTCGCGGACGGCAAGCGCACCTACGCGTGGCTGCTCGCGTACGTGCCGCGGCGGCACCGCCGCAAGATGGGTCTGATGCTGCCCGAGGTCTCGCAGGTCGTGATCTCGTACGTGCAGGGACAGATCATCACCTCGACCCTGCTCGGGGGATATGCGCTGGTCGTGCTCACGCTTTTGCACGTCCCCGCGGCGATCCCCCTCGCCGTGCTCGCCGCGATCTGCGACGTGCTGCCGGTCGTCGGCGTGATCATCTCGATTGCGCCCGCGATGCTCTTCGCCCTGACGGTCTCGCCGCTCAAGGCCGCCGCGGTGTTCGCGCTCTACCTCGCGTACCACGCGCTCGAAAACTCGGTCATCATCCCGCGCGTCTACGGTCAGCGCCTCCGGGTGTCGACGCCCGTTGTCCTGATGGCGCTCCTGCTCGGCGGGAGCCTCTACGGCGTGGTGGGCGCCGTGCTCGCGCTGCCGCTCGTCGCCGCGTATCCGATCGTCGAGCGCATCTGGCTCCACGAGTACCTGAGCGACGAGGTGGTCGCCGACCATGCGGTGCTCGAGCGCGCCGCGGAGGAGGGGAGCGACCAGGCCGTGGACGCGGTGCTCAAGGGCGAGAAGCACGCGGCGGAGCGTGAGGAGGCGGCCCACGAGGCGCGTCGCGAGGCCCAGGGCCGCGAGGCCGCGCGGCCGCGCCGAGCCCTGTCGCCGAAGGGCTGATTTCGGGCCTTCCCGGAGGCCCTCCCGGCCGGCAGTCTTCGTGCCGCCGTCACAGCCGTTTTTTACGGCAACCTGTTAGAATTCAGTCGTATACCCGCTTCGCTCAATGACGCCATGAGCTCGCCCCGGCCACCCGGCACGGCCCTGCCTGCCGACCAGACCAAGGTGACCCGAGAACGGGCCGCCGGCGCAGGCAATGGCGCCTCGGTCCAGCGCGCGATGGCGGAGTCTCTGCCCGTCGGCGCGTTCGTGATCGCCGGCGGACGGTTCCGCTGGGTCAACCTTCGGCTCGCGGCCATGCTGGACCAGACCATCGAAGAGATCCTGTCGCTGCCGTCCGCGCTCGATCTCGTCAGCGAGGAGGATCGCCCGCGGGCGCTCGAGCGGCTCGAGCGGTGGGAGCGCGAGAAGTCGCCGTCTCTCCGCCACTCGTTCCGCGCCGTCCGCCGCAACGGCGAGGTGCTGGACGTCGAGGTGCACGTCGCCCGGACCGAGTGGAACGGCGAGGCGGCGGCGGTCGGGATCGTGCTCGACGTGAGCGACGTCGAGCTCGCCGAGTCCCGGATCGCGGAGCTCGCCCTGAGCGACCCGCTGACGAAGCTGCCGAACCGCGCGCGGTTCATGGAGTGCCTGCGCACCGAGCTCTCGGGCGCACAGCGCCACTCGCGCCGGTTCGCCGTGGTCTACCTGGACATCGACGACTTCCAGTTCGTCAACGACAGCTGGGGCCGGGGCGTCGGCGACCGCCTGCTCCAGTCCTTCGCACTGCGGCTGCAGCGGCGGCTCCGCGCGCCCGACACGCTCGCGCGCGTCGGCGGCGACGAGTTCGTGATCCTGATGCCCGACATCCGCCACACCGACGACATGGGCTCGGTCGTGCAGAAGCTGCTCGCCTCGCTGTCGAAGCCGTTTCAGTTCGACGGGAGGGTCATGCAGATCACGGCGAGCGCCGGCGTGACGACGTATCCCGAGGACGGCGAGGAGCCCGAGACGCTGCTGCGAAACGCGGACATCGCGCGCGCCCGCGCCAAGGACCTCGGCCGCGGCAACTTCCAGCTCTGCACGCCGGAGCTGACCATGCGCGCCGTCGAGCGGCTCGAGCTCCAGAGCGGCCTGCAGCGCGCCCTCGACAAGGACGAGCTCTTCCTCAACTACCAGCCCATCGTCAGCCTGGCGTCCGGCCGCGTCGTCGGCTTCGAGGCGCTCGTGCGCTGGCAGCATCCCGAGAGCGGGCCGATGCTGCCCTCGAAGTTCCTGCCGGTTGCCGAGGAGACAGGCCTGATCCTGCCTCTCGGCGAGTGGGTGCTTCGCACCGCGACGCGGCAGCTCAAGACGTGGCTGACCGACGGCTTCGGCGAGCTCCGCATCGCCGTGAACTTCTCGCCTAAGCAATTCCGCGACCGCCGGCTCGTCCACATCGTGGAGACCGCGCTCGCGGACGCGGGGCTCGGACCGGGGCATCTCGAGGCCGAGATCACGGAGTCGATCGCGATGGAGGGCGGCGAGATCGTCGCCGCGAACCTCAGCGTGCTGCGGAGCCTCGGCATCGCGATCGCGATCGACGACTTCGGGACCGGCTATTCCTCGCTGACGTACCTGAAGAGCTACCCGGTCACCTCGCTGAAGATCGACCGCTCGTTCGTCACCGACCTCGAGGTGAACCCCGCGGATCAGGCGATCGTGCGCGCGATCGTCGAGATGGGGCACGGCTCGAGGCTGCACGTCGTCGGCGAGGGCGTCGAGACGCAGGAGCAGTTCAAGCGGCTCCAGGATTGCGGGTGCGACGAGATCCAGGGCTACTGGGTCGGTCGGCCGATGGCGGTCGAGGGCGTCGAGGAGCTCCTGGCCCGCGAGAAGGAGCTCTGGGGCCGCAAGGACTAGTCTCCTCCCGCCGCCTCCAGGGCGGCGCGCCTCGGCGACAGCTCCTCCAATACTTCGCGCACGCGCTCGTCGGCGACATGGACGCAGGCCGCGACGAGACGGACGATCACGTCGTCCTCCAGCCGGTCGGTCGGGATGCCCTCGCAGGCACGCACGCAGGCGGCCGCGCGGCGGGGAAGGTCGGACAGAGACGAGTTCCGGGTCGTGGTGTTCATCGAAGGTCTCCGGAGTGAGGAATACCGTGCCGATGCGAAGCGAGGGGGTGGCTCGAACGAAGTCGGCGTGAAGGACCGCGGACGGCCGGTAGCAAGCACGAGAGAGTGGGTCTCCAGGATCTGAAACGCCGCGGCGCGGCCGCGCGTTACAGGCTAATCCGCGCTTCCCGCGACGCCGCGCCGCGCCGCCAAACTCTCACCTCCGCTTCAACCCTCCCGAACGGCGCGTTCGCCGCCTGGCGACGGGGGCGTACGGTCGTCCGTACAGATGTCGATGCCGCTGCTCGTCGCGCTCTGGCTGGCCGCGGCGGGCGCCGCCGAGAGGGCGCCGATCGCGGCTCGGCCTTGGACGCCGATCGGCCCGACGGACGGAGCGGCGCCGGTCGCGATCGCGTCGGTCGCCTTCGACGCCGTCAGCGGGATGCTCTATGCGGGCAGCGCAGTAGACCCGAGCCAGCCACTATCGACGCGCGTCTTTCGAAGGCCCGTGAGCGGCGGCGAGTGGATCGAGACGAAATCGCCGGATCTCGGCGGGCTCTATCCGTACGTGGAGGTGACCACCGACGGCGCGGGGTTTTTGTACGCGTCGGTTGCGTCCTGCCTGCTGCATCCGGGGCTCGGCTGCAGTGGTGCGCTCGCGCGCAGCGGCGATACCGGGGAGCATTGGATTCGTCTGCTAACCGGCGCGACGTCGTCGGTCGCCGTCGATCCGTTCGACGCGAGCCTCGTGCTCGCCGTCGAGAGCTCCGAGGCTCACGATCCGATGTTTCCGGCGGACGTCACGATCGTCCAGACGGCGCTGAGCAGCCGCGATGGCGGCGCGACGTGGACGGAGGACGCGATGCCTCCGTCGCCCTCGTCCTTCGCGTTCGATCCGAGTCGCGGGGCGCCC
>DATBBK010000267.1:0-14622 GCA_036271035.1 Thermoanaerobaculia bacterium | reverse complement strand
CGCCGAGATCGAGCAGGCCGTGGTCTCGGGCGTCGTCGACGCTTACGCGGAGAGCCGGGCGATCACCGAAGACGACCTCTACCGCATGATCGCCGCCACGGTCCCGCTCGCGGTGACCATGGAGGAGCAGATCAAGCAGATCCGCAGCTGGGCGCACGAGAGGGCACTGAACGCGTCGACCAACTGATTTTCGCGTGCGAAGCGGACGCGATAATCATCCCGAGGAGCGGAGCGACGAGGGATCCCGTGGCACTCGGTCGCTCACCGGAAGAGGATCCGGTCGCGACTTCCCCTCTCATGTTCACGGTCCGCGAAGCGGACCGCTAGAGGTCCGAGTCCAACCCAGCCCTTACGCCCGCGAGTCCGAGGCGTTCAGCGCGCGCTCGTGCGCCCAGCTGCGGATCTGCTTGATCTGCTCCTCCATCGTGACGGCGAGCGGCACGGTGGCGGAGATCATCCGGTAGAGATCGTCCTCCGTGATGACCCGATTCTCGGCGTAGGCGTCCACGACCCCCGACATCACGGCATTCTCGATCTCGGCGCCGTTCCACCCCACCGTCGCCTTCGCGAGGAAGACGAGGTCGAACTTTCCCGCGTCCTGCTTCGCCTTCTTCAGGTGGATCGCGAAGATCTGCTTTCGCTCTTCCTCGTTGGGCAGATCCACGAAGAAGACCTGGTCGAAGCGGCCCTTGCGGATGATCTCGGCGGGCAGCAGGTGGATGCGGTTCGCCGTCGCGGCCACGAAGACGAGCGCGGCCTTCTCCTGCATCCACGTCAGAAATCCCGAGAAGATGCGGGACATCGAGGCGTCCTGGCCCTCGCGGTAGCCGCCGACGCCCATCTCGATCTCGTCGATCCAGAGCACGGCCGGCGAGACGGCTTCGACGGACCGGAGCGCGCGCAAAAACGTCGATTCCGCGTTGTCCGTCCCGAAGACCGCGTTCATGTCGAGCCGAAAGAGCGGCAGGTTCCACAGCGTCGAGATCGTCTTGACGCAGAGGCTCTTTCCGCAGCCCGAGATCCCCATCAGCAGAATTCCCTTCGGGATCGGGATGCCGGCGTCGAGCGCGTCGCGCGAGAAGAGCGCCTGGCGTTTCAGGAGCCAGGACTTGAGCACCGAGTATCCGCCGACGTCGTCGAGCGAGAAGCGCGGCGGCACGAACTCGAGCACGCCCTCCTTGCGGGACATCTGCTCCTTCTCGGAGAGCACCTCGAGGAACGCCGTCTCGTCGAACGTCTTGCGAGAGGCGAAGACCTTCGAGACGAGATGGCCGATCTCGTCGGCCGTGAGGCCTCGCATCGCGAGCGCGAGGCGGCGCATCGGCGTCTCCTCGATCGTCAGGCCGAGGCGGCGGCGAAGATGCGCGTCGAGGATGCGCGTGATCTCGGTGTCGTCGGGCAGCTCGTACTCGACGACGTGGATCTCCTTCTTCGCCTCCTCCGGGATCGCGAGCCGCGGCGAGACGAAGAGCACGTGCTTGCCGCGGTCCTTGGCGGCGCGATAGAGATCGCGCATGCGCCGGACGATGTCGGGACGCCCCTCGGCGCCCGTCGGAAAGTCCTTCAGCAGGTAGAAGCCCTTGCCCGGCGCGGCGAGGATCGCCTCGAGCGCCCGAACGGGATCCTGCGTGTCGGGGCTCGGGATGCCGTCGACGACGAGCCCGTCGACGACGGACCAGACTCCGTACGGACACGGCGTGCCGTAGAACGTCTTCGCGAGGTGCTGCGCGAGCCGCTCGACGCGCGACTCCTCCCACGTGAGAACGTAGATGAGGGGATGGCCGCCGAGCAGCGCCCGGCGGATCCGTTCCATCGCCTTGCTGGGAACGGTCGCAGGCGCCGTGACCGCTGTGCTCATTGCCTCGATTGTAACGCGCCTCACAGAGGCAGGCGGTTACAATGCCGCATGGCAAATCCCGAGCACGCGAAGCTACTTCTGTCTCCGGAATGGAACGCGTGGCGGGCGAAGAACCCCAACGTCACTCCCGACCTCACGGGCGCGGATTTGACCGGACAGGACCTGTCCGGCCGCGACCTGAAGCGCGCGGACCTGACGCGCGCCGACCTTTCGCGCGCGACGCTGGCGGGTTCCGACTTCACGCGCGCGACCCTGCGGAACTCGAAGTTCTCCGGCGCGTCCGCGCCCGGCGCCGTCTTCGAGTACTGCGATCTCGATTTTCTCGATCTCTCGGGTGTGTTCTTCGCGGGCGCGCGTTTCCGGTCCGCGTCGTTGCAGAGCTGCACGCTGGTCGGCACCGACTTCGCGGGCGGCGACCTCTCGTTCACGCGGCTCGAGGGCTCCGACCTCTCGAACGCCAATCTCGCCGGCGCGGTGCTGCGCGAGGTGAACTTCCGCGGCATCAAGATCTCGAACACGCAGTTCGACGGCGCGGACCTGACTAAGGCGACCTTCGAAGGCCTCGCGGCGCCGCGTGGATCCTTCGCCAACGCGAACTTCACGGGCGCGAACCTGAAGACGGCCGACCTGTCCGGTTCCGACCTGCGCCGCGCGAACTTCACCGGCGCGATCCTCCGCCAGGCGTCGCTCAACGCGGCGGACTGCGAGCGGGCGGAGTTCCCGGAGGCGGACATGGAGCTCGTGTCCGCCGTCGAGACGAACTTCACGTCCGCGGGCTTCGACCGGACGAAGCTGCGCAAGGCCGACCTGAAGCGGGCCGTCTTCCTGGACGCCGGCGGCTCCGACGTCAGCTTCGCCGACGCGAAGCTCACGGAGTGCGACCTGCGCACCGCGAAGTTCGAGAAGGCGAGCTTCCAGGGGGCCGATCTGTCGAAGGCCGTCCTCCGCCGCGCCAACCTGAAGGCCTACTCGTTCGTCGGCGCGACGTTCTCCGGGGCGGACCTCTCGGAGGCCCAGGCGGAGGGCGTCAATTTCTCGCGCTCCGACCTGTCCCTCGGCAACTTCCGCCAGGCGAACCTGAAGCGCGCCGACTTCTCGGGCAGTCGGGGCTTCGAGGCCGACCTCTCGGGAAGCCTCCTCATCGGGGCGAACTTCAAGGGCGCGGCGCTGAAGGACACGGATTTCCGCTTCGCCCGCGCGATCGGCGCCGACTTCTCCGGGGCCGACATCTCGGGCTCCGACCTCGCGAACTCCGACTTCACCGAGGCGATCTTCAAGAAGACGAAGTTCTGGGGCTCGACGGCCCGCCGTTCCAAGCCGCCGAAGGGGCTGGGGCTGATGTTCTCGTTGTCGACGAAGTTCTCGAAGGCCAAGGAGAAACAGGAGAAGTCGCACGACGAGAAGGAAGCCAAGCGACAAAGGCGGATTGCCGAGCTGGAGAAGCAGGCGGCGACGAAGTCGCCGCATCTCACCGGGAAGAGGCGTTAAGGATCTTTGCGGCTTTGCCGCTTTGAAGCGGCGCTTCCTGATCCGCTCAATCCACCCTCATCGCTCGAATCGCGCCTCTTAAAGGCGGTGGTCGCACGGCGATCGGAGCGGCGGGGGTTCCGCAACACCTTCCTGCGGCTCAGGTCGCCGCTCGAGTGTCGCGTGATCCGAGCGTTTCACGATCCGCCGGCGGCCTAAGCCGGGACCACATTGCGTATCGCTCCGCGATACGCGTCCATCGCGGCGAATGCGAACCCGCCGGCTATCGACTTGCGCGTATCGCAGTGCGATACGCGTCGCGAGCAACGCGGCATCGCCTACTTGGCTTTCTTGGTCGGCGCCGGCGTGGGCACGACGACGGCCTTCTTGAACGCGGTCTCGAGGGTCGTCGCGGCATCCTTATCGAGGACGAGCGCGCCCGGGCGCGAGGAGGCCCTCGCCGCCAGCGCGCCCGTTCGGGGGTGGAGCGTGATCGTCCACGGGGCGCCCGCCTTCAGGCGGATCGTGATCGTCGCCGTCGCCGGGGGCAGGCTCTTCGCCTCCGCTTCCTCGAGAAACGACTTGCCCTTGAGATCCAGGATCGCCGACAGCAGGTCGTCCGCCGACGCGGCCAGCACCGGGTGGCCCTGCGACGTCCAGCCTCCGTCCTTCTGGGCGAGCGCGAACGTCCCGTCCGCGAAGCTCGCCTCGACCGCCGTCACGTCGCCGCGATTGAAGGCCACGACCGACGTGGAGCGGTAGGCCTCCGCCTCCTTCGACAGCTCTTCCGCGACCTCGCCGTCCACCGTCATGATCTGGCCCTCGCGCCGCGCGTACATCGAGTTGCCGTCCGCGCGCGTCGCGCCGAAGTCCACCGAGGCGGGCGTCTCCTTGCCGGCGGCGATGGTCACGCGGTAGAGGGGCGGGTTGAGCCCCATCGAGGCGAGGTCCTCGTTGCCGTGGACGAACTCCTTCGCCCGCACTCCGGTCAGCCGCGAGACGAGACGGTCCGTCTCCGTCGGGCTTGCGAGGTCGGCCAGGGGCTCGGTCAGCCACCACACGCCGTCCTTCTTCGCCAGCGCCAGGCGGCCGCGCCCGCCCCGCAGGATCTCGATCTTCGTCACGTCCGGCGAGACGCCCGCGAGCACGTCCTTGCTGCGAAAGTCGTCGAGCGGCTTCTTCACGCCGGTCACCACGGAGGTCGGCACGAACATCACGTGCTGAGAGCCCTCGAGCCGCGCCGCCGACATGTCGGTTCCGGGGACCTCGCGGCCGAACTCGACGGTGCGCGTCTTCTTCTCCTTCGGGTCGTCCGCGTCCGTCCAGCCGATCGTCGCCTTCGCGGCCGGCGGAGAGAGCCCGTAGTCCGCGGGCTTCGCGTCCTCCGCATCCGGGCCGGCACGCTTGAGATCCGCGAGGTCGCCTACGACGCCGTCCACCGCGAACGTGTCGGCGGGATAGGAATCCGGCTTGACCAGCCGCCACGACGTCCCGTTTTTCCGGAGCTCGACCGTCTCGTTGCCGCGCACGAGCGTGAGCGCGTCCATGCGGTCCTGCGGCAGGTCCCAATAGACGTCGCCCTTTTTCTGCCGCTCCGCGGTGGAGGGCATCTTGCGCTCGAACAGGACGATGAAGGCGAAGAGGACGACGACGACCGACGAGAGGACGATCAGCTTCTTCGAGGTCACGGCTAGCGCCTCACCGCGGGATCAGTCGCGCCGCCGATACCAGACCCAGATCCCGAGAATGACGGCGAGCGCGGGAAGACCGGCGACCGCCGCGATGGCGATGCGCTGGATCTGGGCGTCGCTGAGCGTGAGCGAGGACTGCTCCGGCGTCTTCGGGGGGATGCCGATCTGCTTCTCGCTGCCCGCCAGCCAGTGCAGGATGTTCGCGAAGAGCATTCCGTTCGCACCGTTCGCGAGGTAACCCGCCGTCGCGAAGCGCGAGTTGCCGACGACGACGAGACGCGGCGTCTTGGCGCCGGGCTTCTCGTCTCCCCCGACCGCGACCGCCATCGAGACCGGTCCCGGCGTGTCGTCTGGCCCCTTCTCGATTCCGGTCTCCAGCCCCTTGAGATTCGTCTCTCCCCAACCCTCGGGCGACGTCTCGACGAGCATGGCCTCGGCGATGCCGTCGGGCGGCTTCTCCGCCTTCGTGATCGAGCGGACGATCGGAAAGATCACCGGCAGGCCGGCCGCCGAGATCGAGCGGACGATCGGATGCGTGCCGAACTTGTTCGCGAGCACCGTCTCGGCGCCGACCATGGGCAGCGCGTTCGCCGGGTCGACGACGAGGTCGTCGCCGAGCTTCAAGCCGAAGCGATCGAGGACCGGCTTCATGCCGAGGTCCGCCGGCGGCGCGCCCGCGCCCGGCAGCACCGGGTCGAGCATCACGAACGCGTGCCCGCCGCCCGCGAGGAACTTGTCCAGGGCAGCGGTCTCCGGCTCGAGCCACGCCGTCTGCGGACCCGCGACGACGATCACGTCGGCGTCCGCCGGCAGGTCGGCCTTCCCGAGGGAGCTCCAGGTCGCCACCGTCATGTTGTCGCGCTCGAGGAGCTGCTTCGCGTCCGCGTAGCCGCGCCCGCGATCGCCGGAGTCCAGCGGCGCCTCGCCGTGGCCCGTCGTGAAGACGACCTTCGGCTGCCGTTGCTCCGTCACTGCGAGGATGGCCGAGGTGAAGGCCTCCTCGCCCTTGAACGACTTCATCGTCGAGCCGCCGCCGCCCATCGGACCGCCGCTGAAGTCGAAGTCCGCGATCTTGTCTTCCTCGACGTACTTCTTGCGATCGCCCGACCGGAACACGACGGTGCTCTGCTTGACCCCGAACTCCTTGACGAGCGCCTCGGCCCGGGCGAGGTTCCGCCTCGGGTCCAGGTACTCGACCTCGATCTTCGGCGACGCGTCCTGGTAGCGCGACAAAAGCTCGCGGACCTGCTGGTACGTCCGCGCGTCCGGAGTCATGAACACCGTCACACGCACCGGCGTCTTCAGGCCGGCGAGGATCTTCTTCGTCTGCTCGGAAAGCGAGTAGATCTGCGTCTTCGTCCAGTCGCCGCGCGCCCAGTGGCGGCTCGCGAGGTAGTTGATCCCGAGGAAGATCGCCACCCCGAGAAGGATCGCGACCGCGGACGTGCCGCGTCGCACCGAGCGGGCGCTCACGGCGTCTCCTTCTTCGACGAGAGCACGACCGACGAGAGGAACAGGAAGAGCGCCATCCCGGAGAGGTAGTAGACGAGCCGGCGCGTGTCCATGACGCCGCGCGAGAACTCGTCCATGTGATCCCACATGTTCAGGTAGTCGACGATGTTCTGACGGCTCGGGTCCACGCCGGACTGGAACAGCCCCGCCGAGAAGATCGGAATGAGAATCGCGAACGTCAGGATCGCCGCGACGATCTGGTTCTTCGCCAGCGTCGACGCGAAGACGCCGATCGCGATGAAATATGCGCCGATCAGGATGATCCCGACGTAGCCCGCAGCGACCGAGCCGAGGTCCACGCTCGTCTGCGTGCGCAGGTACAGGATGAACAGCAGGCTCGGGATCCAGACCACGAGGAAGAATCCGAGCGCGCCGAGGAACTTTCCGACCACGACCGTCGCCTCGGACACGGGCGACGTCAGGAGAAGCTCGAGCGTTCCGGTCTTCCGCTCCTCGGCAATGAGCCGCATCGTGATGATCGGCACGATGAAGAGCGTGAAGATCCAGAAGTAGGTGTTCGTGAACATCAGGGACAGGAATCGCTCGCGCGGCGCGCCCGGCGACGCGAGGAACACTAGGATGCGCGAGAAGATCAGCCCGTTCAGAAACATGTAGGCGGTCAGGATCACGTAGGCGAGCGGGGACAGGAAGTAAGCGCGCCATTCGCGCGCGACGATCGCGAAGAGCTTCCTCACTGCGGCATCTCCTCGGACGGCTCGGCGGGAGCGGCCTCCGGCTCCTCGGCCGCCACTACCGCGGCCGCGGCCGCGTCGTCGTGGCGCGTGAGCCGCACGAAGACGTCCTCGAGCGACGCCGCCTCGAGGACCAGCTCGCGGAGCACCCAGGACCGCGCGACCGCGAGCGCGAAGACGTCCTCGCGGGGATCGGCGCCTGGCGCGCACGCGATGCGCGCGCGCGTCTCGGCGGCATCGGCCTCGATCTCGACGGAGACGACGCCGGCCACGGCCGCGATCGCCTCGGCCGCGCCGGCGAGCTCGCCGCGGAAGGCGGCGCGGACCATCGGCGTGCCCGCGAGCTTCGCCCGGAGCTCGGACGGCGTGCCCTCGGCGACGATGTGGCCGCGATCGATGATCAGCACGCGGTCGCAGACCGCCTCGACCTCGGGCAGGATGTGCGTGGAGAGCAGCACCGCGCGATCGCGGCCGAGCTCGCGGATCGTCTCGCGGATCTTGATGATCTGGACCGGGTCGAGCCCGATCGTCGGCTCGTCGAGGATCAGGACCGGGGGCTGGTGCACGAGCGCTCCGGCGAGCGCCGTGCGCTGCCGGAAGCCCTTCGAGAGGTTCTCGATCTTACGATTCGCGACCTCGCCGAGGAGACACCTCGCGATCGCCTCCGCGGCGCGGTCCTTCGCGGCCCGGGCCGGGATCCCCTCGAGCCGGGCGCGAAACGTCACGTACTCGGCGACGCGCATCTCGGGGTACACGGCTGCGGACTCGGGCAGGTAGCCGAGCGAGGCGCGGGCCGCGTTGGGCTCGGCGACCACGTCGTGCCCCGCTACCCGCGCCGAGCCCGAGGTCGGCGGGAGAAACCCCGTGATCACCCGCATCGTCGTGGTCTTCCCCGCGCCGTTCGGGCCGAGGAAGCCGACGATCTCGCCCTGTCGCACGGAGAAGGTCACTCCGTCGACGGCGAGCCGCGTGGGATAGCGCTTGGTCAGGTTCTGGACTTCGATCATGCGTCTGCCGAAAAAGCCGCGTTAAGAAATCGCGGAAGGATAATGCATATTCCCGGAAAGAGACGGCAACCCCTGAAAATGACCCGGGTTACGGTTCGACAGACTCGCACCGCAGGCCGCCGCACGCCCTCAGAGGCGAGTCGTCATCGCGCAATCCGCCACCGTATGATCGTCGCGCCTTGATCTCCGTTCAAAACGTCTCGAAGACGTTCGGCCGCCTCGGGCGGCGCACGCGGGCGCTCGACGGCGTCTCGCTCGAGGTGCGCCGCGGCGAGACGCTCGGGCTGATCGGCCCCAACGGCGCGGGCAAGACGACTCTCCTCTCGTGCCTTCTCGGCTTCCTCCGTCCCGACGCGGGCGCGCTGACGGTGGACGGGCTGCCCGTCGACGATCTGAGCGTCCGGGCGCGCACGGGCTACATGCCCGAGCGGCTCGGATTCGACGCCGACCTGACGGGAGCGCGCTTTCTCGCGCTCCACTGGCGGCTTGGAGGCGGCGATCGCTCGCGCGCGGACGCCGCGGTGGCCGAGGCCGCGGATCGGGTCGGACTCGAGCGCGCGGCCCTCTCGCGGCGGCTGAAGACCTATTCGCGCGGCATGCTGCAGCGGATCGGCGTCGCCCAGGCGACGCTGCGCGATCCCGACCTGCTCTTCCTCGACGAGCCCGCCTCGGGTGCGGACCCGCTCGGAGTCGCGATCATCCGCGACCGCATCCTGGACGCGAAGCGACGCGGCGCGACGATCGTGCTGAACTCCCACCAGCTCCCGGAAGTGGAACGCGTTTGCGACCGCGTGGTGTTCATCGACCACGGGAAGCTGACGCGCGAGGAGACGCTGACGGGAAGCTCCGCGTCACGCCGCCGCGCGCTCGTTCGTGTGCCGCCCGAGCGCGCCGAAGCCGCGCGCGAGGCGCTCGCCGCGGCCGGGCTCGCCGTCGAAGCCGGCGACGGAGGCGCGCTGCGATTGCCGGCCGCCGACGACGCCTCGATCGCCGCGGCCGTCAAGGCGCTCGCTCTCGCGGACGTTCCGGTCGTCGAGGTGCGCTCCTCCGCCGATCTGGAGGAGCTGTTCCGGCCCGGAGGCGCGGCGTGATCGAGATGGCCCGGCGCCTCGTGATGCAGAAGTTCGGCAGCCGGGCCGTCGTGGGGCTTCTCTGCGTGCTCGCCGCGCTGCTCGCGTTCGGGGCCGCCTCCGACGGAGCGCGCGGCCGCGCGTTCCAGACGGCGTCCCTCGCGCTGATCGCGCTCGGCGCCGGCGTCGTCTCGCGCGACATCTCGTCCGGAGCGGTGCAGATGATCCTCGCGCGCCCGCTCTCGCGGACGGGCTACCTGCTCGGGCGCTGGCTCGGCGTTCTATGGGCGTTCGCGATCTTCCTCGCGATCACGGCCGTCCTCGTCCTCCTCTTCTCGTACGCGGTCCTGCCCGCGATGCACGCGAGCGTCGCGCCGCTCTCGCTGCCCTCGCTGCTGCGCGGCGGCGCGGGCGCGCTGCTCGACGGCGTGCTCTTCTCGGCGACGCTCCTCTGCCTCTCGACGTTTCTGCCGGGCTACGGCGACCTGATCGCCTACTTCCTCATCGTCGTGGGGCTGGGGTCGCTCCAGAGCATGGGCGGCGCGCTCCGCCAGCCGTCGCTCGAGACGGCGGCGCGGCTCGTCCGCGAGAACCTCATGCCCGACCCGGACTGGACCGAGCTTCTGTCGGGCCGGTGGGCCTCGCTCGAGGCGGCCGGGCGCTGGGCGCTGGCCGTGACCGCCCTGCTGCTCCTTGCGGCGCTGATCTTCCGTCGGAGACAATTCGCCTATGGACAGGACTGACGCCGTCCCGCTTCCCCGCTCGACGCCGCAGACGCGGATCCCGACGCTGCTGCTCGCCGCGGTCGCCGCCGCCCTCGCGTTTCGGGTCACGACCGCGCTCCTCGGCCCGGGCCGCGTGGAGGGAGCGGGCCGCGTCGCGTGGCAGCCGAGGGAGCGCGCCGCGGCGCTCGCGCGCGCCGGCGGGAAGCCGATCCTCTACGACTTCACGGCGGCCTGGTGCGGGCCGTGCAAGATGCTCGACCGCGACTGGGACGACGCGTCCGTGGCGGACCGCGTCAACGCCGCGTTCGTGCCCGCGCGCATCGTCGACCGGCAGCGCGAGGACGGCAAGAATCCGCCCGACATCGACGAGCTCCAGCGCCGCTTCGAGATCAGCGGCTTTCCGACCCTGGTCGCCGCCGACGCCGACGGAAAGATGATCGGCAAGCTCGAGGGCTACCGCGGGAGAAAGGCGCTCGAGGAGTTCCTGAGCAGCCCCGGCTCGAAGTAGGCGAGAGCCGCGAGTCGGAGCTCGCATGCGGAGGCCGCGCGCAGACGGCGCGGGCCGCGTTCGCGACCCGCCATCCGCCGCCCGGCACCGAATCCTCAGTCGTCCTCGTCGTCGTCCGCGCCGCTCGCGATCGAGACCGGGCCGTTCTGCGTGGAGACGCGGATCACGGCCGGACCGGAGCCGAGCTCCATGCTGCGGCCCTCGTCGTCGCCGACGCGGCGCGCCTCCGAGCACGCCTTGCCGTGGCAGCTCCAGGGCGAGTGGCCGAGCGACTCGACGACCGCGCCCGAGCCGTAGCCGTCCGGAATCGCGAGGTGGATCGGCCCGTTGACGGCGCGCGCCTCGAGGCCGTCGCCGCTCCACGCCGAGCCGGTGAGGGAGACGCCGATCGGGCCGTTCTGCGTGTGCACCCGCACGCGGCCGGAGTCGCCGCGAACCTGGATGGGCCCGTTCTGCGCGTCGGCCTGGATGTCGCCGCCGGAGTCGCGGATCGAGATCGGTCCGTTCTCGGCGTGCGCGCTGACGGAACCGGAGAGCCCGGACAGCCCGATCGGTCCGTTCGTCGCCGCGACGTCGAGGGAGGCGCCGCGCGGCGCCGAGACGATCAGAAACGCGACCCACTCGCTCTCCGAAGCCGACCCCTTCACCGTGACCTCGCCGCCCGAGGCGTCGAGCTTGACGGCCGACAGCGCCGACTCCGTCGGCGCCGCCTTGCAGGCGAGCACCTCGAAGTCGCGGCGGTCCGTGCCCCGAACGGTGACGCCGGAGTTGCGCGCGGAGACGATCCGCAGCGCGTCGCGTCCCTCCGGAAGAGTGATCCGCTCCTCCGCGCGCGCCGCCGGCTGCCCGGCAATGGTGACCGAGATCTGGTCGCAGGACGTCGCGTCCCCCGACCCGTTCGTCGTCACGTTGACGCCGTGGTCATGGTGATGGCCGTGCCAGCCACCGGCCGCCGAACCGGCCGCCGGGACCAGGAGCGCCGCCGCCGCCAGAGCCGCCGGGATCCCTCGAAGTGCCGTCATGAGTGACCTCCCTCGGGGGAGAGAGACGGCGAGGCGGGATGAAGGTTACGGAGGAAGGTGACGGGTGTCAGAGATGCAAGGTGTCCTGGGAGGAGCGACATATTAGCCATCGCTAATGGATTAGTGCATCCCTGTCACCTGTCACCGGTCACCTTTCATTTCGACCGTCACCGGCCCGCCCGTCCGGACGAGCTTCACGGCGCTGCCCTCGCCGTGGTCGAGCGGCCGCTCCCACCAGTCCCCGCCGCGGCTGCCGATCTCGGAGTACGGTCCGGCGGGAAGCGCCCCGACCGACTGATTCCGGCCCGACTGCTTCGAGAGGTACATCGCGCGGTCGGCGAGCTTCAGGACCTCGGTGAACGCGAAGGTGCGCGTCGAGTCCGGATACCAGGGGAACGGCGCCCAGCCGACCGAGCACGTCTGCCGCACCCGGTGGCCGCCGCCGATGTCGAACGGCTCGGAGCCGACCGCCTGCATGACGCGGCCCGCGAGGACGTCGCCGCGCGTGCGGTCGGCGTCCCGCGAGATGAGCAGGAACTCCTCGCCGCCCCACCGGATGAGGCGGTCCGAGTCGCGCACCACGGTCGTGAGGCGCCGCGCGACCTCGGCGAGCACTCCGTCGCCGCGGTCGTGCCCGAACTCGTCGTTGACGTTCTTGAAGTGGTCGATGTCGACGATGTAGAAGATCAGGTCGCAGTTGCGAGGACGATTCGCCGCGGGCGTCGAGTGGACGCGCAGCGTGCGATTCACGTCGTCCTCGATCACCGTCGAAAAGAAGCGGCGGTTGCGAGCGCCGGTCAGCGCGTCCGTGAACGACGCCTCGCGCAGCTCCTTGTTCGCGGCCGCGAGCTCGGCGCTCCGCGAGGCGACGGCCTCCTCCAGACGTCTCCGCTCGGCCTCGAGATGTCGCGTCCGCCAGCGGACGAATGCCGCGATCGCTGCGGCCGCGGCGAGGAAGTACAGCACCCTCGCCCACCACGACTCCCACCACGCGGGGTTGACGACGACCGAGAAGACCGCCGGCTCGCGCGAGACCTCGCCGCGCGCCGAGACGCACAGCACCTCGAACCGGAAGTGTCCGGACGGCAGCGCGGGGAATCGCGCCTCGGTGAGGTCCGTCTCCGTGAACTGATTCTCGAGGCCCACCATGCGCTGCCGGTAACGCACGCGCGTGGGGTCGTAGAAGGTCAGGCCGCGCCACGACAGGTTGAGATCCCTCTCGCCGGAGCCGAGCGTCGCGGAAGTGCCCGGAACGAGCGCGCGGTCGCCCGTGCGCGCCGACACGATCACGACCGGGGGTGGCGGAGGTGGCGGCGGTGTGTACCCGCCCTGGAATCGGATCAGGCCGCGGCTCGACCCCATCCACACGGTGCCGTCGGGCTCGGCGAGAAACGCGTTCTGGTCGAGATCGCCGCTGATCATCCCGTCGGACTTGCCGTAGCCCGCCGCCCGCGTCCACGCGCCGTCGTAGATGTCGACGCCCGAACCCGTGCCGAGCCAGATCGAGCCGCCCGCGTCGCGACCGGCGAGCACGACCTTGTTCGAGACGAGGCCGGTCGTCGTGTCGATCGGCCGCACGGTGAGGCGGTCCCCCTGCAGGATGATCTTCGCGGCGCCGATCGACTCGCGGTACGCGACGACGAGGCTGCCGTCCGCCGCGAACGCGATCGAGGAGACCCAGTCCTCCTTCAGCCCGTCCTGCCGCGTGAACTTGCGGGGCGCCGTCCCCGTCAGCCGCAGGATGCCCTGCTTGCTCGCGGCGAAGAGGACGCCCGACGGGTCCTCCGCGAATCCGCGCACGCCGTCCGGCTTGTCGCGTCCGATGGAGACGCGCTCGAGCCGATCGCCGCCCGCCGCCAGGCGATAGAGGCCGCCGACGGCGCCGACCCACACGTCGCCGTCGGAGCCGGCGTGGATCGCGGCGACACGGAACTGGTCGCGCGTCGCGTCCGGCGCGTCGTAGACGCGCAGTCGGCCGTCGGGCGTGACCCGCGTGACGCCGCCGGGCCAGGAGCCGAGCCACATGCTGCCGTCACCGCCCGCCGCGGCGGCGTTGACGACGTTGCCCGCCAGGCCGTCGGACTCGAGGAAGACGCGGACCGCGCCGGTCGCCGGATCGATCCGGTTGGCGCCGAGCTCCGTCCCGACCCAGAGCGGGCCCGAGCGCTGCCGCCCGATCGCCCACACGACGTCGTGCGACAGCCCGTCGGCGCGCGTGAAGTTGCGGAACTGTCCGCCGCCGAGCCTCTGCGTCAGGCCGCCGCCGAGCAGCCCGACCCAGAGCGAGCCTTCGCGATCCACGGCCGCCGTCAGCGCCGTGTCGGCGGGGAGTCCCTCGCGCCGCCCGACGAGGCGCCAGGCGTCGCCGTCGCGGAACGCGAGCCCCTGCACGGTCGGCACGAGCAGCTCGCCGCGCTCGTCGAACGCGAGCCGGCCGAACTCGCTCGAGTCCGGCAGCCCGGCGTCGTCGCGCTCGAATCGGGTCGCTCCGCGCGGCACGACGAAGAGCCGCTTGACCGTGCGGACGAAGAGCCGTCCCGCGCGGTCCGTCTGGACCTCGTCGATCGTCTCGTCGCTCGGGAGCCCGCGGGCGCGGCCGAACTCGACGACTCGGCCGGACTCCTTTCGGAAGAGCCGTCCGCCGCGCGCGAAGTACAGGACGCCGTTCGCGTCGACGTGGACCGCGCCGACCGGCCCATCCCCGACGGCGTTGGCGTCGGGGTCCGGCGCGAAGCGGTCGTCGCGGGCGACGAAGAGGCCCTTCTCCGTCCCGACGTAGAGCGTCCCGCGCGCGTCCGCCGCGATGCCCTGATGGCTGATCGCCGATGCCCCGATCGGGCCGCCGATGACGGCGAAGTGCTGACCCGACAGTCGCGCGAGGCCCGCGCCGGTCGCGACGTAGAGCGCTCCGGCCGGCGTCTCGTAGAGCTGGTAGACGCGCGTCCGCGGCAGGCCCTGCTCCCGGCTGAACTTCTGGAAGCGGCGTCCGTCGAAGCGGAAGAGGCCGTCGTCGGTGCCGGCCCAGATGAAGCCGGTGCGGTCCTGGAGCACGCATTCGACCGACGCGTCG
>DATBBK010000266.1:0-6602 GCA_036271035.1 Thermoanaerobaculia bacterium | reverse complement strand
CGAGACGCGCATACGGCGGCCAGCGCTGCGACCGGAACGGCGGCGCCCGCGAGGAACGGCCCCGCGAGGCGGGCGAGGGCGAGCGAGCGCTCGGCGAACGAGGCATGGCCGCGCACGCGCCAGGCGCGGACAAGCAGGGCGGCGGCGGCCGCGGCGGAAGGCACGACGAGCTGGACGAGGCCCATCGGCGTCAGGCTGCGGCGCGCCACGGCGAGGAGCACGCCGAGGAAGCCGGCGACGGCCGCGGCCTGGAACAGCAGGAAGCCGAACCGCCCCGGGCCCCGCGGGCGGCGTGCCGCGGACCCGCACTCCGCGAAGGCGAGGTAGAGAAGGGCGGCCGCCACGACATACAGCCCGACGACGAGGAGGAGCAGGGACGCGCCTGCGCAGAGTCCCGCAAGGAGGAGCCAGGCGCGGCGTCCCGTGTCGCGCTCGCGCAGGAGCGCGAGCACGCAGAGCGTCGCGAACGCGAGGACGTACCAGGACGGCATGCTCGCGAGGTAGTTCGGGAAGCTCCAGGCGACCGCGACGAGCGTCGCGAGCGCCGAGCCGGCCGGGGCCAGCGTACGCGCAGCGATCGCGTACGCGGCGGCGGCGAACGCCAGGAAGACGGCGAACAGGACGAGGCGCGGCGACATCAGCCGCTCGCCGAGAAGCCGAAAGGCCGCCGCGTGGAGCACCGTCAGCCCTCCCGTGTAGCTCTCGTCGAAGTCGCGGTGCGGGAGCTCGCCGCGCAGCAGGCGCTCGGCGTTCAGGCCGATCATCCCCTCGTCGTGCGGCACCCAGCCGCGGTCGAGCCGCGCGCCGACGTAGGCGGCGGAGGCGGCCAGCACGAGCAGGAGCGCGACGAGGTGTCTGCGGCGCGCCGTCAAGCGCCCCTTCTCCGCGCCAGCACGAACCGCGGGTGCTCGCGCGCGGGCGCGCGCTTCGCGCGGAAGCCCGTCTCGTCGTAGTTCGCGCGGATCCAGTCGCGGATTCGCCGGCCGTAATCCTCGCCGAACGCGGATCGGTCGTATTCGGACGTCGGGCGATTCCAGATGACGATCGCCGCCGGCCGCGCGGCCTCGAGCTCGGCGAGGACGGCCGGCTCGTTCGCTTCGGTCAGGTATCCCGGGAGATACAGCATGTGGCGGATCGGATTGCGCCGGCCCGAGAGCAGGTTCAGGACCTCCCCCTCGGGAAAGGCGACGAGCCCGTCGCCCTCGTGCGTGCCGCTCCGCACGGCGGCCGCGAGCTGCTCGATCTCGCGCGCCATCTCCGGCCGCGCGGACAGCATCCCGTCCGTGCCCGCGATCGGCACGGCCTCGATCGCGCCGTACTGCCAGACGCGGGCGGCGAGGGCGAGGACGGCGACGCCCGCCACGGCCGCGCGGAACGCCGCGGCGAGGCGGGCTCGATCCCGCCGCGCGCGGGCCCAGGCCACCGCGAGGCGAAGGAGCCCGGCCGCCGCGACGAGCGCAAACAGGAGCGGCGGCGCGACGTACGCCGAGTCGCCGATGTGAAACGGCCGGCGGTAGGAGAGGACGAATCCCAGCAGGCCGCATGCGGCGAGTGTCGCCGCGCCGCTCCCCCGCCGCCGCCAGAGTCCCGCGGCGAGGCCCGCGAGCGAGACGAGCGGCGCGGCGCTGAAGACGACGGCGCTGCCCGCGCCTCCGAGCAGCGCGGACACGACGAGCACGCCCAGCGCAACGCCGAGCGCGGCGAGAAGCCGCCGCCGAGTCTCGCGACCGTGCGTCGCAAGGAGCGCGGCGGCGAGCGCGATCCCGACCCACGTCGCCGCCGAGTACGCCGCCTCCGCGAGGCCGCGGGGCCAGTCCTGCACGCCGGAGAACGCGACGAGGAAGTGCCGCGTCTCCGGCGGCAACCCCGTCAGGAACACGTGTCCGTCGCGCGCGACCGCGTCCCAGCCCGCGTGCGACAGGAAGTGGCCGAGCCCGGCGGCGAGGACGAGGACGCCGGCGGCGGCCGCGATCGCCCCGTCGCGGATCCCGGCGCGCCGGTCGCGCGCGCGGACGGCGCACGCGAAGGCGCACGCGCCGATCGCGGCGAGCCCCCACTCGAGCCGGCACAGGCCGGCGAGCGCGGCGCAGAGACCGGCGGCGGCGGCCCACGCCGCACGGCGCCGCGCCGGCCACGCCGCCAGCAGCACCGCGGCGAGCGTGAACCCGGCCGCGTGCCAGATCCGGTAGCCCATCCCGAGGAGCGCGCCGCCCGCGTTCGGCATGAAGACGAGCGCCGGGATCGCGAGCGCTGTCCAGATCGCGGCCTCGCGCGGGCCGGTGACCCGGCGCAACACGGCGAACAGGACGGCGAGGACGGCCGCGGCGGAGACGGCGCCGGCGACGACGAGCGCGGCCATGCCGGAGCCGAACGCCCTCAGGAACGCGGCCTGGAAGTAGGGCGTGAACGGACCGAACCAGTAGACGACGTCGCGGTAGAGGAGCCTTCCGCTCGCGAGCGCGTCCGGAACGATCCACTCGCGCCCCGAGTCGATCAGCGGATCGGACCAGCGGCCGCGCGATACGACGAACAGGACGACCGTCGCCGCTGCGACGGCGAGCCCCGACAGGACCGAGACGAGCGCGCGGCGCCGGCTCAACGGCCGCCGTTCACGGCCCGCGCCGCTCCGACGGACTCCTCGGACCGACGCGCTCGCCCTCTTTCCACATCTCGGCGATGCGGCGCACGTTGCGCACGTCCTGGAGGGGATCGGCGTCGAGGACGAGGAGGTCGGCGCGTCTGTCGGGCTCGAGCGTGCCGCGGTCTAGCAGCCCGAGCGAATGCGCCGCGCCCTGCGTCCCGGCGCGGAGCGCGTCGATCGGAGTCAGGCCGGCGCGCACGTAGAGATCCATCTCGACCGAGACGGCGAGACCCGGGTAAGCCCACATGTCGGTGCCGAGGCCGATCAGGGCGTCGACCGACTTGAGCTTTCGCACGTTCTCGCGCAGCGCCGGAAGGTGGCGCTCGACGTACTCGAGGTTCGGGTAGCCCTCCCGGTAGTGATCCGAGTACTCGCGCGAGCGAAGTCTCCGGACGGTCGCGGGCTCGAGCCAGCGCTCGACCTCGGAGCCGGACGGGCCGAGCACGCGGTCGAGGTCGCGGCGCGGGTCGGCGAGGAACTCGAAGATGTCCATGGTCGGGACGTAGGCGACTTTCTTCCGGCGGAAGAACGCGAGCGTCTCGTCGTCGAGAGGATCGAGGATGCCGTGCGCGAGACTCGTCGCGCCGGCGGCGAGCGCCGCCTTCGCGTCCTCGAGGTTCGGCGCATGCACGATCGCCCTGAGGCCCAGGTCCTGCGCCTCGCCGAGCAGCGCCTCGAGGACGGGGCGCGAGACCTTCGGCAGCGGCGGCTTCGGCGCGCGGCACCACGCCATGTCGTCGAGCATGACCTTGATCTCGCGCGTGCCGAGCGCCTTCGCCTTGCGGACGGCCGCGCGCGCCTCATCCGGCGTCGCGGGAAAGCGATTCAGGTTCCTGTCGGCGGGCTGGCCCTGGTCCCACCAGCCGCCCTTCGTCGTGAAGATCGGCGCCGCGGCGAAGACGTGCGGGATGTCGCGGCGCGTCGCCGAGCGGGCGCTGAGGTCCACCGCCTTCGCGGTGTCCTCCTCCATGAGGCGGACCGTCGTGATGCCCCAGTCGAGCATCGTCTGGAGGTCGCGGTCCGACTCCGCATGCACATGCGCGTCGATCAGTCCCGGGACGATCCATTTGCCCTCGCAGTTGCGGACCTCCGTGCCCGGCGGCAGCGCGGCGATCGCGGCCGGCGTGGCGAGCCCGACCGAGACGACCCTGCCGTCGGAGACGACGAGCAGCGCGTTCGCCACGGGCGGCGCACCCGTCCCGTCGATGAGCGTGGCCCCGCGGAAGGCGATCGTGGTGGCGGCGAGCAGAATCGGTCCGCTCACTCGAGAGGCGAAAGCCTACTTCGCGTCGAGCGCGTGCTCCTTCTCGCGCTCCTCTTCCTCGATCTCGACCGGGTAGATGCCGGTGAAGCAGGCCGTGCAGGTCGCCTGCTGCGGACGGCCGAACGCGTCGAGCATCCCCTCGACGGAGAGGTACCCCAGGCTGTCCGCCTCGACGAACTGGCGGATCTCCTCCACGGTCTGGTTCGCGGCGATGAGCTCCGAGCGCGTCGGCGTGTCGATGCCGTAGTGGCAGGAGTTCATCGTCGGCGGCGACGAGATCCGGACGTGGACCTCCTTCGCGCCCGCCTCGCGGAGCATCCGCACGATCTTGCGCGACGTCGTGCCGCGCACGATCGAGTCGTCGACCATGACGACGCGCTTGCCCTCGACGACCTCGCGGACCGGGTTCAGCTTCACCTTCACCCCGAAGTGACGGATCGCCTGCTTCGGCTCGATGAACGTGCGGCCGACGTAGTGGTTGCGGACGAGGCCCATCGCGAACGGGATCCCCGACTCCTCCGCGTAGCCGAGCGCGGCGTACATCCCCGAGTCGGGGACGGGGATCACGACGTCGGCCTGCGCGGGGTGCTCCTTCGCGAGCCGGCGGCCGAAGCCCTGCCGCGAGGCGGCGACGCTGCGGCCGAACACCATCGAGTCCGGCCGCGCGAAGTAGACGTGCTCGAAGACGCACGGCGTCGAGAGCGGGAAGGCGAAGCGGTGCGACGAGAACCCGTCGCGCGACAGCCGCACGACCTCGCCCGGATCGACGTCGCGCTCGAACTTCGCGCCGATCAGGTCGAAGGCGCAGGTCTCGGAGGCGACGACCGGCGAGCCCTCGCGGATTCCGAGCGAGAGCGGGCGGATGCCGTTGGGGTCCCGAGCGGCGAAGATGCCGTCCCGGGCCAGGATCACGATCGAGTAGGCGCCGCGGACCTCCATGAGGGCGTCCGCGATCGCGCCCGAGAGGTTGGGCGCCGACGAGCGGGCGACGAGGTGGAGGATGACCTCGGAGTCGGACGTCGTCGTGAAGAGCGCGCCCTTGTCCTCCAGGCTGGTCCGTATCTCCCTGGCATTGACGAGGTTACCGTTGTGGCCCAGCGCCAGGGGTCCCCAGCGGGTCGCGAAGACGATCGGCTGCGCATTGGCGAGCAGCGACGCCCCGGCGGTCGAGTACCGCACGTGCCCGATGGCCGTCCGGCCGGGCAGGCGGGAGAGGCGCGCCTCGTCGAAGACGTCCGCCACGTAGCCCATCTCGCGCTCGACGTGGATCTTGCCCTCGTCGAGCGAGGCGATGCCCGCCGACTCCTGTCCCCGATGCTGGAGGGCATAGAGGCCGAGGTAGGCGAGGTTGGCGGCATCTTCCGAATCGCTGACTCCGAAGATTCCGCACTCGTCGGAGAACCCAGCGCGGTTCGCCATTGGAAGCCGATCTTAACATTCGTCGCGCCGCGCTCATTCCCCCGAGCCTCACCGCGACGACTCTCTCGCCGCGGCGGGGTTCGCGCCCGACCGAATCAGCGACGGAGAGCGGCGCTCAGGGCGTGACCCGCGACCGCCGGCCGGCGCGCGTTCCCGTGCGCGTCGACACGGAGCTGGCGAGGATGTGGAAACGCAAGGGCGTGACCAGCTCGCCGACCGTGAACTCGTCTCCGTCCTCCAGGCGGACCGCGCTTCTCACGGGAACTCCGCGCAGAAACGTCCCGTTCTTGCTGCCGAGGTCCTCGAGGAAGTTGCCGTCGTCGCCGACGAGGATGCGTGCGTGGCGGCGCGACACCGACTCGTCGTTGATCCAGACCGCCGCGGAGCGGTCGCGGCCGATGAGGTTCTCGCCCGCTCCGAGGTCGATGACGCGACGGCCCCAGACGAGCCGCGGCGGATCGCTCACCGCGGGAGCGGCCCCGGGCGCGGCGTCGTCCTCCGAGCGGCCCTCGGCGCTGAACGCATACCCGAAGCGCGGTACGGTCCGGATGATCCGCGGGGCGTGCGCGTCGTCGTCGAGAGCGCCGCGCAGCTCGACCACCAGGTTGGCGAGGTTCGTCTCGGAGACGAACGTGTCCGGCCAGAGCGCCTTGTGGATCTCCGCCTTCGAGACGGCCTTCGGACGCTGCAGCGCGAGCAGCTCGAGCAGCGCGAACGCCTTCGGGGAGAGCGGAACGATTCGGTCCTTCCGCCTGAGCTCGCGGGTGGCCAGGTCGAGGACGCAGTCTTCGAAGTGGAGCCTCATGGCTCGCCTGACCGAAACCCCTTCGAAACGACATTCCACGCTGAAGACATCGCGCCGGCTCTTCGAGGATCTTAAGCCCGGAGGCCGGTTCGCCGCGGCGAACGCCGCCTCCGGAAAGGAGTCGGTCATGAAACGGTTTCTCGGATTCCTGCTCGTGGTTCTCGGGATGGTTCTCGGGGTCCGGTGCAACGGAGCCAACGACGTCGCGGGCATCGATACTGGACAGGGGGCGAGCGCGCCCACGGTGACGCCGCATCCCCGCCCGACTCCGAACCCGTGCCGGCAGAACCCGGCGGACTGCGACGATCTTCGCTCGGCGTCGGGGCGGTGAACGCGTCGTAATCCCGGGTCGCGCGCGGGTCGTCCAATCGGTGATGCGCGCGCGACCCTTTCTCGCTCTTCTCGCTCTCTCGGCGGCCGCCATTTGCACCGTCGCGGCCGGCGCCGGCACCGCGACCGATCGCCTGACGGAG
>DATBBK010000265.1:0-11726 GCA_036271035.1 Thermoanaerobaculia bacterium | reverse complement strand
GGATCCCTCGTCGCTACGCTCCTCGGGACGACAAAGTCTTGTCATCCCGAGCGAAGCGAGGGACCCCTTTCAGGGACCACCGAGCGACAAGAAAGGGACCCCTCGTCGCCGCGCTACTCGGGATGACAAAGTCTTGTCATCCCGAGCGAAGCGAGGGACCTCTTTCAGCACCAGGCGAGAAGAAAGGAACCCCTCGTCGCTACGCTCCTCGGGATGAAACAGGGACGCGTCCCGCCAGCGCGACCATTCTCTTCAGCCGCTCCGCGACGTCCCCTCGAAACGCGTCGTCTCCCGCCCGCCACTTCCAGTTGCCGCCCGGCGCGGCCGGCGTGTTCATGCGCGCCTCGCCGCCCAGCCCGAGCACGTCCTGCATCGGGACGACCGCGGTCTCGGCGACGGACGCGTACGCGGCGCGGATGAGCGCCCACTCGATCTCGCGCCCGTCGTTTCCCAGGTAATCCCAGACGCGGCGCCGCTCCTCGTCCTTCAGCCCGGCGTACCAGCCGCGCGCCGTGTCGTTGTCGTGCGTCGCCGTGTACACGGCCGAGCGGACGGGATGGTTGTGCGGCAGGTACTCGCTGTCATCGCCGTAGAAGGCGAACTGCAGGACCTTCATGCCGGGGATCTCGATCGACGCGAGCAGGTCCTTCACCTCCTGCGTGATCATGCCGAGATCCTCGGCGAGAATCGGCAGGCCGCCGAGCGCGCGCCGCGCGGCCTCGAACAGGCGCCGGCCCGGGCCGGTCCGCCAGCGTCCGTTCAGCGCCGTCGCATCTCCCGCCGGCACCGCCCAGTACGCCGCGAACGCGCGGAAGTGGTCGATCCGCAGCATGTCGCACGTGCGGAGCGTCGCGCGGATGCGGTCGATCCACCACGACCAGCCCTCGCGCTCCATCCGTTTCCAGTCGTACAGCGGGTTGCCCCAGAGCTGCCCCGTGGCCGAGAAGTAGTCCGGCGGCACGCCCGAGACCTCGACGGGACGGCGCGCCTCGTCGAGCGCGAACAGCTCGGGGCGCGCCCACACGTCGGCGCTGTCCATCGCGACGTAGATCGGCATGTCTCCCAGGATCGCGACGCCGACCTCGCGCGCACGGCGGCGCAGCCACTCCCACTGCCGGAAGAACAGGAACTGTAGGAAGGCCTCATACCGCACGTCGCTCTCGAGCGCGATAGCGGCGAGCCGCAGCGCGTCCGGGTCGCGGCGCGAGAGGTCCGGCTCCCAGTCGAGCCACGAGCGGCCGCCGAGATCGCGCTTCAGCGCGGCGTAGAACGACCAGTCCGACAGCCACGACGCCTGCTCCGGCGCGGCGCGGAAGGCCTCGAACGGCTCGGAGAGCGAGCCGGCCGCGTCCGCGGCGAACCGCTCGTACGCGCGTCGCAGGACCGACTCCTTCCACGCCGCGGCGGACTCGAAGTCGACGGACGCGGCTCCTCCGGCCGGCGCGCCCTCGAAATCCGCCTCGGCGAGGAGGCCGTCCTCGACGAGCCGCTCGGGCGAGATCAGCAGCGGGTTGCCCGCGAACGCGGACGCCGTCGTGTACGGCGAGTGGCCGCCCCCCGTCGGACCGAGCGGCAGGACCTGCCATAGCGTCTGCCCGGCCGCGGCGGCCCACTCGAGGAAACGCTCGGCGCCCGGCCCGACGTCGCCGATCGCGAACCGGCCGGGCAGAGACGTGGGATGAAGAAGGATTCCGGCGCGACGCGTCATCGGCCCATTGGGGCGCCGCTCAGGAGCTCGAGGTGTAGCGCCTGGCTTCCCGGACGTTCCCCCACCAGGTCATCAGACCCATCTCGTTGGGGTGCGCGAGGTCGGGATGGGTCGGACGGACGCGGACGGTGTAGCCGAGCGGTTCGCTGCCGGCGGGCTTTCGGTGGATCACGCGGAAGATGCCGGTCTCCCCCTCGCGTCCCATGGACTCGAGCTTGATCGGCGCGCCGGACTCGAGAGTGCCGTCCGGCTCGAGCGGCCCCTCGAAGAGCTCCACCGAGAGGTCCGACGACTCGAGCCCGTCCACGTGCAGCCGCGCGATCACCTCGAACGGCGACGACGACGGGATGCCCGTCGGGTCCGGCTTGACCTCGACGGACTCGAAGCGGAGGTTCGGCCACGCCGCGCGCACCTTCTGCTTCCACGCCACGAGGCGCTTGAGCGGCTCGTGCTTCCCCTCGATGAGCGAGCGGCGGTGGAACGCGCCCGGCACGTAGCACGTGTCGAGGTAGTCGGTGACCATCCGCTCGGAGGAGAACTCCTTCGCGAGCTTGGACGCCGAGACGATCATGCGGTCGATCCAGCGCTGCGGCAGGCCCGCGCCGTCGCGGTCGAAGAACATCGGGAGGACGCGCTGCTCGAGTGCGTCGTACAGCGCCCGCACGACCTCGTCGTCGGAGAGCGTGTCCTTCGCGTCGCCGATGACGAAGCCCGCCTCGTCGTGAGGCGCCTCGTCCCACCACCCGTCGAGCACGGAGAGGTTCAATCCGCCGTTCATCGCGGCCTTCATCCCCGACGTGCCCGACGCCTCGCGCGGCCGCTCCGGCGTGTTCAGCCAGACGTCGCAGCCCGATACGAGCGAGCGAGCGAGGCCCATGTCGTAGTCCGGCAGGAACACCACGCGGCCCAGCAGCTCCGGCCGCTGCGACGCCTGGGCGACCGTGCGGAGGAACTCCTTGCCGGCCTCGTCCTTCGGATGCGCCTTGCCCGCGAAGAGGATCTGTACCGGGCGGCCGATCTGGTGGAGCAGGTATTCGAGCCGCTTCGGCTCGCGGAAGAGCAGCGTGGCGCGTTTGTACGTCGCGAACCGGCGCGCGAAGCCGATCGTGAGCGCGCGGGGGTCGAGCGCCTTCGCCGCCTGCGCGATCTCCTCGTCGCGGGCGCCGGTGCGGCGCCGCTCTTCGACGAGCTTCTCGCGGCACGCGTCCACGAGCCGCGCGCGCAGCGCTTCGTGCGCATCCCACAGCGCGGAGCGGTCCACGCTGTCCGGATCGTCGGCGACGTTCGTCGCGGCGATCTCCGGCGCCGTCCACGTCCCGTAGTGCACGCCGTTCGTGATCGGCTGGATCGGGATCTCCGAGAGCGGCAGCGCCGGCATCACGTCGCGCCACAGCCGCCGCGAGACGTGCGCGTGCAGCTGCGAGACCGCGTTCTGGTGCGTCGAGAGCCGCATCGCGAGCACGGCCATCGAGAAGAGCTCCCGCTTCTCGCCGCCGACCTCGCGTCCGAGGGCGAAGAACTCGTCGAATGAGATGCCGAGCTCGTTGACGTACCCGCCGAAGTACTTCCAGAGCAGCTCGGGCGTGAAGACGTCGATGCCCGCCGGGACCGGCGTGTGCGTCGTGAAGACGTTGCCCGTCAGCGCGACCTCGCGCGCCTCGGCGAACGTCAGGCCCTCCTCCTGCACGAGCTTGCGGATCTTCTCGAGCGACACGAATGCCGCGTGACCCTCGTTGATGTGGCGAATCGTCGGCGTCAGCCCCGTCTTGTCGAGCGCGCGGGAGCCGCCGATGCCCAGGACGATCTCCTGCTGCAGGCGCGTCTCGTGTCCGCCGCCGTACAGCCGGCCCGTGACCTCGCGGTCCGACGCTTCGTTCTCAGGGACGTTCGAGTCGAGGAGCAGCAGCGGGATGCGCCCGACGCGAGCGACGCGGATGAGCAGCCGGACGGTGCGGCCCGCCAGGTCCACCTCGACGACCGGCGGGCTTCCGTCCGGCGTCTCGGCCGTCGCGATCGGCAGCTCCTCGGGCTCGAGGGTCGGATACGCCTCCGTCTGGCCGCGCTCGGGGTCTAGGACCTGGCGAAAGTAGCCCTCGCGGTAGAAGAGGCCGACGCCGACGAGCGGCACGCCCAGGTCGCTCGAGGACTTCAGGTGATCGCCGGCGAGCACGCCGAGGCCGCCGGCGTAGATCGGCAGGATCTCGGTCAGCCCGAACTCGGCGGAGAAGTACGCGATGCGCTCGCCGCGCTCGACGAGCTCCCGCGCGGAGGCGTTGACCGGCTCGGCCGCGTCCTCCTCGGCGAGCCGCCCTATCACCTCGTGGAGCGAGCCCTGGTAGATCGGGTCCTCGGCGGCGTGCCAGAGCCGCTCCGCGGAGACCTCGCGGAACAGCCGCACCGGGTTGCCGCGCGCGCGCCTCCAGGCCTCGGGATCCAGCGCCTCGAACAGCGCGCGGATCTCGGGGCGCCAGGTCCAGCGCAGGTCGTGGGAGAGGGCGAAGAGGGGAAGGAGCTTTTCGGGAACCCCGGAGACCCGGAGCAGCTTCTCGAGTACGGGCGTCACCTGGCCGACGATTTTAGCAGACGCCCCCACGTAACCGACTCCGGCTCAAGAGGCTGCGGTCTCGCGCGCGGGCGCCGGCTCGACGCGCACGGAGAGGCTTTCGCCGAGCGCCACGAAGCGCTCGACGTAACGGCACGCTTCCTCGCCGCCCGTCTCGCAGGCTCGCCGGCTGTCGGGGAGTGTCTCTCTCATCGTGCGCCAGTACGCGTTCTGGACCTTCCAGAAGTCCAATTCGAAAGGCAACGTTCGTGCCAGCGCGACCATGCGCTCGAGCGTGTCGAGGCGATCGAGCTCGCCGGGCGCGGCGCGCAGCGCGTCCGCCAGCCGCTCGATCGCGTGCTGGAACGCGAGGCCGACGCCCTCCTCCTGGAGCACGATGCCTGCGTCTCCCGCCTCCTCGAGCAGCGCCGTGAGGCGCGGCGCGTCGGGCTCCTCCGCCTCGACCTCGCGGCGCACCGCCGTCGCGAGCGCGACCTCCGCGGCGATCCGCAGCCTGCGCGGCGGCGGGATCCCGCGGCTCGCGAGAAAGCGCAGCAGCGGCGCGTGCCGCTCATAGATCGAGCGATACGACGCGTCCGCCTCGCCGAGCGCCGAGCCGAGGATGACCCCTAGCACGCGCTTCTGCTCGTCGCGGAAGAGGCGGCGCAGCGCGTACTGGTCGGAGCCGAAGTGCCGGTCCATCCGGCGCAGCGTCTCCGTGAGGTCGGCGGAGCGGAACGGCTCCGAGAGATCGTCGACGAGCGCCTTCCACGCGGCGGCATCGGGATCCGGGACGACGCCCGCGGAGATGTTGTGGTCGCCGAGGTGCAGCGCACCGAACGCGAATCGCGCCGCCTCGCTCGTAATCGTCGACGCGACGCTCGCGCGTCCGAGCGAGAGCTTCGCGCGGCCGCTCGTCAGCAGGCGCTGGTCCTCGCGCTCGACGCGGTAGCAGTACACGCGCGCGACGTCGTCGTACTCGGTGAAGAGCGAGCTCACCGCGTAGTGCGCCGCGACGCGGTCGAGCGAGACCATGGCGGGCCGCACGGTCTGCTCGTAGATGCGTCGGCCGTCGCCGGCGTCCGGAGAATTGCTGCGGGCGCGCGAGAGCCGCTCGAGGAACGGCTCCTCGAGCCCCGGGCCGAAGAGCTCGTCGGCGAGCTGGATGACGCGGCCCGCGTACTGCACGATCTGACGCGCCTCGATGCCGCCGATGTCGTCGAAGAACCAGCCGCAGCTCGTGTACATGAGCTGCGCGTGGCGCTGCAGCTCGAGGAGCTTCAGCGCGGTCACCCGCTCGGCGGGCGAGAGCGCGCGGCCGGACTGCTCGGCGAGGCAGCGGTCGACCGTCGCGGGCGTGCGGTCGAGGATCGCGTGCGCGTATTCGTCGCGCGCCGCCCACGGGTCGGCGAAGAGGGCGCGCGCGGCCTCCTCGTACCGCGAGGCCGCGGCGTCGCGCAGGAAGTCGAGCGCCTCCCGCAGCGGCGCGCGCCACTCCTGGCGCCAGTCGGGATGCGAGCCCGTGCGACAGCCGCAGTCGCTCCGCCACCGCTCGACCCCGTGCGCGCAGCTCCACGACGTGTTCTCCGCGATCTCGACCTCCTCCGCCGGAGGGTGCCGCTCCAGGAACTCGGCGTAATTGGTCAGCTTCGCGGCGCCGCCCGCCTCGATCGTCGAGAGCGCCCAGGCGAGCGCCATGTCGCCGTGCCGGTGGTGGTGGCCGTACGTCTCCCCGTCCGTCGCGACGTGGACGAGCTGCGGCCCCGTGTCCTTCTCCGAAAACGCGCCGAGTAGGCGCGCCGCGAAGTCCTCCCCGCGCGAGAGCAGCCGCTCGAACGCGATGGCGCGGGAGACCGGGCCGTCGTAGAAGAAGATCGCGATCGAGCGTCCGGACGGCAGCGCGCAGCGGTACGCGCGGCCCGTCGGGATGCCCGCGAGTCCCACCTCGCGCCACTCCGTCTCGCCGATCGTTCGGCGGCGCGCCGCCTGGTGCGGCGACAGGATCGTGAACCGGATGCCGCGCTCGGCCAGCGCCTCGAGCGACGCCACGTCGACGGCCGTCTCGGGCAGCCACATCCCCTCGGGATCCCGGCCGAATCGGAACTTGAAGTCCGTGATCCCCCACGCGACCTGGGTGCGGCGGTCGCGCTCGTTCGCGAGCGGCAGGATGGCGTGGTTGTACGGCTGCGCGAGCGCCGAGCCGTGGCCGCCGAATCGCACGCGGCTCTCCGTATCGGCCGCGAGGATCGCGCGGTAGACCTCCGGCTCCTTCTCCTCGAGCCAGGAGAGCAGCGTCGGACCGAAGTTGAAGCTGATCGACGCGTAGTTGTTGACGATCGAGACGATGCGGTTCTCGCCGTCGAGGATCCGCGCCCACGCGTTCGGCGCGTAGCACTCCGCGGTGATCCGCTCGTTCCAGTCGTGGTACGGGTACGCGGACGGCTGGCTCTCGATCGCCTCGAGCCACGGGTTTTCGCGCGGGGGCTGGTAGAAGTGGCCGTGGATGCAGACGTAGCGATCCATCCGCGGATCAGGCCTCGTCCTCGGCGACGGCCGCGGCCGCCGGCGCGGATTGCTCCTCCTCGCGCGCCGCCTCCCGCCCGGCCGCGGCCTGCTCCGCCTCCTCCTTCGCCGGATCCTCCGGAGGCGGCACGAGGAACACGGCGCCGAGCGGCGGGAGCGTGAGCGCGAGGCTGTGCGAGCGGCCGTGGACGGGAACCTCGAGCGCGACGGAGCGGCCCTGGTTGCCGACCCCGCTGCCGCCGTACTCCTCGGCGTCGCTGTTCGCGACCTCGCGCCAGTCGCCGCCGCGGTCGACGCCCACGAGGTAACCGTGCCGCGGCACCGGCGTGAAGTTGAACGCGGCGACGACGACGTCGCCCTTCTTCCTGCCCTTCCGCTCGAACGACACGATGCTGTGGTCGGCGTCGTGGCAGTCGATCCACTCGAAGCCCTCCGGCTGGAAGTCGAGCTCGTGCAGCGCGGGTTGCTCGCGGTAGATCCGGTTCAGGTCGCGGACCCACGACTGCACGCCCGCGTGGCGCGAGCGCTCGAGCAGGTGCCAGTCGAGGCTCGTGTCGTGATTCCACTCGCCCCACTGTCCGATCTCGCCGCCCATGAAGAGGAGCTTCTTGCCGGGCTGGGCCCACATCCACGCGAAGAGAAGCCTGAGGTTCGCGAACATCTGCCACTCGTCGCCGGGCATCTTGGAGAGGAGCGACCGCTTCAGATGGACGACCTCGTCGTGCGAGAGCGGCAGGACGAAGTTCTCGGTGTACTGGTACATGCGCCGGAACGTCAGCTCGGTGTGGTGGTACTTGCGGAAGACCGGATCGAGGCTCATGTAGTCGAGCGAGTCGTTCATCCACCCGAGATCCCACTTCATGTCGAAGCCGAGGCCACCGACGTACGTCGGCCGCGACACCATCGGCCACGAGGTGGACTCCTCCGCGATCGACAGCGTGTCCGGGTAGTTCTCCGAGATCTCGTCGTTCAGCCGCCGCAGCAGCGTGAGCGCGCCCAGGTTCTCGCGGCCGCCGAACTGGTTCGGGATCCACTCCCCGGCCTTGCGCGAGTAGTCGAGGTAGAGCATCGACGCGACGGCGTCCACGCGGAGCCCGTCGGCGTGGAAGCGGTCGAGCCAGTAGAGACCCGACGACAGCAGGAAGCTGCGGACCTCGTGGCGGTCGTAGTTGAAGATGCAGCTGCCCCAGTCCGGGTGATAGCCCTGGCGCCAGTCGGCGTGCTCGTAGAGGTGCGTGCCGTCGAAGTAGACGAGGCCGTGCTCGTCGGACGGGAAGTGCGACGGCACCCAATCGAGGATCACGCCGATGCCCGCCTGGTGGAGCGTGTCGACCAGGTACATGAAGTCCTGCGGCGTGCCGAACCGCGAGGTCGGCGCGAAGAAGCCCGTGACCTGGTAGCCCCACGAGCCGGCGAACGGATGCTCCATCACCGGCAGCAGCTCGACGTGCGTAAAGCCCATGTCGCGGGCGTAGTGCGCGAGCGAGCCGGCGGCCTCGCGGTAGGTCAGCGCGCGGTTCGACTCGCCCGTCACGCGGCGCCACGAGCCGAGGTGGACCTCGTAGATAGAGATCGGCGCGGCGGCGGCCTGGAGCGTTGCGCGCGAGTCGCGCCAAGCCTTGTCGCGCCAGCGGTACTCGAGATCCCATACGACGGAGCCGGTGCGCGGCGGCACCTCCTGCCGCACCGCGAACGGATCCGCCTTGTCGACGCGATAGCCGTGGAGGCGCGAGCGGATGTGGTACTTGTAGACGGCGCCCCGCTCCACGCCCGGCACGAAGCCCTGCCAGACGCCCGACGCGCCGATCGGCTCGAGCGGATGCTTCCCGGGCGCCCACCCGTTGAAGTCGCCCACGACGGAGACCTCGGCCGCGTTCGGCGCGAACACCGCGAACGCGGTCCCCGCGCGGCCGTCCCGCGTCTCGGGGTGCGAGCCGAGCTTCTCCCAGAGACGCGAGTGCGTGCCCTGGTGGAAGAGGAAGAGGTCGTCGGGCGTGAACAGCGAGCCGGCGGCCTCGACGGGTCGACTCTTCTTGTTGGGTGTTTCGTCGGCCAGAAAGCCTCCCGGACGTCGGCAGTCTAGCGAATGCGCCGCGACCGTTGGGCCCGTGATTCGACCCGAGCGCTGTATCGACCAGCCGCGCCGCAGCCGCGGCGCGCGGGAACCGCCGTGATCCATAATCCGCCGCGCATGGACGGGACCGCCCTCATCGTCTGCGACGATCTGTTCGCGACCAGCGACGCGAAGACCGCCCACGGACTGGTTCGCGGCACCGAGCGCTACCGCGTCGTGGGTGTCGTGGACGGCCCGACGGCGGGTCGCGATGCCGGCGAGGTTCTCGACGGAAAGGCGCGCGGGATTCCCGTCTTCGCGACGATCGCGGACGCGGTCGCGAAGCTCGGCCGCCCCGCCGACTACTGCGTGGTCGGCGTCGCGACGTCCGGCGGGCGGCTCACGCCCGGCCTCCGCGCGCTGATGCTGGAGGCGATCGAGGTGGGCATGTCGGTCGTCAACGGCCTGCACGAGTTCCTGTCCGACGACCCGGAGCTCGCCGCCGCCGCCGCGCGCCGCGGCGTGACGATTCGCGACGTCCGCAAGCCCGCGCCGCGCCGGGAGCTCCACTTCTGGAGCGGGGAGATCCTGTCGGTCGGCGCCCCCCGCCTCGCGGTGCTCGGCACCGACTGCGGGCTCGGCAAGCGCACGACCGCGCGGTTATTGCGCGATGCCTGCCGTGAGGCGGGCATTCGCGCGGAGCTCATCTTCACCGGCCAGACCGGATGGATGCAGGGCGCCCCGTACGGCTTCATCCTGGACTCCGTGCCGAACGACTTCGTCTCCGGCGAGCTCGAGCACGCGGTCGTCTCGTGCTGGAAGGCAACCGATCCAAAGCCCGAGCTGATCCTGCTCGAGGGACAGTCGGCGCTGCGCAACCCATCGGGCCCGTGCGGCGCCGAGCTGCTGCTCTCCGGGGGCTCGAGGGGCGTCATCCTCCAGCACGCGCCGGCGCGTCACTGCTACGAGGGGCTCGAGGAGCTGGGCATGACGATGCCGAGCGTCGCGAGCGAGATCGCCCTGATCGCCGCGTACGGCGCGCGCACCCTCGCGGTGACCCTGAACTCCGAGCACCTGACGGCCGACGAGCTCGCGACGCACCAGCGCCGCCTCGAGGCGGAGCTCGGCATCCCGGTCGTGCGTCCGCTCGAGGAGGGCGTGGACCGTCTGATGCCCGTCGTGCGGGAGTACATCCGCGCGGAGACGCGCGCGTGAGGATCCGCCGCGCGTCGGCCCGACTCGAGGAGTTCCCGCTCACCCGGCCGTACGCGATCGCGGGGCAGGCCCCCCTCGATCGCGTCGGCAACGTGATCGTCGAGATCGAGACCGAGTCCGGCGAGACGGGCCTCGGCGCGGGATCGCCGGGCGAGCACGTGACCGGCGAGACGATCGAGGCGTGCGCCGCCGCGCTGACGGAAGAGGGCGCGCTCGCGTGGCTCGAGGGACGCGACGCGCGCCACGCCGCCGCGCTCTGCCGCGAGGCGGCGGCGAAGTGGCCGGAGTTGCCCGCGGCGCGGGCCGCGGTCGACATCGCGCTGCACGACCTCGTCGCGAAGGCGCTCGGGGTTCCGCTCTGCGACGCCCTGGGCCGCGCGCACGACGCGATGCCGACCTCCATCACGATCGGCATCAAGCCGCTCGACGAGACGCTCGCCGAGGCCGTCGAGTACGTCGGCCGCGGATTCCGGAGCCTCAAGGTCAAGATCGGCGACGACCTCGAGGGCGACCTCGAGCGCATCGTCCGACTCCGGGAGCGCGTCGGCGCGCGGACGGCCATCCGCGTCGACGCCAACGTGGGCTACACCGTCGCCGAGACGCGCCTCTTCTTCGAGCGCACGGCGCGACTCGGCCTCGAGCTCGTCGAGCAGCCGGTCCCGCGCGAGGAGTTCAACGGCCTGCGCGACCTCCCGGAGACGTGGCGCCGCTCGATCGCCGCCGACGAGAGCCTCCACGGCGAGGACGACGCGCTCGCGCTCGCCGCTCCGCGGCCGCTGTGCGGGATCTACAACATCAAGCTGATGAAGTGCGGCGGCGTCCGCCCGGCGATGCGGATCGCGGCGATCGCGGAGACGGCCGGCGTCTCGCTGATGTGGGGCTGCATGGACGAGAGCCGCGTCTCGATCGCCGCCGCGCTCCACGCCGCTTTCGCGTCTCCGGCGACGCGATTCCTCGACCTCGACGGCTCCCTCGACCTCGCGCGCGACGTCGTAAGCGGCGGGTTCGAGCTCGAGGACGGCGTCATGCGGACGACGGGCGAGCCCGGGTTGGGAGTCCGCTCGGCCTGAGCCCCGAACATATTAGCGATCGCTAATATGTTCGCGACATGGAGTGCCGCCGACGCCGACGTTCGGCGACGTGCCCGCGAAACTTCTGTCCTAGCCGCGCCCGCCGCCCCCGGCACCCAGACCAGCGCGGCCTTGCGCACGGTGACGTCACGGGACGCCGTCGATCGCCGCCTCCTCGATGAGGTCGATGCAGAGGCCCGTCTTCCCGCTCCCCGTCATGCCGACGCAGATCGCGTGCGTGACGAGATCGCGCGAGTCGTAGAGGACGAGGTCGTCGAGCCGCTTCTTCTTCGCGAGGTCGTACCCGCGGCCGAGGTAGAAGGCGCCCAGCTTTTCGAAGTCGGAGCTCAAGCGGCGATCATAGCGGCGCGAGACGCGCGACCTGAGACGGAGCGCCGCCGCCGCGTCGGGCGAAACATATTAGCGATGGCTAATATGTTCGGCGCCGTGCGCCGGAACTCTACGCCTTCTTCATCTTCGTCTTGAGCGCGCCCTGCTCGACCCAGTGGACGAGCACGCGGCGGATCCGATACGAGTCCCACGCGAGCGCGTCCTCGATGTCCTTCGGCGTGCCGCCCTGGCTGGCGCGCTCCCAGAGGGCCTGCAGGAAACTGC
>DATBBK010000264.1:0-8999 GCA_036271035.1 Thermoanaerobaculia bacterium | reverse complement strand
CCACGACGAGCACGCGCTCGCCGCGCTCGAACGCGTCGTCGTGCACCTCGAGGGAGTCCTTCCCGTACTCCAGCCCGTAGGAGACACGCCGCGTCGCGCGCGGGAGCTTGCCGGGCTTGCGCGCGGGCACGATTCCGATCTCGAGCTCGCGCGCGAGCGCGGTGCCGAACATGAAGCCGCGCGCCTCGATCCCCAGGATCTTCTGAGGCGGCGACGCGCGAAACGGGTCTGCCATCGCGCGCACGGCGGCGCCGAACGCCTGCGGATGCGCGAGCAGCGGCGTGACGTCGCGAAAGAGAATCCCGGGGGACGGAAAGTCCGGGACGTCCCGGACGTAGGCCCGGAAGTCCGTCATCGCGTGATTTCGAAGCGGGAGAAGCCCGACTCGCCCGACTCCTCCACCACGACCGCGTCGACGCGCGATCCCTGAGGGCCGCGCTCGAGCCGCGAGAGGTACGCCGCGACGGCCGTGTCCTCCCCCTCCGCGACGGTCTCGACGGTGCCGTCCGAGAGGTTGCGGACCCAGCCCCTCACGCCGAGCTCCCGCGCGACGCGCTCCGCGAACCAGCGGAAGCCGACTCCCTGGACGCGTCCCCGCACGACGGCGCGACGCGCGCTCACGCGGGACTCCCGTTTCCGCTTCCGCTTCCCGCGAACCGGCCGAGGAGCGGCACGAAGGTGACGTCCTCGTCGCCGTCGTCCTGCGCGTAGTCCTGCTTGCGACGCTTGATCACGCGGAGTCGCTGCCGGCCGGGCGGGCCGATCGGCGCGACGAGACGGCCGCCCACGGCGAGCTGCGCGAGGAGCGGCTCGGGCACGGCTTCCGTTCCGGCGGTCACGAGGATGCGGTCGAACGGCGCCGCCGCCGGGTAGCCGTAGGTCCCGTCGAAGCACTTCACGGACACGTTGTGGAAGCCCAGCGCGGAGAGAACGGCGGCCGCCCCCCGGGCGAGGTCGTCGATGCGCTCGAGCGAGTAGACGCTGCGCGCGAGCTTCGCGAGGATCGCGGTCTGATAGCCGGATCCGGAGCCGACCTCCAGCACCTTGTGCTCGGGCGAGACCGCGAGCCTCTGGGTCATGATCCCGACGACGTAGGGCTGCGAAATCGTCTGGCCGTGACCGATGGGCAGGGAGTGGTCGCCGTAGGCCCTCGTCCGGAGCGGCTCGGGGACGAAGCGGTGGCGCGGCACCTCGGACATGACCTCCAGGACTCTCGGGTCGTCCACGCCGCGCGGGGCGACGAACCGGGCGACCATGTCGCGGCGCATGGCGTCTTCCCGGCTCTCGACCGGGGAGCGGGCGACGCGCGGCGACATCGGCGATCATGATAGCAGGACGAGACTTGCAGCGCGCCTCGGAGCGCGATCCGAACTCGCGTCGAGGCGGCGCGCATCACTCCGCGCGGCGCGGCTCGCACATGACCCGGAGGCACCGCGGCGCGCGCCGCGGGCTCGTCGCCGCGCGGAATCGCGCCTCCGTGCCGCGCGTTACGATTCTGACGGCGCGATGTCGTTAGAATGCGCCGTAGGTCATCCGGCGCAGGAGGTTCCGTGGAAACCCAGGAGGCCGTCGAGGCCGGACGCGATCCCCGGATCGGGGGCGTCTCTCGCGAAGAGGTTCGCAAGTGGTACGCGGTCATGCAGCTCGGCCGCGTGCTCGACGACAAGGCTCCCAACTACCTCAAGCAGGGGCTCGGATGGAGCTACCACGCTCCGGACGCCGGCCACGACGCGATCCAGCTCGCCCTCGGCATGACCTTCCGGCCGGGCCGCGACTACCTCTTCCCCTACTACCGCGACCTGACGACCTGCCTCGCGGCGGGCCTCTCGGCCGATGAGATCCTGCTGAACGGCATGTCGAAACGCACCGACGTCGCTTCGGGCGGCCGCCACATGTCGAACCACTTCGCGAAGCCGTCGATCGGCATCCAGAACGTCTCCTCGTGCGTCTCGAACCACGCGCAGCACGCGGCCGGCCTCGGCCGGGCGGTCAAGGACTACAAGAAGGACTCGATCGTCTTCTGCTCGGTCGGCGAGTCCTCCGAGTCCGAGGGCTACTTCTACGAGGCCGTCAACGGGATCTCGAGGGAGAAGCTGCCGGTCGTCATCGTCGTCCAGGACAACGGGTACGGGATCTCGGTCCCGAAGAGCGACCAGACGGCGAACCCGATCGCCTCGGACAACTTCTCGGGATTCCTCAACCTCAAGATCATCCACGCCGACGGGCTCGACGTGTTCGACTCCTTCCGCGCGATGCGCGAGGCGGTCGCTTACGTCCGCTCCGGCGCCGGCGGCGCGATCGTGCACGCGCGCTGCGTCCGGATCCACTCCCACTCCAACTCGGACCGGCAGGAGCTCTACCGCACGCCGGAGGAGCTGGAGGCCGCGAAGGCCGCCGATCCGCTCCCCCGCTTCCGCAAGCTCCTCATCGACACGGGGCTGCTCACCGAGGAGGAGATCCAGGGCATCGAGGCGCAGAACCAGAAGACGTACGAGGACGCGGCCGATCGCGCGCGCTCCGCTCCGGACCCCGACCCGTCGACGATTCACGACTTCGTCGTGCCGGAGGCGTGGACGCCCGAGCGCTGGCCGGAGGGGCTGCCCGACGGCTCCGGCGAGGAGATGTCCGTCGTCCAGGCGCTCAACACGACGCTCAAGGAGGAGTTCCGCCACAACCCCGACACGTTCATCTGGGGGCAGGACGTCGCGTACCGCGAGAAGGGCGGCGTCTTCAACGTCACCAAGGGCATGCAGCAGGAGTTCGGTCCGGCGCGCGTGTCGAACGCGCCGATCGCCGAGGACCACATCATGGGCACGGCGGATGGGTTCTGCCGGCTCTCGGACAAGATCCGCGTCGTCGTCGAGGGCGCGGAGTTCGCGGACTACTTCTGGCCGGCGGCCGAGCAGATGGTCGAGATGTCGCACGAGTACTGGCGGACGAACGGCCAGTTCGTGCCGAACGTGACCGTGCGGCTCGCATCGGGCGGCTACATCGGCGGCGGCCTGTACCACTCGCAGAACATCGAGGGCTGGCTGACGACGCTGCCCGGCATCCGCATCGTCGTGCCGTCGTTCGCGGACGACGCGGCGGGTCTTCTGCGCAGCGCGATGCGGTCGCGCGGCATCACCGTCTACCTCGAGCCGAAGTTCCTCTACAACGCGCCGATGGCTCGGGCGAGGGTACCGGCGGAGTTCGCGGTGCCGTTCGGCAAGGCGCGTCTGCGCCGCGAGGGCGACGACCTGACGATCGTCGCCTACGGCACGCCCGTCCACTTCGCGCTCGAGACGGCGAAGGTGCTCGAGAAGGAAGGCAAGCAGGTCGAGGTGCTGGACCTGCGCTCGCTCGTTCCGCTCGACATCGAAGCGGTGATGGCGTCCGTCCGCAAGACGAGCCGCGTGCTCGTGGCTCACGAGGACAAGGTGTTCGGCGGCTTCGGCGGCGAGATCGCCGCGCAGATCCAGGAGCGCGCGTTCACATCCCTGGACGCGCCGGTCGGCCGCGTCGGCTCCGAGTTCACGCCGGTCGGCTTCTCACGAATCCTCGAGCGGGCGATCCTGCCGTCGACGGACAAGGTCCTCGACGCGGCGCGGAAGGTGCTGGCGTACTGAGACCCGGCTCCCCGGCCCGTCCTCGAATCGAGAGACGGGGCTTGCCACCGCCCGCCCTTCGGAGCACCACCGCCTCGTCGGCCGCCCTCCAGGGGCCCCTCGAGTGCCGCCGCCTGACGGTCCCTGGAACGGTTGATTCGTATGATCTCGGTCATCCCGCGCCCGCCGCCCCACTCAGCGACAAGATCCCCCATGGAAACGAACTCGGTCATCGACACGACCCTTCCGGTCCGCGACCTGATCGCTAGTCTTCAGGGAGCGGCCGGGGTCGCCACGGGAGTGACCGGCCGGCGCCCCGCCGGGCGTCGCTTCCAGGCAACGTACGGTCTCGCCAGCGCCCGCAGAGCGCGCAGCTTCCACTCGTAGACGGCCGAGGACGCCGAAGGCGCCGCCAGCCCCGCCGCCTCCTCGGGCTGTACAACGAGCGAGACCTCGATCGGCAGGACGCCGATCGGCAGGCCGGCGTCGCGGCAAGCCTCGTAGAGGTGCGCGAAGACGCGGCGCATCGCCCACGGGTCCGGCGGCGGCACGTGCTCGAGCTCGGAGCCGATCGTCGGCCGGAAGATGCACACAGTCGGGAAGGCGCCGGCGGCGACGATCCGGTCGATGCCGCGCATCGTCGACTCCGGGGACTCCAGTCCCGCGATGATCTCGCCCGAGACGCGTCCGCGTCCCAGCTTCCTGGCGGTGTACTCCATCGCCTCGAAGAAGCCCCTTTGACCGATCGTCGAGGCCTTGCCGGGGCAGATCTTCGCGAACCAAAGCGGATCCTCGAACTCGTAGCAGAAGGAGAAGTGGTCGGCGCCGGCGTCGATCAGCGCGTCGTACTCCGAAAACTTCCTCTTCGGAACCGGGTGCGCCTGTACCCCGATGAACCCGCCGGCCTCGTCGCGGAGCGCGCGGACGAACGGCTCGCACTGCCGCAGCCCGTGGATCGGCTCGAGCCGGTCCACTTCCTCGAAGTGGTAACCCGTGTTCAGGTGCGTGAAGACGGAGCCGGATTCGTCGCGCGCCGCCTTCGCGACCTCGACGACGTCCGCGACGTTCTTGCGCGACTGCTCGTTGACGCCGACGTTCTTGCCCGTCGTGCAGAACTTGCAGGCCTCGTTCCGAGCCCAGTAGAGGCACGAGTTGGACACGTAGACGCCCAGGTAGTTGCCCTGGAGCACCCCGATCCGGCTCATCGGGATTCCGGAGGCGGTCGACCGCGAATACCACGCGGGCTCCTCCGGCACGCGGACGGGATAGGACTCCCCGGTGCGCGCGTCGTACACCTGGTATCCGCGCTCGTTCTTCCCGAGCGCGAGCGGCGACGCCGCCGCGAAAGCCTCGACGACGGGGACGTTGACCCAGATCGGCTTGCGCGGCGCGGGGATGACGAGCTCGAGACCGGAACCGAGCCCCGCGCGCGTCCGGGTGACGCGCCGGCCGTCCTCTCCGACCGTGGCGCTCGGATCGACCCGCATGCCCCGGCAGAAGAGCTCGATCTCGAGCTCAACGGGAGAAAGCATCATGCCTCCAGCGTGGGCGGTCGCGGAAAGCGCGCCATCACCGAATCATCCGTCTCCTGATTCCGCTCGGTTTGGTGCGGATGCATCAATCGCTCGACTGGCGACCGGATGAGGATGCCCTCCGTGAGCGAAAGCAGCGCGGAAAGAGCCGAAACGGCTCGAAACGCTCGCGGACATGACGCGCGTCATATGGCGCTTCCGGCCGCAGCGAGATCGTCGGTGTGAAGCCATGACGCACATGCAAGGGTCATCCGAGAACGGCGCGGCGGCACCGGTCGGCGGCGGCTTCCTGTCGCGCTCGGCGGTCGCGGGTCTCTTCGGCGTCTCCGCGTCCACGGTGACCCGCTGGGCGCGGACGGGGTTGATCCGGTCCGTCCGCACTCCCGGCGGCCACTACCGCTTCCCCGCCGACGAGATCCGGCGCGCCGCGGACCGAGCCGCCGCCGATGAGCTCGTGAAGCTGGACTGAACCGAGGGCCGTCGCGGTCCGGCTCCCCGATCGGGCGCACCGGGTTCGTCGGGCTCTTCGCGGCGCTCGTGGCCGCGCAGGCCGCCGGCCTCGGCGCCGCGGCATCGTCATCTTCTCGCGGTCGGACGCGTCCGGCCTCGGCGGGCACGCGTCTCTCTACGCCGCCGCGCTGGTGCCGACCGCGTCATCCTCCCTGGGGATCGCCGCGGCGCTCGCGTCGGGCGGACCCGGCCCCCGCACGCGCGCGCTCGTTCTCTCGCTGATCGTCTGGTCGCGACGGTCGTGCTGGTCGACGTCGCCGCCCTCGGAACCGCGTCTCTGCTGCCCTCGCGCGCCGCCTCGCGGACGCTCATCGCGGCCGCCGTGCTCAATCCAGTCGGCGCGGTTCGCACCGGCGCCTGCTCGGCATCCAGGGCACGGCCGCCTTCGGACCGGCGTCGCTCGCGCTGCTTCGCTTCACGGGCTGCCCACTCGGCGCGGCGGCGCTCGTCGTGCTCTCGGTCTTCTGTGGATCGCGATTCCGACCTGGATCGCGCGGCGGCTCGGTCGAGACGGAGGCCGGCGGGACTAGCTCGGCCACGCCGCGTCTAGCGCCGCTCCTCCCGCCGCGTCGCCGCCAGGATCTGCGCAACGAGGATCAGCAGCCCGGCGTCCCGGGCGATCGCCCACTTCATGTCGGTCAGCCGCTGCGCGTCCGTCTTGACCACCGTCGACGTCCCGAAGCACCCGCAGTCGACCGGATGCTTGCGCGCGAGGTTGATCGACAGCGCGACGATGAACACCGCAAGGAGGATCCCGAGGACGCGCGCCGAAGCGCGCACCGCGATGCTCAGAAAGAGCGCGACGCCCGTCACCACCTCGAGCCACGGCAGCACGAGCGCCATCGCGTTGACGAAGACGCCCGGAACGATCTGGTAATTGTGGATCTCGTGCGCGAAGCCCGGCGGGTCCGCGATCTTCGCGATGCCGGCCACGACGAAGAACGCCGCGAGCACGAACTGCACGCGGACGGTGACCCAGGGCGACAAGAGTCCACGGTTCACGGCGTGTCTCCCGTGTGCACGGGCAGCCCGCGCTTCTGCCAGTCCGGATAGCCGTCCTTGTAGACGAGCGCGTTGTCGAATCCGGCCATGTGGAGCTTCGTCGCGAGCATGTGCGAGTCCTCGCACTCGCCGCCGGAGCAGTAGACGACGATCGGCTGGCTCGTGTCGTGGCCCTCGTTGAAGAACGTCTTGATCTTGTCGTCAATGTCCGACTCCCAGATCGAGAAGGGCCGCGCGCCGGCGATGTGGCCCTCGCGGTAGACGCTCGTGCGCCGCGCGTCGAGGAACGGCACGTCGCCGCGTTCGTGCAGCGCGAGGACGTCGTCGCCGGAGATCTCGGCCCACGGCTTCTCGGGGTGTGGCGGGAACGCACGCGCCGCGGCGGAGCCGGACGGCGCGGCGAGTTGTCCCGACGCAGAGCCCGGGGCCGTTCCGGGCGCACCCGCGCTCGCCGCAGCCGGCGTCACCGCACCGGCGGGCCGCGCCAACGCACGCTCGGACGCCGACTCGTAGCTGCCGATCCAGCGCAGATGCCGCTCGGGGCCGGCGATCGCGTTCGAGACGAGGGCGCACGCGATCGCCGCGGCGAGCATCACCACCGCACGCGGGAGGAACCGGCCTCCCGTCATCGGGCCGCGCCCCCGTGCGCGGCGACTCAGATCGTCCACGCCGTCACCGCTTCGCTCCGACGCCGTCCATGGCCTGCGCGAGCGGAGCCGCGATGGTCTCCAGGAGCTCGAGGGAACGGTAGTCGGTCAGGTCGAGATGGAGAGGGGTCATGGAGATGTGCTTTTCCGCGACGGCCGCGAGGTCGGTGCCCTGCTCGAGCTCGCCCTGCGGCGGCGTCGCGCCAATCCAGTAGTACGGCCGCCCGCGCGGGTCGATCTTCTCGATGACGGCCTCGCCGTAGCGCCGCCTCCCCTGCCGCCCGACGCGCACGCCCCGCACCTCGCCGGCGGGTACGTTCACGTTGAGCAGCGTGCCCGGAGGCAGCGGCTTGTCGAGGAGGTGCCGCGCGAGCCGCGCCGCGAACGCCGCGGCCGTGTCGAACGTGAAGCCCGTCTCGATCTCCTGCGAGATAGCGACGGACGTGATGCCGATCAGCGTGCCCTCGAACGCGGCGGAGACGGTGCCCGAGTACGTCACGTCGTCGCCGAGGTTCAGCCCGAGGTTGATACCCGAGAAGAGCAGCCTCGGCCGCTCGTCGCGCAGCAGGTGCAGGCAGCCCCAGTTGACGCAGTCGGTCGGCGTGCCGTCCACGGACCAGCGCTGCGGGCCGATCAGCTTCGCGCGGAGCGGGTGGTGCAGCGTCAGCGAGTGGCCGGCCGCGCTGCGCTCCTGGTCCGGCGCGACGGTGAAGACGTCGCCGACCTCCGATAGCGCGGCTGCGAGCCGCTCGATGCCCTCGGAGAAGATTCCGTCGTCGTTGGTGACGAGGATGCGGGGTCTCGTCATGCGGCCGGAGCGGCCCGGTCCGGGGCCGGCATGACGAACATGAGGACGATGTACGCGAGGATCCCCGGGAACGCCACGGAGATGATCGAGATCAGCACGTAGGCGACGCGGACGACCGTCGGGTCGAGGTCGAAGTACTCGGCGAGGCCGCCGCACACGCCCGCGATGATCCGGTGCTCGCGGGAGCGGGCCAGACGGCGAGGAGGCGGGGCGGCACTCACCGCCGCTCCGCGAAAGCGCTCATGAACGTCCCTCGTAGACCACGGTGTTCTTGTCCGTCTCGTGGAGAGTGACCCGCGCCAGCCGCGCCGGTTTCGGAATGCGCGTCTCGAGCTGGTCCCAGATGCGCACGGCGATGTTCTCGGCGGTCGGGTTCACGCCCGCCATGAAGTCGACGTCGAAGTTGAGGTGGCGGCGGTCGATGCGGTCGATCACGACCTCCCGCACGGTGCGCTTCAGGTCGCCGAAGTCCATGAGGTAACCGCTCTCCGGATCGATCTCCCCCTCGACGGCCACCTCGAGCCCGTAGGTATGCCCGTGCCCGTGCGGGTTGTTGCACTTGTCGAAGACGCGCCGGTTCTGCTCCTCGGACCAGTCATCCCGATGCAGCCGGTGCGCCGCCGCGAAGAACGAGCCGGAGACGAGCCGCACGCGCATCGAGGCGATTGTAGGCGATGCCAAACGGCGTCGGGCAGGCTGCGTTTTGACACCGTCCGCGTTACCTGCTTCAATGCGCGGACCGGTCGGGACGTGGCGCAGTCTGGTAGCGTACCTGAATGGGGTTCAGGGGGTCCCGGGTTCGAATCCCGGCGTCCCGACCAAATTCCCTAAGTAAAAACGCGCTCGGGGTCTTGTTGGGGGGCTTGCTCTACGGCTCACGCGCTCGTTCCACGCAGCGAATGATCCGGCGAAG
>DATBBK010000263.1:0-6751 GCA_036271035.1 Thermoanaerobaculia bacterium | reverse complement strand
CGTCGTGTACGACGGCCAAATTGATCACTTCATTCGCACCTCGAGCTTGACCCACCATGAGGGTTCCGGCGGGCGGGGATAGGTCTGGTCCTGAAACGTCGGCGCGACGCACCTCGCGACCGCGGTCTCGGGCCCGAAGAGGACCTCCTCCGCCTTGCCGTCGGCGCCGACCCGGACCAGCGCGTCGAAGCCGATCCGATCCTCCGCGGCGACGTCCTTCGCGCACTTCTCGACCGCCGGGCGCAGCCACTCGTCGATCTTTCCGAGCAGCGTTCCCTCATAGCGCTTGCCGGCGGGCGACTTCGCGTTCTGCTCCGCCTCGTTGCGCGCGATCTCGACGCCCGTGGCGAGCGCCCACGCCGGGAGCCCGGCGAGCAGCGCCGCGAGAGCGAGCCGGCGGATCGGGTCGCGCACGCCCGAACGGTACCAGAACGAGCGGGCCGGGCGGGAGCGTGCTGTCTCCCGCCCGGCAGGAAATCAGGAGATCAGTTGGGAAGCGCCCCCGTCCAGTGCAGGCCGAGCGCCTTCGACAGGAACACGGCCATCTGACCGCGCGTGAGCGGCGCGTCGGGGCAGTAGTTGCCGTTGCCGCAGCCGCCCGTGATCCCGGAGGCGGCGAGGGCCTCGATGTACTGGAAGAACGGGTGGTCCGTCGGCACGTCGTTGAACGTGGCGGTCGCGGGTGCCGGGCTGACGGTCCGGCGCCACCAGAGCTCGACCGAGCTGAAACGGACCGACCCGTCGACCGGCGCGGTTGCCGACTGGAGCACCTCGAGCTGGATCGTGTGCTTCTCGTTGACGGCGATCTGATAGTTCAGCGCGGCGACGTTGTAGTCCGTCGTGCAGGTGGTCGTCGCTCCGTGAGCGGAGCTGTTGAACGTGCCGATATCGGCGAAACTTCCATCGTCGAGCGTCTCGTAGGCGTACACCGTCCAGTTCGCTCCGGCCTCATCGCAGCTGCCGAACCCGATGTAGTCGATGATGGCGCCTGCAGGGATGGTCGCCCCCGCGACGAAGCTGCTCCCGCCGGCAACCGTGAAGTAACGGAAGTAGTCGTCGCTGTTGGCAGCGAAGGTCGAGCCGCTGTCGAACGGCGTGAAGGACAAGTCGGAGATCGAGGTGATCGTGTAGTCCTGGGTTCCGTAGGTTTCCGGCCGGGAGGCGGATGCCGGCCGGGAGGTTCCCTGCTTCGAGTGACGTTGTGCGGCTTGCGCGGTTCCCGAGACGAGCGAGACGGCGATCAGGACGGCGAACCCGGTCCGTAGGCCTAGGCGACGCATGCTTCCTCCTTGTGTGTGCACGAGACGTTTCCGAGAGCGTATACGAGGCAAGAGCGCGGCCGGATCCCTGAAACGTCGTTTCCTCTAGTACGGCATCTCGTGGTCGCCGAGGCCGAGCATGTGGCCGACCTCGTGCACGACCGTGTCGCGGATCTCGCGGACCGCCTCGCCCCGCGTCGCGCACGCGCGGAGGATCGGGCCGCGGAAGATCGCAATCTGGGCGGGCAGGCTCGACACCTGCGAGAGGCGGTCGAAGAACGGCACGCCGCGGAAGATGCCGAACAGCTCGACGTCGTCCGGCGTGTCCGTCTCGTCGTAGTCCTCGTCCGACGGCTCTTCTTCGACCGCGACGACGACGTTCTCGAGATAGCGCCGGAACTCCTCCGGCACCGACGCGAGCGCCTCCTCGACGTAGGACTCGAACTGCTCGGGGGAGATGCGGTGGGAGGACATGTCCGAGATCTACCGGATGAAGAGCCTCTCGAAGTTACCGGTCGTCGCCTCGGCGACTCGCTCGAGATCCACGCCCTTCACCTCCGCGAGCCGTTTCGCCGTCTCGACGACGAACGCGGGCTCGTTCGGCTGGCCGCGGTGGGGCGCCGGGGCCAGGTATGGAGTGTCGGTCTCCACGAGCATCGCGTCGAGCGGAAGTCCCGCCGCGGCCGAGCGGATGTTCTCGGCGGCGCGGAAGGTGACCATCCCGGAGAACGACACGAGGTAACCGAGCTCGATCGCGCGGCGGCCGTAGGCGGCGTCCTCCGTGAACGAGTGGAAGACCCCGGCGCCGGCCTGCGCGCCGCGACGCTCGAGCAGCGCCAGCATCTCGGTGCCGGACTCGCGGTTGTGCAGCAGGACGGGCAGGCCGAGCCGTCGCGCGCAATCGATCATCCACTCGAGGACCTCGACCTGCTTCTCGCGCGGCGAGTGGTCGTAGTGGAAGTCGAGGCCGATCTCGCCGATCGCAACGACCCCGGGCCTCTTCGCCAGCGCCTCGAAGCGCGCGCCCTCCTGGGACGGGTCGAAGTCCTTGGCCTCGTGCGGGTGCACGCCGACCGCGGCGACGACGTCCTCGCGCGCGGCCGCGAGCGCGACGGCGGCCTCGGAGTCGGCGAGGGTCGTCCCGGGAACGAGGAACCGCCCGACGCCGGCCGACCGCGCGCGGGCGATCTGCCCGTCCGCGTCGGGCGTCATGTGGAGGTGGCAGTGGGAGTCGGCGAGGATCACTTCACGATGCTGCCGCTCGGCACGTCGGACGGGACATCGAGCAGCACCGGCCTCCCGTCGTCGCCGACCGAGGCGGCGAGCACCATCCCGTTCGATTCGACGCCCATGAGCTTCGCCGGCTTCAGGTTTGCCACGACGACGACGTTCCGTCCCACCAGCGCCGCGGGCTCGTACTGCGCCGCGATGCCCGCGACGATCTGCCGCCGCTCGCCGCCGACGTCGACCTGGAGCCGCATCAGCTTGTTGGACTTGGGCACGCGCTCGGCCTCGAGGATGCGCGCCGTGCGAAGACGGATCCGGCGGAAGTCGTCGATCGTGATCGACTCGTCGACGGCGGGAGCCGTCAGCGCGGCCGGCGGCTCGCCTCCCGGAGTCGGGGTGTTGGAGCTCATGGCGGTGTCCTTTCGTTCGAAATACGCGTCCGCGTCGGCGCGGGGGAAGAGGGGCGGCGTCTCCGCCAGCGCCGTCGAGACGGGAAGCCGGCCCCACGCGAGGTCCTCGGGACGCGGATCCTCGGCGGGAAGGCCGAACGCGGCGAAGATCCTGCGGCTCGAGGCCGGGATGAACGGCGACAGCATGACGGCCGAGAGGCGCACGCCCTCCGCGGCCGCGGAGAGGATGCGGTGGAGGCGGTCGGAGCCCGAGCCCTCCGCCTTGCGGATCTTCCAGGGCTCCTTCGCAACGACGTAGCCGTTGACCGCCGTGAGCAGCTTCCAGACCGCCTCGATCGCGCGGTGGAACTGGCAGTCCGCCATCGCGGCGCGCCAGTCGCGCTCCACCTCCGAGAACGCCGCGAGCACCTCGTTGTCGTTGCAGACCTCGCGCGGCGTCGCGCCGAAGGACTGCCGGCACAGCGAGGCGACCCGCGAGACCGTGTTGCCGAGGTCGTTCGCGAGGTCGGCGTTGTAGCGGGTCAGGAAGGCCTCGTCCGAGAAGCTGGCGTCCTGGCCGAACGCCATCTCGCGCAGCAGGAAGTAGCGCAGCGCGTCCGCGCCGAAGTCGGCGACCAGGTTGTCGGGCCGCACGATGTTTCCGACGGATTTCGAGACCTTCTTCGCGTCGCGGAGCCACCACCCGTGCGCCCACACGGTGGTGGGCAGCGGCTCGCCGGCGGACAGGAGAAACGCCGGCCAATAGACCGCGTGGAAGCGCAGGATGTCCTTGCCGATGACGTGCACCCGCTCCGCGTCCTCGTGCGCCCAGAACTCGCGGTAGAGGCGGTCGTCGGATGCGCCGTAGCCGAGCGCGGTGATGTAGTTCGCGAGCGCGTCGAGCCAGACGTAGACGACATGGCCGGGGTGACCCGGGAACGGAATCCCCCACTTCACCTTCGACCGGGACACGGAGAGATCGTTCAGGCCGGAGCGGACGAAAGAGACGACCTCGGCGAGGCGGGTCTCGGGACGGACGAACTCGGGGTGCGCGGCGTAGTGCGCGAGCAGCGGCTCCGCGTACTTCGACAGCCGGAAAAAGACGTTCTCCTCCGACTCCCACGCCGTGGGACGTCCGTGCACGGGACATCGGCGCTCCGCGTCGAGCTCCTTCTCCGTGTAGAACGCCTCGCAGCTCGAGCAGTACCAGCCCTCGTGCCGCGCGGTGTAAAAGTCGCCCGCCGCGGCGATCTTCGCGATGAGGGCCTCGACGCCGCGGCGGTGACGCGGCTCCGTCGTACGGATGAAGTCGTCGTTCTCGATCTCGAACGTCTCGTAGAGCTGGTGGTATCGCTCGACGACGCGATTCGCGAGCTCGATCGGGGCGATGCCCTGCGCCGCCGCCGCCTTCTCGATGTTCTGGCCGTGCTCGTCCGTCCCCGTCAGAAACCGCGTCTTCTCCCCGATGAGGCGCCGGTAGCGGGTCAGCGCGTCCGTGACGACCGTCGAATAGATGTGCCCGATGTGGGGCAGGTCGTTGACGTAGTAGATCGGCGTCGTCGCGTAGAAGGTCTTCATTCGGAGGCCGGGAAGATATCAGGTCATCCGTCACATCAGCCCGGCTTCCCGAAACGACACGCAGCCCTCCCGACCGACGACGATGTGATCGAGAAGACGGATCCCGACCGACTCCGACGCGGACGCGAGGCGGCGCGTGAAGTCGCGGTCCTCGCGCGAGGGCGTCGGGTCGCCGGAGGGATGGTTGTGGTACAGGATCACGCCCGCCGCGCGCCCGATCAGCGCACGTCGCAGGATCTCGCGCGGCTCGACGACCGCGCGGTCGAGCGTACCGCGGTAGATCTCGGGATCGTTCTTCAGCAGGCGGTTGCGGGCGTTCAGAAACAGCGCGCCGGTCCGTTCCTGCGAGTCGTCGGACTGCGCCTGCCGCAGGTACTCCTTCACGAGACGCGGCTCGTTCAGCAGGTCGCGCCCGGAGAGCGTCTCCGCCGGCAGGCGGCGCCCGATCTCGATCGCGGCGGCGATCGTCGCCGCACGCACCGGACCGACACCCGCCTCCCGCGAGAGCTCCTCCGGCGAGGCGCCCGCGAGCCCCGAGAGCCCGCCGTGCGCCGCGAGGAGCGTCCGCGCTCGCTCGAGCGCACTCTCCGACGGTGTTCCGGTCCGAAGCAGAAGCGAGACCAGCTCCTCGTGCGTCAAAGCCGAAGGCCCGAGGCGCATCAACCGCTCGCGCGGCCTCTCCTCGGCGGGCAGGTCTCGCATGCGAAACGCGGGGATCCGAGTGGGTTCGGTCATGGGTGGTCGCGTGCCGGAAACGCCGCGACGTCAGGCCGATGAGGACGGCACCATAATCGCACGGGTGAGCGGAATGGTTCAATCGCCGCTGCGCAGCCTGTTGATCGGCGCCGGCGTCGTCCTCCTGCTCGCCGGCCTCGCGTGGCCGTGGCTCTCGCGCTACCTGGGACGCCTGCCGGGGGACGTCGTGGTCCGCCGGGAAAACTTCACCTTCGTCTTTCCGGTCGTGACGTGCATCGTGCTGTCGGTGATCCTGACGCTGCTGCTCTGGCTCTTCGGGCGGCGCTAGCCGTCAGCCGCCGACGGACGGCTCAGTCCCCGTCCGGCCACTCCGTGGAGACGCCGTCCGGCACCAGAACGACCTTGCCGTGCTGCCGGCCGGACTCCATCCGCGCATACGCCTCCGCGGCGCGCGACATCGGGTGGACGGAGTCGATCCGCGGCCGCAGCCGGCCCGCCGCGACCGTGTCGTAGAGCGCGCGGAACTCGCGCTCGTTCGCCATCGTCGAGCCGAGGATCGAGAGCTGCTTCCAGAAGATCAGCCGGATCTCCTCCTTCGGGTTTGGACCGGTCGTCGCGCCGCAGGTCACGATGCGGCCCCCCTTCGCGGCGGACCGCAACGACGTCATCCACGTCGCCTCGCCCGTCGTGTCGACGATGACGTCCACGCCGCGCTTCGCGGTGTACCGCCGCACGACGGCGCCGACGTCCTCCTTCTTGTAGTCGATGACGAGCTCCGCCCCCGCCTCTCTCGCGCGCGCCGCCTTCTCGTCGTCCGACGTCGTCGCGATCACACGCGCGCCGACGAGCCGCGCGATCTCGAGCGCCGCCCCGGCGGCGCCCCCGCCCGCGCCGTGGACGAGCACGGTCTCGCCCGGGCGTGTGGCCGCGCGGGCGACGACCATGCGCCACGCCGTCTGGTACGCGAGCGGGAACGCGCAGGCGCGCGCGTACGACATCCCCTCCGGGATCCGATACAGGTTGCGCGCCGGCACGACCGCGAGCTCCGCGAACGTGCCGGGGACGTGCTCGCCCAGGATTCGGAAGCGCACGCAGAGGCTCTGCTCGCCGGCCAGGCAGAACTCGCAGACGCCGTCGGAGAGACCGGGCTGGATCAGGACGCGGTCGCCGGGTGTCCAGCCGGAAACGCCCGCGCCGAGTCGATCGACGACTCCGGCGCCGTCGCCGCCCGGGATCTGGGGCAGCGGCACGTCGGGGATGCCTTCGCGGACGAAGATGTCGAGGTGGTTGAGCGCGGCCGCGCGGATCGCCACGCGGACCTCGCCGGGACCCGGCTCGGGGTCGGGAAGGTCGCCGTACCGAAGAACCTCGGGACCGCCGTGTTTCTCGAAGTAGACAGCTTTCATAGCGTTCGACTCGGGAGTTTCAAGCTTCAAGTGACAAGTTTCAAGTCGCCCAACTTGCAACTTGTCTTGTAACTCATCTCACTTCAGGTACCCCAGCGACCTCAGCTTCTCCAGATACTCCCGATCGCTCTCGGGCGCCGCGGTCCCGGCCGGCGCGACGCGCGGCCCGTAGGTCGGCACCGTCGCCGCCTCGACG
>DATBBK010000262.1:0-16095 GCA_036271035.1 Thermoanaerobaculia bacterium | reverse complement strand
CGCCGCGCGAGCGCCGGCAGGAAGTCGCCGTTGACGCGGGTCGTCGCGATCGTCACGGCCGGCCAGAGCACGGCCACGGCGATCGCGAGGCGGCGGCCCGCCGTCCGGCTGCGCGCCTGGAGCGGGCCGTCCGTCTTCCAGACGAGGAACGCGGCGCCGTGCGCGCAGAGCGCCGCGAACGCGAACACGCCCACGAGGATCGTGTACCAGTCGAGAATCCCGACGGGCGGGCGCGCCGTGAAGTCCGTGAACAGCGGCAGCTCGAACCAGCCGTCCGCGTTCAGCGTGATGCCGCGCAGGAGGTTGCCGAGCGCGGCGCCGAAGAAGACCGGCAACAGTGCGCTCGCCGCGAAGAAGAAGACGTCCCAAGAGGAGCGCCACACGGGGTCGGACACGTGGCTGCGGAACTCGATCGAGATGCCGCGCAGGATGAGGCACCAGAGCACGAGGAAGATCGCGAAGTAGAAGCCGGAGACGCCGACGGCGAGCACGCGGGGGAAGCCGACGAAGAGCGCGCCGCCGCCGGCGATGAGCCAGACCTCGTTGCCGTCCCAGTACGGGCCGATGGCGGCAAGGATCTGCCGCTTCTCCGCGTCGCCGCGCGCGACGAACGGGTGGAGCGCGCCGGCGCCCAGGTCGAACCCGTCGAGCACGACGTAGCCCGTCAGGAAGGCGACGACGATCGCGTACCAGGCGTCAGGCATGCCCGGGCACTCCCGCGCGGACGTTCTCCGCGGACGGCGCCTTCGCCGGTCCGTGCGCGATCTCGCGCGCGACGAGGAAGAGGTACAGGACGCCGAGCACGAGATACAAACCGCAGAAGCCGATCAGGGTGAACAGCGTCGTGCCGGCGTGAACGGACGGGCTCGTCGCGTCGGCGGTGCGCTGCAAGCCCCAGACCGTCCAGGGCTGCCGGCCCAGCTCGGCGGTCATCCAGCCCGCGGTCACCGCGATGTACGGGAACGGAAAGGACATCATGAGGATCCAGAGCATCGGGCGGACGCGCTCGAGCCGGCCGAGCCAGGCGAGCAGCGCCGCGAGGCCCATGATCCCGACCATGATCGTGCCGAGGCCGGCCATGATGTGAAACGAGTAGTAGAGCAGCGGGATGTTGTCGGGCCAGTCGCTCTCCGGGAACGCGTCCAGACCCTCGACGGTGCTACGCGTGTGTCCGAACGCGAGGAACGACAGCAGCCCCGGGACGTGCACGGGATTGTCGAGGCGGCGCGCCGGGACGTTCGGCTGGCCAATCAGGTTGAGCGGCGCGTGCGGCCCGCTCTCGAACCGGCCCTCCATCGCCGCGAGCGCGACCGGCTGGTGGCGCGCGACGAGCTTCGCCTGGGCGTCGCCGGTCGGGAACGCGACGAGGACGCTGGAGACGAGGCCGGCGTAGACCCCGAGCCGGACGAAGAGGCGCGCCGTATCCTCGTGGACGCGCTGGAGCAGGTAGAAGGCGCCGAGCGCCGCGACGACGAACGACGCCGTCACGACCGTGGCGACCATGTTGTGCGCGTACTCGGCGAGCGCCCACGGGCTCCAGACGAACGCGCCGAAATCCGCGAGCACGAGGTGGCCGTCCGGGCCGACGGCGTGCCCGGCCGGGTGTTGCATGAAGGCGTTCGTCGCGACGATGAAGTAGCCCGAGAGCCAGGCGCCGAGAAACAGCGCGACCGCCGCCGCGAAGTGCGCCCTGCGCGAGAGGCGCCGCTCGCCGAACACGAGGACGCCGAGAAACGACGACTCCAGGAAGAACGCGAACAGCCCCTCCATGGCGAGCGTGTGGCCGACGACGTTGCCCGCGTATGCGGAGAAGCGCGCCCAGTTCGTGCCGAACTGGAACTCCATCGGCACCCCGGTCACGACCCCGACCGCGAAGTTGATGCCGAGAATCCGGATCCAGAAGCGCGCCGCGTCGTTCCATCGCTCGCCGCCCCGGCGCAGGCCGAGCGCCTTCATGACGACGATGAGGAACGCGAGTCCCATCGTCAGGTTCGGAAAGAGGTAGTGGTAGACGATCGTGAAGGCGAACTGAAGGCGGTGCAGGAGAACGGCGTCGCTCACGCGTTAGGTCTTAGGTCTTAGGTGTTAGGGCCCGAGATCGTCCTACTACCTATCACCGATCATCCATCACCTGTCACCTGTCATCTGACACCTGACGCATGACCAACGACCTATGAATGACCTACGACCTCTCACCTATGACCTTTGGCATCTTCCCGAAAACCGACCGCCCGGTCCCGAGCCGCGGCGGACCGTTCAGGCTCGCTTAAAGGAGAAAGTCATGTCCAGCAAGGTCGTCCGGCTCGCCGTGCTCTCGGCGGTCTCGGTCTTCGCCGCCGGTATCGCCGCGGCGCAGGTCCAGCTCGCCGCCGTCCAGTTCCCGGAAAGCAAGTCCCTCGACATCAAGCTCACGCCGACGAACCGGGTCGCGCCCGCGGAGGCCGAGGCCGAGGTGAAGTTCAAGAACGGCCAGGCTCGCGTCGAGGTGGAGTGGGAACGCCTCCCGCCCGCCGTCCTCTTCGGCGGCGACGTCACGTCGTACGTCACCTGGGCCGTGGCGCGCGACGGACGCCCCGAGAACCTGGGTGAGTTGCCGGTTCGCAAGCCGAAGGGCAAGGCCGTCTACCAGACGGGCCAGAAGGAGTTCGGCATCCTCATCACCGCCGAGCCGCACCCGCTCGTTCTCCACCCGTCGGAGCTCGTCGTGTTCACGAGCCTCGCTCCCGAGGCGAAGAAGGCGCGCAGCACACCGGTGACGATGGGCAGCCTGTCGAGCGCCGCGAGGCGCGGCAACGAGCAGGTCGGCAGCCTTTCGTGGTCGGGCACGGACCCGATCGACCTCGTTCAGGCGCAGAACGTCCTGACGCAGGCCCAAGCGATCGGCGCGGAGCAGTACAACGCCGACGCCATCCGCGAGGCGACGACGACGCTGGCGCAGGCGACGAACGCGTACCACGCCGGCAACGATCGGGTCGGTACGGACTACGCGCGCCGCAGCTTGACGCTCTCCTCGACCGCGATCCGCGACACGCAGCGCCGCCTTGCGGAGCAGGCCGCGGCGGCCGAGGCCGCGCGCCGCGCCGCCGAGATGCAGTCGCTCGAGGATCAGCGCGCCGCCGCGCAGCGGGACGCGGCGACGGCGCAGCAACAGGCGCTCTCGGAGCGCGAGAAGGCGCTCAGCGCGCGCGAGGCGGCGGTGGCCGCGCAGGCGCAGCTCGCCCAGGAGCAGCAGCAGCTCGCCGAGGCCCAGCGCCAGGCCCAGCTCGCGCAGTCGCAGGTCACGTCGCTCCAGCAGCAGGCGGATCAGGCCCGGCTCGACGCAACGCAGGCTCAAGAGCGAGCCGCGGCGGCGGGCATGTCGGCGGAGGCGGCGGACGCGGCCCGAAAGGACGCCGAGGACGCCCGGCTGCGCGCCGAGTCGCTCGCGACGCAGGCGCAGGCGGCGCAGGCCGATGCGGATCGCTCCCGCGAGCAGGCGGCGGCGGCGGCCGCGGCACTCGACTCGCAGAGACGCCAGCTCGAGTCGCAGACGCAGCAGCTCCAGGAGGAGAACACGCGGCTCAAGTCGGAGCGCGACGACCTCGCCGGGAGGCTCACCGGCGCCCTCTCGGAGGTCGCGACGATCAGCCAGTCGGCGCGCGGCGTCGTCGTCAACCTGCCGGACATCCTGTTCGACACGAACATGGCGACCCTGAAGCCGAACGCGCAGGTCGCGCTCGGCAAGCTCTCCGGCATCCTCTCGCTCTTCCCGAAGATCAACCTCCGCATCGAGGGCCACACGGACTCGACCGGCTCCGACGAGCTGAACGACCGCCTCTCCCGCGACCGCGCGAACTCGGTCATGACGTTCCTGCAGACGCAGGGCGTCGCCGGAACGCGGATGACGTCGGAGGGCTACGGGAAGCGGGTGCCGGTCGCGGACAACGCGACGCCGGCGGGCCGCGCGAAGAACCGCAGGGTGGAAATCATCCTCGCCGAAGGAGTGATCCAAGGAGCGCAGTAAGTTCACCGGATGCCGGACTCGGGGTCAGGCTTGCGTTTCTTCGGAGCGACGGCGGGAAGTGACTAGAGCCCTTGCTCGTTCGTTCTGAGCTCCGAAAAATGCAGGCCTGACCCCATCGAACGCAGCCACGCCATCTCGCTGGGCTGGCCTGGCTGCGATCTCTAGGCGCGCCGTTTGCGGCGCGACGCGCGCAGGCCCGACTTGCGGGTGCGGCGTTACGTAAGCGACTTAGTAGCCGCGGGACTCGCGGGCTGGTCCTCCGATACCAGTGCGAGAGCCGCGGGCTCTCTCGTTCGCCCGCCAAAAACACATTAGCCACAGCTAATATGTCGGCGGATCACTGGCTCTCGGGTGTCACTTCCTGCTCCGCCTCCCCCGTCATCGGGACGAAGCGGACGGGAATGATGTCCTTCTCGCTGACGCCGCCGTCCGGACCCTTGGTGAAGACCTTCAGCTCCTGGAAGAACCCGCCGACCGGGATGACCATGCGCCCGCCCGTCGCGAGCTGATCGATCAGCGGCTCGGGGATCCGCGGCGGCGCCGCCGTGACGATGATTCCGTCGAACGGCGCCTTCTCGGGCCAGCCCCGGTAGCCGTCGCCCTGCCGCACGAAGACGTTCGTGTAGCCGAGCGCCTTCAGCTTCTCCGAGGCGGCGTTGGCGAGCTCGGGAATGATCTCGATCGAGTAGACCTCCTTCGAGAGCTCCCCCAGCACCGCGCTCTGGTAGCCCGAGCCCGTGCCGATCTCGAGCACGCGCGACTCGGGACCGAGGTTCAAGAGCTCTGACATGAGCGCGACGATGTAGGGCTGCGAGATCGTCTGCTTGCCCCCGATGGGCAGCGGATGGTCCTCGTAAGCGCTCCCGCGCTCGCCCTCTTCGACGAAGAGGTGGCGCGGGACCTTGCGCATCGCCGCGAGCACGCGAGGGTCGCGGACGCCGCGCGCGACGATCTGCGTCTCGACCATGCGCGCGCGCGCCGCCGCGTCGCCGCCGGTTGGATCGGACCGCACCTTGGGTTGGCTCTCCTGTCGGGGCCGGCACGCCGCGGCGCCGGCCAGCCACAGCAAGGATAGCGCCCGGAGGAGCGTGCGCGCTCTCACGGCGACGGCGCGGCCCTCGGCGGTCCGTACGCGACCTTTCCGCCCACGATCGTCATGTAGACAGGGATCCTCGCGATCTCCGACTCGGCCGCGGTCATCGGATCGCCCGAGAGGACGGTGAGGTCTCCCGCCATTCCCGGAGCGATGCGCCCGCGCCACGACTCCTCGAACGCCGCCCAGGCCGCGTCGGAGGTGTAGAGGGCGAGCGCCTCGGGCCGCGTGAGACGCTCCTGGGGACGCCAGCCGCCGGGCGGGTGGCCATCGGAATCCTCGCGCGTCACCGCGGCGTAGAAGCCCTCGATCGGGCTCTCGGTCTCGACGGGCGCGTCGCTGCCCCCGGCGAGCTTGACGCCCGCGTCGATCAGCCGCCGCCACGCGTATGCCCCCTTGATCCGCTCGGGCCCGACGCGGTCCTCGGCCCAGCGCATGTCGGAGGTTGCGTGGACGGGCTGGATCGAGGCGATTACCGAGAGCTTCGCGAAGCGGGCGAAGTCGTCGGGCGCGATCACCTGTGCGTGCTCGATGCGCGGCCGGTCGCCGCCCTCGGGCGAGTGCGGCACCGCGGCCGCGGCCTTCTCGTACGCGTCGAGCGCGATCCGGTTGCCGCGGTCGCCGATCGCGTGGATCCAGCTCTGCCAGCCCGCGCGCCGCGCCGCGGTCGCGACCTCGGCGAGCCGCTCCGGCGGCGTCACGAGCAGGCCCCGCTTGCCGGGCTCGTCGGAGTAGTCGGCGAGGAGAGCCGCGCCCCGGCTGCCGAGCGCGCCGTCGGCGTACGACTTGATCGCACGGATCGTCAGGAAGTCGCCGGGCCTGCCGCCCTTGCGTCCGCCGGCGAGCGACTTCGGCAGCGTGTCCGGCGAGGGCGAGACGGTCGCGTAGAGGCGGATCGGGAGCGCGCCCCTCGCTGCGAGCCGCTCGAGCGCCGCGACGCTCGCGGGCTCGTAGCCCGAGGCGTCCTGCACCTCGGTGAGGCCGGCGCGCGCGCAGGCCTCGGCACCCTCGGTCAGCCAGCGCTCGAGGTCGGCGGCCGTCGGCTCGGGCGCGGCGCGCACGACGAGCGCCACAGCGTTGTCGACGAGCACCCCCGACGGCGAGCCGTCCTTGCGCCGGAGGATGCGTCCGCCCTCTGGATCCTTCGTCGCCGAGTCCATCTTCGCCATCCGCAGGGCCGCCGAGTTGACCCAGATCGCATGCCCGTCGACCCGGCGCGCGAGCGCCGGACGGTCGGGCACGGCGGCGTCGAGCGTCCGCGCATCGGGAAACTCGCGCCCCTGCCACCGCGTCTGGTCCCAGCCTCTCCCCTCGACCCAGACGCCGGGCGGCAGCTTCGACGCGGCGGCCGCCATTCGCCGGGCCGCGTCCTCGGCGCTCTTCGCGTCGCGCAGGTTGGCGTTCTCGGTCGCCTTGCCGACGCCGAGCGTGTGGAGATGCGCGTCGGCGAATCCGGCGAAGACGAACTTGCCCGAGAGGTCGACGGTCCGCGCCGATTTCGCGCGGGCGCGCGCGGCCGCCGGATCGCCGACGAACGCGACGCGGCCGCCCGAGATCAGGACCGAAGACTTCGCCGGCCGCGCGTCGGAGGAGACGTAGACGGTGCCGTTCTCGAGGAGCAGGTCGGGCGGAGCCGTCCCGGCGAGCAGGAGCGCCGCGAGCAGCAGGTGCACGGGACGATCTTAACTTGGAGCCGACGGCGAGGGTCCGGGAACCGAGGACGGGTCGGGACGATCCTTTATCCCTTTCCGCTCATTCCTTCCGCCTCACGAGCAGCAGCGTCTGGTCGTCGTACTGCGGGACTCCGGCCGCGAAGGCGTCGACCGCGGCGAAGACCTCGCGGCAGAGCTGCACGGGCGGCGCCTCGGCGCCGACGATCTTCGAGAGCCGCTCCAGCCCGAACTCCTGGTCGTTCGCGTCGAGCGCTTCGGTGACGCCGTCCGTGTAGACGCAGAGGAGATCGCCCGGCTCGAGCCGCGTCTCCAGCTCCTTCCACGAGGCCTTCGGGAACATCCCGAGCGGAACGCCGGTGGCGCCGAGCTGGTCGAGAGCGCCGGATCTGCGGCGCAGGAGCGCCGGGTTGTGCCCCGCCGACACGTACCGCAGCGTGCCCGTGTCGGGCTCGATCACTCCGAAGAAGCACGTCAGGAACTTCCGCGTCGCGGCGTAGCGCTGGAGATGGCGGTCGATGCGTCCGACCAGGTCCGCGATGGTGGGCGCCTCGTCGATCTGGAGGTGGACGGCGGCGTGCACCGTCGACACGAGCAGCGCCGCGGGCACGCCCTTGCCCGACACGTCCGCGACGACGAAGCCGAGCCGCCCGCGCGAGAGCGGGAAGAGGTCGTAGTAGTCGCCGCCGACCTGCCGGGTGGGAACGTTCTTCGCCGCGATCTCGAGGCCGGGCACCTCGGGCAGGTCGCGCGGGAGAATCTGCCGCTGGATCGCGGCGGCGAGCTCGAGCTCGCGCTCGATGCGCTCCTTCTCGATCGCGTCGCGGTGGAGTCGGGCCGTGTCGATCGCGGCGGCGGCCTGGTTCGCGAACAGCGAGAGCAGGCGCGCGTCGGTCGCGGAGAAGTCGAGCACGCGTCCATCGCGCGACTCCTTGTCGGCCACCGCGAGCACGCCGAGCTGGCGGCCGGGCACCGAGATCGCGACCGCGAGGCACTTCTGGCACGACGCGAGCGCGAGCCCCGCGGTGGGCGTCCCCGACGCGTCGTTGTTGATCACGCCGCCCTCCGGCAGCGACCAGCCCTTCACGTCTCGCGCGGCGAACACGTCGCCGCCGACGCTGCGCTCGAGGAGAACGGCGCCGGAGGGCTCGACGAGGACGAGCGTCCCCTTCCCCGCGTCCGTCAGCGAGATCGAGCGGAAGAGGACCTCGTCGGCCAGCGCGGAGAGGTCGAGCTGTCCGCCGAGCGAGAGGCCCAGATCGTAGAGGGACTCGAGCTCGAGCAGCCGCGCCTTGAGCTCGAACTCCGCATCGCGAACCTGCCGCGCGAGACGGTGCGCGCCCACGAGCGCGCCAAACAGGAACGCGAGCGCGTTCGAGCTCTCCGGCGCCTCGTCGACGCCGAGCAGACGCAGCATGCCGTGGGTCTCGCCCTCCGCGGAGAGCGGCAGCCAGAGATCGCCGTCGCGGACGAAGATCCCCTCCGGAAGCGGATCGGGGATGGGAGAACCGTCCGGCTCGCCCGCGAGACGCTCGCCCGCGCGCACCCACGCGTCGCGGTCGCGCAGGTAAAGGGCCGCGTGGCGCGCGCCGGTCGCCGCGAGGGCCGCCTCGGCGATCCGCGACGGGAGCGGGGCGTCCGTCTCGAGGATCGCGCCGACGCGCTTCCAGAGGTTCTCGAGGCCGGCTGTCGAAACGGGCATCGTCATGGTTCAGCGGGCCGCGGCGGATTCGTTGCCGCCGGGGCGGGGCCTCCTGAGTCTCGCTGGTCGCGGACCGCTACGCCGTCTGAGCGGCCACCTTCTTGAGCGCTTCGTCCTGTGTCGGAAAGATCTCGGCGTACTGCGCGAGACCCATGATGCGGAACGTCTTGTCGATCGTCGGGGTCAGTCCGCAGAACGCGAGAACGCCCTTGCGGTCCATGACCTTCTCGAGCACCTCGATCAGGATCGAGATTCCGATCGAGTTCACGATCCGGGTCTTCTCGAGGTTGAGCACCAGCGCGCGCACGCCCTGGTCGAGGTGCGAGTACGCCTCGCGGGCGATCTCTTCGCCGCCCTGGTTGTTGATGTATCCGTCGGTCCAGAGAATGGCGACGTCACCGCGGCGCTCCGACGACACCTTGCACGTCTCGCTCACTTGTATTTCCTCATGACGATCCGAGTTCCCCACTCTCCGGAGGTGATGTCGACGTCGTCCATCAAACTCTTGATGATCTGGAGACCCCACCCCCGCTTGCGATGGCTGCTGAACGTCTTCTCCGGGCTCGGCGCTTCGACCGCCGCGTGGTTGAAGCCCCGGCCGCGGTCGAGCACCTCCACCTCGAGCCACTCCCGCTCCTTGCCCTCTTTCCCGAGGCGGAAAGTGAGGTGGAGTTGCTCGTCGCGACAGTTGGCGTGTTCGAACGCGTTGATGCAGGCCTCGACGAGCGCGAGCTTGACCTCGTCGATCTTATCGCGCGACATCGCGAGGTACTCGCCGAGAGCCGCAGCCTGGGCGGTGGCGACGATCTCCATCTCCGGAGCGACCGGGATGGTCATCGAGACCTCACGCGACCCGGCGGCCGCGAGGCCGGGCGGAGCGGATCCTCCCTGCGACATCGAAGCGCTCCTTCGAACGCTCCTAGAACCGCAGGAAGAGTTGGAGTGACCGGATCAAAACGGGAGGCAGTCTATCGGAGCCGAGCAGGAGGAGAAAAAGCGACATCTCGCCGGCCAGCAGCCCCCAAAGGAGGTTGGGCGCCTCGATGGCCTCGAGCCCGATGGCGAGCGCTTTTCTCATCACGACGTTCGACAGGAGAGGCAAGGGTCCTGCCACGTCGCGGGCGTCGGCCGAAACAGGCGCAAACACCTGTAGAATATGGAGTTAAGTGACTTGGAACCACCGTCCGACATCGTGCCCAAAGCGTATCACTCTGACACATTGCGCGCAATGGGCTGTTCATATTCAAATGTATACTATTGAGTATAAATATCTTAGAGCGGAAATGGGACAATTGGATACAGAGTCCTATTGTCCCACCTGCCGCTTCCGGTACAGCGTGCGGCGGCTGATGCCGAGCAGACGCGCCGCCCGGCTCTTGTTGCCGCCCGCCAGTCGCAGGACGCGCTGGATGTGCCGCTCCTCGAGAGCGCGCAGGTCCGGGATCTCCTCGTCGCCGGAGGCCGCCCCCGGGGCCTCCTCGAGACGGTGCGCCGGCTTCGGCAGCCACTGAAGGTCCTCCCGCCGGATCGTGCCCCCCTGGGAGAGGGCGGCGGCTCCCTAGAGCAGGTTTTCGAGCTCCCGGATGTTGCCGGGGAAGTCGTGCGCGAGGAGGGCGGCGTACGCGTCGCGGTCGAGCGTCGGGACGTCCCTCCCCTCGCGCGCGGCGAAGCGCTCGAGGAAGTACCGCACCAGTCGCGGGATGTCCTCCCGGCGCTCGCGGAGCGGGGGCAGGCCGATCTCGATGACTCGAAGCCGGTAGTAGAGATCCTCGCGGAAGTCGCCGCGCGCGATGCGCTCGGAGAGCCGGGCGTGGGTCGCGGCGAGGACGCGGACGTCGATGGGCACGCGGCGGCGGCCGCCGACGCGCTCGATCTCCTTCTCCTGAAGCACGCGCAGCAGCTTCGCCTGCAGGGAGAGCGGCATGTCGCCGATCTCGTCGAGGAAGAGCGTCCCGCCCTGCGCCGTCTCGAACCGGCCGGCGCGCGCCTCGACTCCGGTCGCGACGCCACGCTCGATGCCGAACAGCTCCGACTCAAGGAGCGTCTCGGGCAGCGCGGCGCAGTTGATCGCCACGAAGGGCTTGTCCGCGCGGTCGCTCCGCGCATGGATCATCCGGGCGACGAGCTCCTTGCCGGTGCCGCTCTCACCCGTGACGAGCACGGAGATCCGCGACGCGGCGACGCGGCCGACGAGGTCGAGGACGCGGCGCGCCGCCGGCGAGTCGCCCACGAACAGGCGGCCGGCCGCCGAGCGGCCCGTCTCGTCGAGCAGGCGGCGGTTCTCCTCCTCGAGCCGCTCGCGCTCGCGCGTCAGCCGGTCGAGATGGCGGCGGTTCTCGATCGCGATGCCGCAGAGTCCCGCGAGCGAGACCAGGAACCGCCGGTCCTCCTCGTCGAAGGTCGGGTCGGCCTCGCCGCCGCGGCGGACCTCCTTGTCGGCGAGCACGAGGACGCCGATCGGCCGGCCGCCGCCGAAGATGCGCACGCCGACGGCCGTCAGGACAGGGCGCCCGAGCAGCTTGAACTGTTCGCGCGCGATGGCGCCCTCCGACGCGAGGACGTCGCGCAGGAACTCGTCCGCGGCGACCATCGCCTCCGTCGGCCGCTTCGGGAATCCGACGCGCGCCTCCGCGCGGCGTCCGCCGCCGTCCGCGAAGGTGGCCAGGAAGCCGCGCGAGGCGTCGAGCACGCCCACGACGCGCGCGAGCACGTCCTCGACGACGTCCTCCTCGCTGCGCAGCGCGCCGAGCGAGAGCCCGGCGTCGTAGAGCGTCTCGAGGAGGAGAAGCCGGTGCTGGGTTTCGAAGTGGCGGGAGCGTTCCACGACTTACTTGGCCGCGGCGAGCACCTTCTCGCGGCGCATCTCCGCGACGGCGGTCTCGTACTCGCGGACGGGCGCCCAGCTCGGATTCCACTTGCGGTTCTCGGCGATGAGCTTCTCGGCCGCATCGAGGTCGCCCTTCTTCGCGAGCGCCACCGCGACGTGGGCGCGGGCCTCGTAGATCATGCGGCGGTCCTCGAACTTGTTGAACGGGTTCGGCGGGTTGGCGTTCTTCTGCCAGTACGCGAGCGCCTCGTCGGTCAGACCCTGCTGCTCCTTCGCGATCGCCATGATCATGTTGAAGCCCGGAAAGTGCGGCTTCCAGCCGTCCGGCAGCTTCTCGCCGGCGACGATCTTCTGGAGGTCGGGCTTGACCGCCTCGATCCGCTTCTCGGCCTCGAGGGGCTTGTGGTCGATCAGGAACATCGCCGCGTCGAGCGCCGCGAGGTCGAGCTCGGAGTACTTCGTCTTCGGCAGCGCGCGGACCTCCGCCGCGAGGCGGCGCGCCGACTCGGTGTCGTGGCTGCAGTAGCTGACCTTGAACGCGGCCATCAGCATGCCGCGCTTCATGTCCGGCGAGTCCGTCTGCGCGGCCGCCTTCTCGTACTGCGCGACCGCCTTCGCCCAGTCGCCCAAGCCCTCGTACGCCACGGCGAGGTGACCGTGCGACTCGACGAAGTCGGGCTTGATCGTGAGGGCGCGGGTGAGGTTCTCGATCGCCTCGTTGTAGTGGCCGGAGTAGGCCTGGACCTCGCCGAGCGAGTCGAACGGATTCGCGTTGTCGACGGCGATGAACTGGTACTTCTTGAGGTACTCCATCGCCTTCTCATAATCCCCGCGGTAGCCGTAGAAGTAGCCGACCTGGTTGTACGCCTCGGCGTTGTTGGGGTCCACCGCCAGGAGCTCCTCGAAGATGCGGATGGCCTTGTCCGTGTTCCCCTTCCGGATCTCCTCGCGGGCCAGGAGGGAGGCCGAGCGGACGTCGTCCGGGTACTTCGCGTGCAGGTCGCGCGCGATCTGCAGACCCTTCTCGTAGGTCTGGGTCGAGAAGGCGAGCTGCATCTCGACCTCGAGCCTTTCGCGATCCGTCAGCCGCGGTTCCTCGCGGGTCGCCCGGCGCAGGAAAGCGAGTCGCTGCCCCTCGTCGTTCGCCTGGCGGGCCATGCCGAGCATGGCCATGGCGAAGTTGGGGTCGAGCTCGAGGGCCCGGGCGTAGGCGACGCGGGCCTCCTTGAAATAGAAGCGGCTCTCGTTGGCGACGCCTTCCTTGTAGGCTTCGTACGCCGCCGACGAGCTCGTCGTGACGTCCCGGCGGGCGCCCAGAAGGAGCGCCGCCGCTCCCCCGGCCACGAGCAGGAGGACCACACCGGCGACGATGAGCAGTGCGCGCCGCTTCATTCCTAACCCTTTCATACGGAGGCTCCAAGCCGGGGTTTCCGCCCCGAAAAATCCAATTTCTTGCCTATTCCACCCTCAGAAACAGGAAAGTCATGTCGTCGTATTGCTCGGCCCCCCCGACGAAGTCCCGGAGGTCCGCCAGGACCCCCTGGGCGACTTCCTCGAGGGTGCCGTCCCCATTGCGAGCCTCCACGGACCGCATCAGCCGCTCCTCCCCGTAGGGGTTCATGGAGGCGTCCATGGCCTCGGTGAACCCGTCCGTGTAGAAGAACAGGGTATCCCCCTTCTTCAGGTACAGCTCCCGGGTGTCGTACGGCACGTCCCGGAAGGCGCCCAGGGGAAGCCGATGCTCGGGGGGTTCCAGGAGGGCCGGGCCGCCGTTGCCGACTCGCAGGAGGATCGGAAGCGGCTGGCCCCCGATCGCGTAGCGAAGGCTCATGGCGTCGGCGTCGAGCAGGAAGAAGCCCAGGGAGACGAACATCCGGCGCTTGATCGCGTAGATCCGTTTGTTCGACTCGCGGAAGAGGACGCCGGGGTCGCTCGTCGTCAGGGCGCGGGAGTACACGATCTCCTTCGACGCGACCATCAAGAGCGAGGCGGGGACCGACTTGCCCGAGACGTCCCCGATGACCACCCCGAGCCGGCCGTCCTCGAACGGGATGAAGTCGTAGAAGTCGCCGCCGACGACCCGCGCCGGGATCGACCCGCCGAGAAACGAGAAGCCCGGGACTTCGGGCAGGTTCCGGGGCAGCAGGCTCGTCTGGATGTCGCGCGCGATCTCGAGGTCGCGCCGCAGCTCCGCCTGCCGCGTCATCTCGTCGTGCAGCAACGCCGTCTCGATCGCGAGCGCGGACTGGTTGGCGAGCGTCGAGAGGAGCGAGAGGTCGTCGCGGTCGAACCGTTCGCCGGACAGCTTCTCCTTGAGCGCGAGGAGGCCCATGAGGCGCTCTCGGTAGACGAGCGGCACGAGCAGCCGGAAGCCCTCCGAGACGAGCCGTTCGCGGAACTCCTCGCTCTCGGTGTCGGCGAAGTGGAGCGACAGCTCCTCGAGGTCCGACGGCTTCCCCTCCTGCCGCAGCACGCGGCGGACGGCGGCGGCGGGCGAGAGCCGGTCGTCGCGCTTCGAGCGGCGCTCGAGCCAGCCTTCGCGGTCGCGCAGCCAGATGGAAGACTTCTCGAGGCGCATCGTCGCCGCGACGCTCGCCGTGAGGTAGTCGGCGATGCGGCCGAGATCGAGCTCACCGGTGATCGCCTCGCTCATCTCGAGCAGTGCGGTCTGGTAGTCGAACTTCTCGCGGAAGAAGAGCTTGTCGAGGGGCGCCTGCAGCCGCCGCCGCAGGACCTCGAACAGCGAGATGCCGACGAGGAAGAAGCCGAAGTTGAACAGCGGCGAAGCGGACAGCCGCGACGAGGCGAACACGAGGTTCGCGAGCGCGACGACGAGCGCGTACAGGCCGAGGAGGACCGCCGTCGTGGCCGCGTAGAGGAACGTGCGGCGCACGATGACGCGCACGTTCATCATCTGGAACCGGACGATCGCGTACGCGAACGTCAGCGGGATCAGGATCATCGGGATGATCCCGTAAAAGACGTACTCGTCGATCTGGAACGCCGACGGCAGGACGATGAAGAACAGCACGAACGGGACGGTGCCGAGGATCGTCCCGACGAAGACGTGGAACGCCTGGCGGCGCTCGCGCTGATCCTCGAGCGTGAACGCGGAGTGCGCGAGCGCGAGCAGCCCGAGCACGAGGTAGTCGCCGAGCAGGATCCAGGACGACAGCGGCGCGCCCGAGAGGACCGTCACCTTCTCGCCCTGGACCTGCCGGAAGACGTCGTAGAGGAAGACGAACGGCGGGATCGCGTAGAGCAGGTACAGCAGTCCCGGGCTCGCCGAGAGGAAGTCCTGCAGGCTCACCTTCCAGGACGGAGGCGGCGCGCCCGTCCACTCGTCGGGCTTCGCGAAGTGGAAGCGCTTCCGGCGCGGGAAGTAGAGGAAGAAGTGCAGGAACACGGCGGGCAGCAGGAAGAGGCTCACCGTGCCCGTGTTCTGCACGAAGATGTCGATCCACCAGTAGGACGCCGGCCGCAGGCGGCAGACGAAGAACAGCAGGAAGAGGACGCACAGCAAAAAGAAGATCCGCGCCGACGGCTCCCCCGGCACGCGGACGAGAACGAACAGGCCGATCAGAAAGAACAGGAAGCCGACGACGACCGCGTACAGGTAGGTCTTGCCGCCCAGCCTCTCGGAGGAGAGCTGGAGCTGCACGGTCCGCAGCTCGGTTCCGGCGGCGGCCTCCGGACCCGCCTCGGGCGACACGCACGGCCCGTTGCGGACGAGGTAGTTGACGTTCTCGCCGATCTTGTGGCGGCGCAGCTCGGCCGAGGCGTCGGAGCTCGATCGGACGATTCGCCGGCCGATGCCCTGGATGCACTCGCCTGAGCGGATCTTCGCCCTCTCGGCCGGGCTTCCGGGGAGGACCATCCGGATCTCGATCCCGCCGCGCCCGTACGGGACGGGGACGATCCCGTCGTAGGGCCGCGCCGAGAACATGTCCGCGATCGACGCGAGCGCGATCGCCAGCCCGACGAACCCGAGCGCGAGCAGGAGGGTCGTGTGCGGGGCGCCCTCGGGACGCCCCGGATCGTGCGAACTTGTCACTGTGTCACGCCCGAAATGCGCCTCGACAGTCCATGTTATCGGATGGAGCCGGACACGACGGGACCCGTGAACCTCGAGACGTCAACCGGAACCGAGTCCGGAACCCGCCTCTTCCCATTGGTTTACGAATCCGGTTTACGGTCGCCGGCTCCGGCGCTTATCCTCGCGCGCGATGCCCTTCATCACGTTCGAAGGCGTGGAGGGCTCGGGCAAGTCCACGCAGCTCGAGCTTCTCGCCGAGCGCCTGTCCGGCCGCGGGCTCTCCGTGCGGAAGACCCGCGAGCCCGGAGGGACGGCGCTGGGTGCCCGCCTGCGCGCGCTCCTGCTGGATCCGGCGCAGCGCGACCTCGATCCGTTCGCCGAGTTCCTCCTCTTCGAGGCCGACCGGCGGCAGCACCTGCGCGAGGTCGTCCGCCCCGGCCTGGCTTCGGGGGCATGGGTCCTGTGCGACCGCTTCTCCGACTCGACCGAGGCCTATCAGAGCGCGGGGCGCGGCATCGATCCGAAGATCGTGTCCGACCTCGACGAGCGGGTGCGCGGCGGCGTCGCTCCGGACATGACCCTGCTCTTCGACGTGGATCCCGCCGAGGGTCTCGCCCGCACGCGACGGCGGGACGCGCGGGAGGGCCGCTTCGAATCGGAGACTCTCGCGTTTCACGAGCGCGTGTCGCTCGCGTTCCACGCCATCGCCCGCCGCGAGCCGGAGCGCGTCGCGATCGTCGACGCGCGGGACGACGTCGCGAGCG
>DATBBK010000261.1:0-3789 GCA_036271035.1 Thermoanaerobaculia bacterium | reverse complement strand
CCAGACCATGAACATCCAAAAGATGATGCAGCAGGCCCAGGCCATGCAGGCGCGCATGGAGGAGGAGCTCTCGACGATGAAGGTCGAGGGAACCTCCGGCGGCGAGATGGTGAAAATCGAGATGTCCGGCAAGAAGGACGTCCTCGCCGTCACGATCGACAAGGGCGCCGTGGATCCGAACGACGTCGAGACGCTGCAGGACCTCGTCCTCGCCGCGCTGCGCGACGCCTCCCGCCGCGTCGACGAGGCCGTTCAGAAGAAGACGGCGTCGATGCTGGGCGGGATGATGGGCGGACGTTGAGCCTCGCGGCCATCTGATGCCCGGAACGCCGAAGTCCCTCGAGCGTCTCGCCGCCGAATTCCAGCGCCTCCCCGGAATCGGCGCGAAGAGCGCGGCGCGGCTCGCCTATCACCTATTGCGCGGCCACGAGGAGGACGCGGAGCGGCTCGCGCGCGCGATCTCCGAGTCGCGCGCCGCCGTGCGGCGCTGCTCGGTCTGCAACACGCTGACGGAGGAGGACCCCTGCGAGATCTGCTCGGATCCGCAGCGCGACGCGTCCATCCTCTGCGTGATCGAGGAGCCCGGGAACCTCGCCGCGATCGAGAAGACGCGGGAGTACCGCGGCCGCTACCACGTCCTCTGGGGCGCGCTGTCGCCGCTGCGAGGGATCGGGCCCGAGGAGATCGACGTCGACGGCCTGGTGTCCCGGGTCACATCAGAGGTGAAGGAGGTCGTCATCGCGACGAACCCCAACGTCGAGGGCGAGGCGACCGCGCTCTACCTCGCCAGGCGGCTGCGCGGCGCCGGCGTGCGGGTCACGCGCATCGCGTTCGGACTCCCCGTCGGCGGGGACATCGAGTACGCCGACGAGGTGACGATGGCCCGGTCGCTCGAGAATCGGCGCGAGCTCTGAGTCCTGGTCAGGCGCCGTCTCCGACCCGCCGCGGCGACCTGCTAAACTAACCTCAGCCAGGAGAATCCTTTACTCATGACACTCCCCGACCTCGTCCTGTACGACGAGGAGTTCCGAAAGATCAAGGAGTCTCTGTCGCGGCTCGCGTCCGACGCGAACGCGAACGTCGTATTCCTCGTCGACAAGAACGGCCAGCAGATCGCGGCCGTCGGAGACCTGCAGACTCTCGACACGACCTCGCTCGCGTCGCTGACCGCGGGCAACGTCGCCGCCACGGACGGGCTCGCGCGTCTCATCGGCGAGCGCGAGTTCTCGATCCTCTTTCACGAGGGCGAGCGCGACAACATCCACATCTCGATCGTCGCGCAGCGCGTGATCCTCGTCGTCATCTTCGACGAGCGCACGTCGCTCGGGCTCGTGCGTCTGCGCGTTCGGCGCGCGATGGCGGAGCTCGAGAAGATCTTCGCGGACATCGCCGGCAAGGCCGAGCGCGAGAAGCAATCCCTCCAGGCCGACTTCGACTCACCCTTCGCTGAGATCACGGACGAGGACATCGACCGCCTGTTCTCGGAATAGGGCTCGAGGCGGCGACGGCGGCTTCGCGATGACATTCATCAACTATGCGGCTCGCGAGATCAACTGCAAGATCGTCTATTACGGTCCCGGTCTGTGCGGAAAGACGACCAATCTGCAGTACATCTACGACCGCACGAATCCCTCCGCGAAGGGCAAGCTGATCTCTCTCGCGACGGAGACGGACCGCACGCTCTTCTTCGACTTCCTGCCGCTCGACCTCGGCACCGTCAAAGGCTTCAAGACGCGCTTCCACCTGTACACGGTCCCGGGCCAGGTGTTCTACGACGCGTCGCGCAAGCTGATCCTCAAGGGCGTCGACGGCGTCGTGTTCGTCGCCGACTCGCAGGAGGCGCGGCTCGAGGCGAACGTCGAGTCGATTCGCAACCTCGACAAGAACCTCAAGGAGCAGGGCTACGACATCGCGACGATCCCGTACGTGCTCCAGTTCAACAAGCGCGACCTGCCGACCTCGATGGCCGCGGACGAGATGTACCGGCGCCTGAACATCAAGCGCGAGCCGACCTTCGAGGCGGTCGCGACGACCGGCGCGGGGGTTTTCGATACCCTGAAGGCTGTGGCCAGACAGGTGTTGATGGACTTGAAGAAGCGCTGACGGCCGCCGACGCCTCTGGTTTTCGTAGGGGCGGCCCTTGTGGCCGCCCCCCCCAGAATGACTGACGCGGCCGATGCCGCCGTCGAGAGGGGCGGGGGCAAGCCCCCCCCCTACGCCCCGGGGCTGGTTCTCAGCTGTCCCCGCCCCTCCGCACCGCCGGCTCGAAGCACACCCGCTCGTCGGTGCACTCCTCCGGCAGGACCAGGTCGCCGTCCGGTCCGGCGGAGCGCATCGTCTTCAGGCACCAGTACTGAGCGATGGACGGCGACTGCGTCGGGTCGCCGACGCCGAACGCGTCCGGTGCGAGCCAGGTCTTCGTGCGGATGTGGCGGCAGAGCAGCGGCTCGGCCTCGGGCTTCTCGCCGGGTCGCGAGAACCGGCGCATCGGGGCCAGAGGATCGTCAGCCATGTTGATGACAGCCCGGCTCTCGAGCGCCGAGCTGCGACTCTTTCGCGTCTATGCCCAGGCCTGCTTGATCGCCCTCTCGAGCTCCACGCGCGCCAGGCGCACCTTGTAGCCGTTGTGCTCGAGCGGCTTCGCGCCGGCGACGGCCGCCTCCGCCGCGCGGCGCGCGATATCGTCCGAGGGCCTCGCGCCCTTCAGAAGCGCCTCGGCCTGAGGAGACCGCCGCGGCGTCGGCGCGACGGAGCCGAACACGACCCGCGCGTCCCGCACCGAGCCGCCCGACATCGTCAGGAGCACGCATGTCTCGACGATCGGCCAGTCGAACGACTCCTTCTCCTTGAGCTTGCGGTAGACGGCGCGCGTTCCCTCGGCCGGCGCGGGGATCTCGATCGTCTCGATGATCTCGCCCGGGGCGAGATTGTTCTCGCGCGTCGCGTCCTCGGTCGGGTTGTGGAAGAAGTCTTCCATCGAGAGCTTCCGCTTGCCCTTCGCGGTGGAGATCGTCTCGAGCGTCGCGCCGTACGCGAGCAGCGCCGTGCCCGTCGCCGACGGATGCACGCAGCAGCAGAGGATGTCCGTGTCGAAGATCGCGTGGAACCGGTTCTCGCCGTGCAGCGCGTAGCACTCCGAGCCGCCCTTCTTGCGGCAGTCGAAGTCCGCCGAGCGGTAGTACCAGCAGCGCGGCCGCTGGGCGAGGTTGCCGCCGAGCGTGGCCATGTGGCGGATCTGGGGCGTCGCGGCTCCCGCGGCCGCCTCCGAGAGCGCCGGATACTGCGCGCGAAGGCCGGCGTCCGCGGCCAGGCGCGCGAGCGTCGCCATCGAGCCGATGCGCGCGGGCGGGCCGACGGCGATTCCGTCGCGTCCCGGGATGTCGGTGAGCGAGACGAGCGTGGCCGGCTTGTCGAGACCCTCCTTCATGCGGTCGATGACGTCCACGCCGCCCGCCTTCAGCTCGGCGTCGGGCTTCGCGGCCTCGCGCGCCGCCTCCTCGATGGTCTTCGGACGGACGAGGGTGAAGGAGTTCATGCGGCACCGCCTTTCGTCCGCGCCTCTGCGACCGCGGCGAGCACGACCTCGGGCGTGATGGGGAGCTGCCGGATGCGCGCCCCGACCGCGTGGGAGACCGCGTTCGCGATCGCGGCGGCCGTCGGCACCGTCGAGGGCTCGCCGATGCCGGTCGAGTGAGTGTTGTTGACGCCGTCCCACACCGGGACCAGGAAGACGTCGATCTCCGGCACGTCGAGCGCGCCGGCGATCTTGTACTGCTCGACGTTGGGATT
>DATBBK010000260.1:0-13066 GCA_036271035.1 Thermoanaerobaculia bacterium | reverse complement strand
CGGCGGCGAGAAGGGCGATCGTCAGAGTCCGTCTGAGGCCGTGCATGGTTCCTCCTCGAATGATGTGACCGCAAGGTGGCGACTCGGAATCGAGACGGAAAACGGAGACCCGACGCGTAGCCTCTCTAGACCTGCTCCCACGGCGGCGGCGGATGGATCGCCATGGCGCGGTCGACCTCGACCGTGATCTCGTCCACCGCCGCGCCGATCTTCGCGAGCGCCTCCTGGTCGGGCATGGATCGCGGCACCTCGAACGGCTCGCCGTAGGCGACCATGCAGCGGCCGAAGGGTTTCGGCACGAGGTAGCGGTCCCAGGACCTCAGGAACCAGGGCCGCGCGCTCGAGCTCGTGAACGGCATGATCCAGGCGCCCGTCTCGCGAGCGAGGTGCAGGACACCCGCCCGCGCGACGCGCGGCGGCCCCTGCGGGCCGTCGACGGTCAGCGCCGCGCGACGCCCCGAGCGGACTCCCGCGATCATGTCCTCGAGGCCCGCGCGCCCGCCCTTCCTCGTCGACCCGCGCGCCGCGACGTAGCCGTTGCGCTCGAGCCACTGCGCGATCACCTCGCCGTCCTTCGACCGCGACGCCATCGTGATGATGCCCTCGTGGAGATGCGCCAGGATGCACAGGACCATCCGCCCGTGCCACAGGGTGTATACGAACGGGACCCCCCTCCGCGTCAGGGCCTCGTGACGATCGAAGTGGAGGCGCTCGATGCGGATCGAGGCGCGCACGCCGAGGATGGCGCCGCCGACGGCCAAGGAGGCGAGACGCTGCGCGATCAAGCTCGGAGGGCGGAAGGCGGCGGCGGGAACGCGGGCAGGCTCACGGCGGTGTCCGCCCGGGTCGCGACTAGCGCCTTCCGGATTCCATGAAGTGCGCCGCCACCTTCTCGTAGACGCGCGGGATCACGTCCGGCACGGTCTTCACGCCCTTCGTGAAGACGGCGATCACGAAGTCCGATCCGTTCGGCAGCGCGACGCGGCCGACGAGATGGTGGAAGTCGTACGCGTCGCCGGACTTGGCCCACAGGCGCGAGCCTTTCGGCAGCTCCTGGCCCGCGAGCCGCGCGTCCTCCTGCTCCATCTCCTCGAGCTTCTCCTGGCCCGAGATGTCACGCGAGAGAAGCATCGTCATCTCGGCGGTATAGATCTCGCCCGCGACCTCGCCGCGCACGATCTCCTTGAACAGCCGGGCGGCCTCCATCGCGGTCATGCGGTTGCGGTTCTTGCCGCCGTCGCGGAACGCCGTCTCGCGGCCGTACGCGTCCTCGCAGAACGTCTTCTGATTCGCGTTCAGGTTCGTGTAGCCGCGCGGGCGGTACCAGTCGTTGACGACGTTGCGCCGCGCCTTCCACTTGTCCCACTCGCGCGGGTCGGCGATCTCGGGGCCCGACGTGGTGCCGGTGATCGAGTCGACGACGAAGCCGGTCGCGTCGTTGGACGAGACGGTGATCATGTCCTTCACGGCCCGGACGAGCTCGGGCGTGTCCTGGAGCCGGCCCGCGTCCTTCTGTGCCTCGTAGTACGAGAGGTAGCAGATCTTCACGACCGAGCACGGGTAGTACGAAGCGTCGCCGCGGTACGCGCCGGCCGGGAATGAGGCCACGGGCGTCGGGGAGCTCAGGTCGATGACGGCGATCGAGATTCCCTCGTCGGTGAGGCCCTTCGCGGAGAACTCCGAGACCGTCTCGGCGGCGACATGCGCGAGGAAGGCGTCGAGCGCGGGAGCGGGATCGAGCTTCGCGATCGGCCTGGCCGGCTGGAGCGGCTCGGGCTTCGCCGGCGTCGGCTTCTGCGCGAGGGCGGCGCCGGTCACGAGGAGAAGACTCGCGGCGAGCGGCAGGAGCCGCCTCCCGCGCGACGCCTTCCGACTCAGGTCCGGGCCCTTCCGGATTCGGGGAAGGGCAGCGGAGTCCGCGGAGCCGCGGCGAACGGAGCAGCGGGCACCGCAGTCGTCGCGGCCAGCGAACTCTGAGCCCGCCGTGCGCGCACGATGGCGACGACCACCGATCCGACGACAGCGAACGGCACGGAGACCATCAGCAGAATCGACCAGTACATCCCGCGCCACATGTCCGTTCCCGCGACCGCGTTGCTCGGCTGCGCGTCCTTGCAGAGCGGGCACGCCGAGACGAGCGCGGGCAGGACGACGCAGGCGACGAGGGCGAGGACGAGGGTCCTGGAGTGGCGCCGGAGGAACGTCATCCCGTGGAATTTACCACCGTCAGCGGGGAATCGCGGAGGACGGATACAGGCGGTAGAGCATCAGGTAGATCACGACACCGGTCACCGACACGTAGAGCCAGAGCGGGAAGGTCCAGCGGGCGATCCGGCGGTGGCGGTCGTCGCGGCGCTTCAGGCCCAGGTAGAGGGTACGGAGGACGAGGGGCACGATCGCCGCGGCCAGCACCGTGTGGGTGATCAGGATCGCGAAGTAGACGGTCCGCGGCGCGCCCGTCGCCGTGAAGAGGACGGATCCGACCCGCGCGTGGTAGACGAGATAGCTGACGAGAAACGCCGCCGAGACCAGGGCCGCGGCGATCATGAGCCGGCGGTGCCGCTCGATCTCCTGCCGCTTGACCGCCCGCCAGCCGAGGACGAGCAGGACGGCGGACGTCGCGTTGAGGGTGGCGTTGAGGACCGGGAGGTCGGTGATGGTCATCCAGCTGAGTCCGGTCCCCGTGTCATCCCGAGCGTGAGCGAGGGATCCCTTTCGGGACCGCGCGGCGGCTCGAGAAGGGATTCCTCGTCGCTTCGCTCCTCGGGATGACAGCGCCGGCGCTGCGCCCCCGCGCAGAGTCGGTCAAATCAGATACACGATCGCGAACAGCAGGATCCACACCAGGTCGACGAAGTGCCAGTAGAGGCCCAGCGTCTCGATCCCGAGGTGGTGCTCCTGCGTGTACTTGCCGAGGAAGAGCTTCCCCGTGCAGAACGCGATGCACACGACGCCGCAGAACACGTGGAAACCGTGGAACCCGGTCATCGTGTAAAAGGTCGAACCGAACAGCGACACGTGCGGGTTGAAGCCCTCGTGCAGCAGGTGGCGGTACTCGTAGACCTGGACCGACAGGAAGGTCGCGCCGCCGAGCAGCGTCAGGCACATGTAGAGCTTGGCCTTCGCGATGTTGCCGCGCTGGATCCACTCGAGCGCCTTGACCATCGTCACCGAGGAGCAGATCAGGATGAACGTGTTCGCGGCCGTGAGCCAGATGTTCAGGGTCTGCATCGGCTTCGGCCAGACCGATCCGTACCGCAGGACGAGGTACGCGCCGATCAGGCCCGTGAAGAACATCACCTCGGAGCACAGGAACACCCACATCCCCATCTTGTCGTGGGGAATGCCCGTGGTGGTCCGATCCTCCTCGGCGTGCGGGTCGAACGTGATCGCTTCGGCGTGCTCCATGTTCCTTCTCTTCCTCCGCTTACTCGGCGGTCGGCCCGTGAACGACGCCATGGGTATAGCCGGGGCGCGGCAATACCAGCTCGGCGATGCCGACCGAGACGAGGATCGCGCCCAGGATCAACGTCGAGGCGAACAGGACGCCCATCGTCTTGCGCTCGAACTTCAGGTGCATGAAGTAGAGCGCGACGAGGACGGCCTTCACGATCGCGAGCGCGACGATCCCCCCGGCGAGCACGAGCTCGGAGTGGTGCGGCAGGATTGCCCAGGCGATCTCGCCGATCGTCAGGCCGAGCAGCCACCAGAAGATGGCCATGTAGTTCGGGATCTGGTGCGTGTCCGTCGACATCCCTTCCCTCCTACGAACGACTCAATGCGCGCGCGAGACGATGAAGAGGATCGAGCCCGCGAACAGCGCGAACCCGACCCCGATGACGATCCACAGCGTCAGCCGGTTGGCGGCGGCGCGCGAGCTCATCGCGCGAACACCATCAGCCCGAGCAGCAGCGGCAAATACAGCACGGACGCGAAGAACAGCCGCCGCGCCGCGCCGACGGAGCGCCGCCAGGCGAACGCCCCGGCGCAGAGGAGGAACGCCGCTCCCATGACCAGCGCGCCCCAGAGGTATGCGTTGCCCGCGCCGGCGAGCAGGCCCGCCGCGAGCGTGACGGGCAGGAGCGCCGCCGAGTAGAGCAGCGCCTGGCGGCCCGTCGAGGAACCGTCCGAGTCGGTCACCGCGAGCATCGGGAAGCCGCCGCGCGCGTAGTCGTCGCGGTACAGCCAACCGATCGCGAGGAAGTGCGGCAGCTGCCAGAGAAAGAGGATCGCGAAGAGACCCCACCCCGCGGGACCGAGGACGCCGCGCGCGGCCGTCCAGCCCATCAGCGGCGGCAGCGCTCCGGGCACGGCTCCGACCACCGTGCAGAGCGACGTCACGCGCTTGAGCGGCGTGTACGCGAGCACGTAGGAGACGAGCGAGAGCGCGCCGAGCCCCAGCGTGAGCGCGTTGACGGGCGCGAGCGCGATCAGGCCGAACGCGGAGAGCGCCAGCCCGAAGACGAGCGCCTCCTCGGGACGCAGCCGGCCGGCGGGGATCGGCCGGCGGCTGGTGCGGTGCATCCGCGCGTCCGCGTCGCGCTCCAGGTACTGGTTCAGCGTGGAGGCGCCGCCGCAGAGCAGGCCGGTTCCGAGCATGAACAGCAGGAACCGCGCGGGCTCGAACGCGGCGCCCGAGCCCACCGCGTACCCGACGGCCGCGGTGACCAGGACGAGCCCAGTGATCCGCGGCTTCGTCAGCTCGAGCAGGTCCGCGGCACGCGAGGGCGCGTCGACGGAATCGGCGGCGAGGGTCTCGGCGCGGACTACTTCCATCCGGACGCACTCCTCGCGATCGCCGAGCGGATCGGGATCACGTTGTTGCGCCGCCGCTCGGCCGCTAGCGACGACGCGCACAGCGCCACCGTTGAGCCGAGCAGAAGGGCGCCCGCCGCGACGTGTGCCGTCGTGATCGCGACGGACTTCTTCGTCAGGACCGTCGCGGCGCCGAGCGCAATCTGCGCGAGTGTCAGCACGACGAGGACGAATCCGGCGCGGCGGAGACCGGCGCGGTGGGTGCGGGCGCAGCTCAGCGCGCAGAAGCCGACCAGCGCCGCCACGACGAGGGCGCCGACGCGATGGAGGAAGTGGATCGCGACCGGAAACGTGGTCAGCGGGGGGACGACGCGTCCGAGCGCGAGCGGGAAGTCGGGGATCGCGAGCCCCGCGTTCGTGTGACGCATGATCGCGCCGACGAGCAGCTGCAGGAACACGGCGCCCGCGGTCACGGCGGCGAAGCGGCCGGACGGGCTCGCGGCGAGCGAGGCGCGGAGGGTGGGCGCCGACGGCGTCCAGCGCGGCGACGTGACCACGGCGATCGTGACGATGAGGCAGAAGAACGTCTGCGCCAGGCAGGCGTGCGCGACCGACACGGCGGGCGGGAGCAGGAGAAGGACGGTGAGCCCGCCCAGAAGCCCCTGCGCGACGACCGCGCCGAGCGCCAGATAGCCGAGCCGGCGGACCCAGCGCCGCGGCTCGCGCCGCGCGAGCCAGATGGCGAGCACGACTGTCAGAAGGCCGATGCCCGAGGCGATCAGTCGGTGCACGTGCTCGTAACGGATCCCTCCGACCCACTTGGACACCGGAAACGTGAACATGTTCTGGCCGTACGTCGTCGGCCAGTCGGGGACCGAAAGGCCGGACTCCGTCGACGTGACGAGCCCACCGGCGAAGACGAGCAGCAGCGTGGCTCCCGCGAGGCCGACGGCGAACCCGTGCAGTCCGCGCGGCCGCGGCGGCGCCGCTGCGGTCTTCGCGAAGGGCCTCTGATCAGCCATGGTGCGCGGCGGCCGCTCCGCCGGGCTCGTTCTGGGGCCAGTAGTCCGATCCGTGTCCGGGAACGCTGTACTCGTAGGGGCCGCGGTAGACGGTCGGGACGCGGCCGGTGAAGTTCTCGTGCGGCGGCGGCGAGGTCGTCTGCCACTCGAGCGTGTTCGCGTGCCAGGGGTTGTTGCCCGCCGGCTTGCCGCGCCGCATCGAGAGGAAGAAGTTCGCCACCAGGATGAGCTGGCCGAGCCCCAGCACGAAGAGCGAGATCGTCATGAACTGATTCATCGGCTGGAGACCCTTGAGGTGCGAGTACTGCGTGTAGTCGTAGATGCGCCGGGGCATGCCGCGCATGCCGAGGAAGTGCATCGGGAAGAACACGAGGTTGAACGTGACGAAGGTGATGGCCCAGTGGATCCGGCCCCACCTCTCGCTCATCATCCGGCCGAACATCTTCGGGTACCAGAAGTAGAGGCCGGCGAACGCGCCGAAGAGCGAGCCCCCGAAGAGCACGTAGTGGATGTGCCCGACGATGAAGTACGTGTCATGGATGAAGATGTCGACCGGCGTCGAGGCCATGAACACGCCCGACAGCCCGCCGATGACGAACATCGAGACGAAGGACAGCGCGTTCAGCATCGGCGTCGTGAAGCTGATGTTGCCGCCCCACAGCGTGCCGAGCCAGTTGAACGTCTTGATGGCCGACGGCACCGCGATGACCATCGTCGAGATCATGAAGGTCGTGCCGAGGATCGGGTTCATGCCGGACTGGAACATGTGGTGCCCCCACACGATCCAGCCGAGGCCGGCGATGCCCATCATCGAGTAGGCCATCGCGCGGTAGCCGAACACGGGCTTGCGCGCGAAGACGGGCAGGATCTCCGAGGTGATGCCCATCGCCGGCAGGATCATGATGTAGACCTCGGGGTGCCCGAAGAACCAGAAGAGGTGCTGCCACAACAGCGGCTGGCCGCCGCCCGCGTTGGTCAGCGCCTGGCCGCTGACGATCAGCCCCGTCGGCAGGAAGAACGTGGTCCCGAGGGTGCGGTCGAAGAGCAGCATGATCATCGCGGCCGAGAGCACCGGCAGCGCGAGCAGCAGCAGGACCGCCGTGATGAAGAGCGCCCACACGGTCAGCGGCAGCCGGAAGAAGCCCAACCCCGGCGCGCGCATGTTGATGATCGTCACGATGAAGTTGACCGCGGTCAGAAGCGATGAGAGGCCGAGGATCAGCAGCGCGATGAGCCAGAGCGTCTGGCCCCTCGGCTGCACCGCCGACAGCGGCGCGTAGGACGTCCAGCCTCCGGCCGCGGCGCCCCCTGTCACGAAGAAGGACCAGAGGATCACGACCGCGCCCGGCACCGCCGTCCAGAAGGACATCATGTTCAGGTGCGGGAACGCCATGTCGCGCGCGCCGATCTGGATCGGCACGATGTAGTTGCCGAACGCGCCGATCAGAAGCGGCATGACCGCGAAAAAGATCATGATCGTCGCGTGCATCGTGAAGAGCGTGTTGTAGAACTCCGGCAGCATCTGCCCGCCCGGCATTCCCTCGGGCGCGATCTTGCCCATGAACGTGAGCGGCCGGCCCGGCCACGCCAGCTGGTACCGGACGAGGGTCGCGAGGAGCCCTCCGACGATCAGCATGAAGAGGGCGTAGAACATGTACTGCTTGCCGATCACCTTGTGGTCGAGCGAGAAGATGTACTTGCGCCAGAACGAGGTCGGCGCGGCGTGGGCGTGATGGGGAGCCGGATGCGGGGCCGCGTGCGGCGCCTCGCGCGGTACGGCGACCGTGCTCAAGAGGTTCCTCCTTTTTCGGCGGGCGCCGCCGGAGCGGACTCGGACGGCGCGGGCGGGGCCGGCGAGGACGCCGCGGGCGCGGCGGCGGGCGCCGGCGCGCTCTCACCCCCGGCCTGGGCCGCCACCTTGGGCTGCTCGGGGACGTTCGACGCGGCCTGCTCCACGAGCCACTTCTGGTAGTCCTCGGGCGTGTCGACCGTGACGAAGCCCTTCATGCGGAAGTGACCCAGCCCGCAGAGCTCGGCGCACGCGATCTCCCAGTGGCCGACCTTGTTGGCCTCGAACCAGATCCGCGTCTTCATGCCCGGCACCGCGTCCTGCTTGACGCGGAACTCCGGCAGGAAGAAGGAGTGGATGACGTCCTTCGACGTGAGCGTCGCGACGACAGCCTTGCCGACCGGGAAGTGGAGCTGGTTGAGCGTCGCGATGTCGTCCGCGGTTCCGAACTTGCCGTCCGGCCCGGGATACAGGATGTTCCAGGCGAACTGCTCGCCGGTCACGTGGATCTCGATCGCGTCCTGGGTCGGCATGTGCTCCTTGACGTCCTCCCAGATCCGGCGCGACAGGAGCGCGAGCATCACGCAGATCAGCGCCGGGATGATCGTCCAGATCACCTCGAGCCGGTTGTTCCCGTGCGTGTAGTGAACCTCGCGGCCCGGCCGCCGGCGGTACTTGAAGAGGAAGAACAGCAGCACGCCCTCGACGAGCACGAAGATCACTCCGGTGATCCACATGATGAGGTGGAACATGCCGTCGATTCGGGGAGCGAAGGTGGACACCTGCTCCGGCAGGTGCATCCAGTCAGGCAGGGCGCTCGCCGCGGAAGGCAGAAGCGCGGCCCCCAAAACGAAAAGCGCCGACCGGACGAGCCGGGCGGCGCGAGGGACTCCTGATTTTTTCATCACGGGCAGCAAGATTATCGGTTTATCTCCGCAAGGTGAATCGCTTTATCCCTTGAACGCGAAATCCAGAGTCTTCGACTCGTTCCCGGTGATCGTCACGTTCTGCGTCTGCGTCCCGAACTTCTCTTGCCAGGCCTCGATGACGTAGTTGCCCGGCGGCAGATTTTTGATCGTGAAGTTGCCCTGATCGTCGGTCACCGCGAAGAACGGGTGGGTGAAGACGCCCGTGTAGGCGCCCATCCACTTGTGGACGTCGCACTTGAACCGGAGCGGGACCTCGGCGTTGTCGAACTTCTTCACCGTCTCCATGCCCTTGAACGGCTGGCCGATGTTGAACTCGGTGTTCTTGTGCGGCAGGGCGTGGATGTTGTGGAGCGTGCCGTCGCTGTTGAGGATCTTCAGCGGCTGGCCGGCCTGGATGCCGAACACGTGCGGGTGATACGTGCAGCCGTGCTGGTCGAGGGTGATCGCCGTCGTCGGCGGCGGGTAGTTCCCGCTGATGCCCTCCTTCACGTAGACCAGGACCCACTGCAGTGTCTTGTTCGGGTTGACGACGACCTCCTGCTCGTAGACGGGCTCCTTGTGCTCGCTCTTGCAGTAGGCATCGGCGTCCATCTTGATCTGGGGCATCGGCGGGGCGGTCCCGTCGAAGGCGACCTTGCCGGTCAAAGTCGCGCCGCCGGTCGCGGGGGCGGCGGCCGCCGCGGCGGGGGCGGCCGCGGGTGCGGACGCGGTGGTCCCGGTGGCGGTCGTCGTGGTGGTTTCGTTCTCCATCAACGCGTCCTCGTCGCTCTTGCCTCCGCAGGCGTTGAGCGAGAGGGCCGCGGCGGCTCCGAGGAGCAGAATTATGGCGCGCTGCAACATCCCGTTCTCCTTAAGTGAATTCTCCGGAGGCCGCGCCCGCTCGAAGGGTCTTTCGCGAGCGACTCCGGCCCCGAAAGCGGCGCGATCATACAAAAGCGGCGCGGTCTTTTCCAGTTTCCGGGCCTCGCGGGCCACGGTGTTATCGTCTCGCCACCCCGTGCCGAGCGCGACCACGCTGACCGCGGAACATCTCTCCAAGTCGTTCTCCGGCCCTCCCCTCTTCCGAGACCTCTCCATTTCGATCGCCGGCGGCTTCGTCGGGGTCGCGGGGCGGAACGGAAGCGGGAAGACCACCCTCCTGAAGATCCTCGCCGGCCTGGCGCGGCCGACCTCGGGTGGCGTCCGGCTGGAGCGCGAGGGCCGGCCGCTGCCGGAGCCGGCCCGCCGGCTGGCCATCGGCTGGTCGGGGCCGGATCTGGAGCTGTACGGCGAGCTCACCGCCGAGGAGAACCTGCTCTTCTTCCGCCGCGCGGCCGGCCGGCCCGAGGGCCGCGACGAGGCGAGGCGCCGTCTGCGGGACTGCGGTCTGTCCGAGGAGGCGCTCGGCCGGAGGGTCGCGGAGTTCTCGACGGGGATGCGCCAGCGCCTCCGCCTCGCGTTCGCGACGCTGTTCGATCCGGACGTGCTCCTCCTCGACGAGCCGGCGAACGGTCTGGACGCGGAGGGACGCGCGATCCTCTCGGCGGTGATCGAGCGCGCCCGCCGGCGCGGCGCGGTGGTCCTCGCGTCGAACGATGAGCGGGACCTGGCCGGCGCCGACCAGCGTGTCGAGCTGGGGCGATAGGCCGAAGCGCGGAAGGCGATGAAGACCGAGACGGAATCCTCCAGGGCCGCCGGCCGTACAGCGCCTTCCGGCTCGAGCCTCGCCGCCGTCCTCGCCATCGCCGCCAAGGACGCGACCACCGAGCTGCGCCGGCGCACGGCGCTCGTCGCCGTCCTCTTCTTCGCCGCGACCGCGCTCGCCCTGGTGTCGTTCGCGATCGGCCCGTTCGGCCTGACGGCGGATGACCGGCCGCCGGTGCAGGCGGCTCTGCTCTGGATCATCCTGTTCTTCGCCGCCGCGACCGGGCTCCCCCGCGCCTTCGCCCACGAGGAGGAGTCGGGAACGGCGCTCGCGCTGCGCAAGACGGTGCCCGCGACGCGCGTGCTCGCCGGAAAGGCGATCTTCAACTTCGCCCTGTTCCTCGCGATCGCTGTGGTGACGGTGCCGGGCGTGGCGGTCCTGCTCGAGGCGCACGCGGGATCGGCCTCGGGCCTGGCGGCGACCGTCGTCGCGGGCGGTTACGGCCTCGCCGTCGTGTCGACGTTCCTCTCCGCCCTCTCGTCCCGCGCCGGCCAGCGCCACGTCCTCTTCGTGCTGATCGCGTTTCCGCTGCTGTCGCCGCTGCTGCTCACGGCCATCTCCGCGACTCTCGAGGCATTCCGCGGCGGGTTTCCGTGGACCCCTCTCCGCGTCCTGATCGCGTACGATGGAGCGGCGACCTGCGCGGCGTATCTTCTGGCCGCCGTCGCCTGGGAAGAATGAAGATCCTGAAGCTCCTCCTTCTGCCCTACATGACCGCGGTCGTCGCGGCGGCGTTCCTGTGGCCCGAGCCCGCGAAGGGCTTCCTCGGCGAGTCGTCGCGCATCGTGTTCTTCCACGTGCCGTGCGCCTGGACCTCGAGCTTCGCCTTCATCGTCGCCGCCGCGTACTCGCTGGCCTACCTGGCCCGGCGCAACCCGTGGCACGACGAGGTCGCGCACGCGGCCGTGCGCATCGGGCTGCTGTTCGGGGTGTTGACGCTGATCACCGGCTCGCTCTTCGCGAGCATCATGTGGGGCACCTGGTGGAACTGGGATCCACGCGAGTCGTCGTACCTGCTGCTCGTGTTCCTCTACGCGGCATACCTCTTCCTCCGCGCCGCGATCGACGACCCCGAACGGCGCGCGCGCATCGCCGCGGCCTACTCGCTCTTCGCGGTCGTGATCATGCCGTTCCTCGTCTTCGTGGCGCCGCGCGTGACCGCGTCGCTCCACCCCCAGACGGTGATCAACCCGCAGGGCAAGATCCTCATGGACACGCCGACACGCGTGGTCTTCTTCGGGGCGCTCGCCGGCTTCTCGGGTCTCTTTTTGTGGATGCTGTCGCTCGACGCGCGGGCCGCTCGGGCCGAGCGCGTGTCGCGCCGCTAGCGCGTTCCCGGCCGCTCGAAACCCCCTTTCGCCGGAAAAGAACCCGCCCCTCGGAGCCCAATCCCGCCTAAAACGCGCGGGCAGCACGAATCGAGAACTACAATCCGATTGGGCCGTCTGCCGGAGGTCTGTTCGATTGCAGAAGCTCGACACCCTGCTCGAGGGCAAGTACGAAATCCTCGACCGCCTGCGAGAAGGCGGAATGGGGACGATCTATCGCGTCCGGCACCGCCTTCTCGACGAGGTCCGGGTCATCAAGGTCATGCGCCCGCACGCGGTGGCCGACAAGGACCTCAAGCGCCGCTTCTTCGACGAGGCGCGAACGGCCACACGCCTCAAGCATCCGAACATCTGCACGATCCTAGACTTCGCGCTCGACGACGAGGGCACCGCGTACCTCGTCATGGAGTTCATCGACGGGATCAACCTGTCGGAGCTCCTCGGCGTGAAGGGACCGCCCGGCGTCGCGCTCGCGCTCGAGATCGCTCACCAGACGCTCCAGGCGCTCGGCTACCTCCACCGCAAGAACGTGGTCCACCGCGACATCGCGCCGGACAACATCATGGTCAGCCGCGCCGAGGACGGGAAACCGCTCGTCAAGCTCGTCGACCTCGGCATCGCGAAGGTCGCCGACGCGCCGACCGAGATGACCCAGACCGGTGTCTTCCTCGGCAAGCTGCGCTACGCCTCGCCCGAGCAGTTCGGCGCGCTGGAGCACGGCCAGCGGCTCGACGCCCGCAGCGACCTCTACAGCCTCGGCGTCGTGCTGTACGAGGTGATGACGGGAGTCCGACCCTTCTCCGGCGAGTCGCCGCCCGAGCTGCTCCGCGCGCACCTCTTCAACCCGCCGATGCCGTTCTCGGAGTCGGACCCGATGAGCCGGGTGCCGGCGGAGCTTCGCGCGGCGATTTTGAAGGCGCTCGAGAAGAAGCGCGACAACCGCTGGGCGAGCGCCGAGGAGTTCGATCGCGAGATCCAGGCGCTGCAGCGGCGCACCCAGCGCCCCGAGGACATGGACAGCACCGTCGCGTTCCTCTCCTCGATTCCGAAGATCGAGCCGCCGGAGCGCCCGTTCACGCCGAGCGCTCAGGACCGCCTGGACCGGCAGTTCGGACCGCACACGACGCCGCCGCCGACGCCGAGCCCCTCCGGTTCGCCGCTGACGCTACTGCCGACGGTGCTCGCGCCCGGCACCGCGAAGCCGCCCGCGGAGGAGCCGGCGAAGGATGCGCCTTCCGCCTCCGGCCGCGCGCCGACGCCGACCGCGACGACCGAGGACCAGCTCGCGAAGATGCGGCCGAACCGCCGCACGCCGTTTCTGATCGCGGCCGGCGCGGGCGTCGTCGCGATCGCCGCGATCCTGCTCCTGAAGTCGTCGTCGCGGAGCACCGCGCGCGAGACCGCCGGCCTTCCCGCCATTCCGGCCGCGGCGACTCCGGTCGCCGAGGCCGCGCTTCGGCCGACGCTCGCTCCCTCGCCGGCCTCCCCTCCGGCGGCCGAGGCGGAGCCGACCGCGGCGCCCGCGGCGGCGGCCGCCGCCCCGGAAGAGTCCGCCGCGG
>DATBBK010000259.1:0-10691 GCA_036271035.1 Thermoanaerobaculia bacterium | reverse complement strand
GGAGTGATCGCGAGAACCCGGCCCCGGATGATCTGCCCCTCCTGCAAGTTCTTGAACGAATCCTCGTACTGAGACAGAAGGTGCTCGTACTCCTGGGCGGTGAGTTCCTGTTCCGTTTCCATCGGCTCGGTTTCCCGACCTCCTTTGTGCTTTTCACCCGGCATGAAAAAAGGGATCCCCTCTCATAAGTCGCTGAGATGCAAGGTTATATATCCTATGGGGAGGCCGAACGCGAGTCAAATCCCCTTGTGGGAGGCCCTGTGGAGCGCCTCGGTGACGGCCTTCTCGATCTCTTCGACGACCGCCTCGACCGACTTGGCGCTCGTGTCCACCAGCACGTACCGCCCGTCCAGGGTGAGCGGTGAGTCGGCCCGGGAGCCGTCGGCGGCGTCCCGCTGCTCCATCTCGGCCAGGACAGCCTCGTAGGCCTGGGGCGTGCCCCTTTCCGCGAGCTCCCGGGTCCGGCGCAGCGCACGGACGGCGGGGTCGGCGGTCACGAAAAACTTGAACGGCGTGTCGGGAAACACCTTGGTGCCGATGTCCCTGCCTTCCAGCACTCCCCCGCTCTCCCGGCCCAGCCGCTGCTGCTGGGCGACCAGGATCCGCCGCACGGCGGGGATGGCGGACACGGCCGAGGCGTACCGCGACATTTCCGGCAGCCGGATCGCCTCGGAGACGTCCTCGCCGTCGAGCAGGACGCGGCTGCTTCCCTGCGGGGCGCCGGCCTGCGAGGCGGCATTCGGCGCCGCCGTGAGCTCCACGCGCACGGCTTCGGCGATCCGCGCGACCGCGTCCGGATCGCCGATGGGAAGCCCGATGCCTGCCCGCGACGCGGCGAGGCCGATCGCGCGGTACATCGCGCCCGTGTCGATGTACGGGACCTCGAGCCGGCGCGCCAGGGCGCGGGCGACCGTCGACTTGCCGGCGCCGGAGGGCCCGTCGATCGCGACGATCAGGGTCCGTCGCGGCGCGGTCAGGCTCGGTCGCCCTTGCCCCGGCCCGGGGGTTCCGGCGGCCCGAGCCGCTTGAGCGCCGCGACCTCGCGGGGCGTCAGCGCGCGGTGCGCGCCGGGGGGCAGGTCGGGATCCCGCACGGGCCCGATCGCGACCCGCCTCAGCTTCGAGACCGGATGGCCGATCGCCGCGAACATGCGCCGGATCTGCCGCGAGCGGCCCTGCCGGAGCGTCACCCGCAGCCACGTGTTGCCGCCGGCGTCGTCCTTCTCGGGCGTCTGCGAGAGCCAGTCGATCTCGCACGGACGCGTCCGCTCGCGCTCGCCCTCGAGCGGGATCCCACGCCGCAGCTTCCCGAGCTTCGCCTCGGTCGGCTTGCCGGAGACCTTGACCATGTACTCCTTCGGGCAGCCGGTCGAGGGGTGCGTCACGAGGCGCGCGACGTCGCCGTCGTCGGTCAGCAGCAGCAGCCCCTCCGTCTGGACGTCGAGCCGCCCGACCGGCTTCACCGCCCGCCGGAGGCGGCCCGGAATGAGGTCGAGCACCGTCCCGCGGCCTTCGGGGTCGGCGACCGTCGTCACGAAGCCCTTCGGCTTGTTCAGCAGGAGGTACGTGCGGGCGCCGGATGCCGGACGGACGCGCTTCTCGTCCACCTTCACGGAGTCGCGCACGGGATCCGCCAGGTCGCCGAGCTTCGCGACGCGCCCGTTCACCCGGACGCGGCCCTCACGGATCCACTCCTCGGCGGCGCGGCGCGACGCCAGGCCGGCGCCGGCGATGATCTTCTGGACCCGGATCGGAGCCAGGGTCACTCCTTAGCGTCTTCGGGCTTGTCGTCGTCGGGCTTGTCGTCTTCGGGCTCGTCGTCGTCGTCGGACTCGTCGTCCTCGTCGAGCTCCTCGTCGTCGGAGTCTTCGTCGTCGTCGAGCTCGTCGTCCGCGGCGTCCGCGTCCTCGTCGCCCTCGAGCTCTTCGTCGTCGTCGAGCTCGTCGTCCGCACCGGCATCCCCGGCGCGCAGCGCCGGAGCGGGCCCCGGCAACGCGGCGGCGGGAAGCGTCTCGGCCGGCTCGTCGAACTCGTCGGCGCCGGCGTCGGGATCGTGGATGGCGTGCTCGACGTGGATTCCGGACAGCGTCGCCGTCGGCGCGGCGATCTCGCGCGCCTCGACCGTCGCCGCGAGATCCGCGTCGAGGTCCTCGGGCTTCGGCAGCTCGGTGAGCTCGTTCAGCCCGAACCGCACGAGGAAGTCCTGCGTCGTCCGATAGAAGAACGGCGTGCCGACGACGGGCTTCTTCCCCGCCGTCGAGATCAGCTTCTTCTCGAAGAGCGTCTTGAGGACGGAGGACGAGTTGACGCCACGGATCTCCTGGATCTCCGGCAGTGTGATCGGCTGGCGGTACGCGATGATCGCGAGCGTCTCGAGCGCGGCGAGCGAGAGACGGCTGCGCTCGGTCACCTCGTGGTACTTCCGCAGGAGCGCGTCGAACTCGGGTCGCGTCACGAATCGCCAGCCGCCGGCGACCTTCTCGACGCGGATGCCGCGGTCGTCCGCTTCGTACCGCGCGGCGAGCGACGCGAGCGCCTCGGCGACCGCGTCCGGAGCCGCCTCGAGCAGCTCGGCGAGCTCCCGCTCCTTCACCGGCTTCGGCGACGAGAACAGGACGGCCTCCACGGCCGGGAGGATCCGTTCGACCCGGGTCTCGCGAGGCCGCGCCGGCGCCGCGTCGCCGGGCTCCGCGGCCTCCGCCGTCAGGGCCGGTGTTTCGGTCTCGCTCATTCGGAGTAAGTATCCCGTATCTGATCGGCCGTGAAAACGACGTCCGTGCGCGACGCGTGGATCTCGGCGAAGGCGCGCGCCTGGAACGCCCGGACGACGCCGAGCCGGATCAGCTCGAGGCACGCGAGGAACGCCGTCACGGCCTCGGCGCGGTAGCGCATCTGGCCCAGGAACTCGAGCAGCGACATCGTCCGGTGCTCGTCCAGCCGCGCGAGCAGCTCGAGCATCTTGTCGCGGACCGAGAAGCGGAGCTGGTGAATCGCGAGAGCGGGCGGGTGCGCGAGGCGGTAGTTCTCCGTGACGTGCCGGAACGTCTCGATGAGATCGAACAGCGAGACCTCCAGAGTCTCGTCTCCCTCCGCGCGCGGGATCTCGACCTCGGGACGCGGCCAGAGTCCGCCGCGGAGCGTGTCGATCGCATGCAGCGTCTCGGCGGAGCGCTTGAACTTCTCGTACTCGAGCAGCCGCTGCGCGAGGTCCGCCCGCGGGTCCACCTGCGGCTCGCCGGGGGCGCGCGGCAGGAGCATCTTCGACTTGATGTAGATGAGCTCGGCCGCCATCGCGACGTACTCGGAGGCGATGTCGAGGTCGAGCTCCCGCATCGTGTCGAGGTACGCCGTGTACTGCTCCGTGATCTCCGAGATGGGGATGTCGGTGATCGAGACCTCGTTGACGCGGATGAGGTGCAGCAGGAGGTCGAGAGGACCGCTGAACGCCGCGATCGCGACGGGCGGAAGGGCGGACTGGGAGACGTCTTCGGCCATCAGGAGGTCACGGCTCGGGCGATAGTCCCACGGCCGACCGCACCGCCTCCATCGTCTCCTCGGCGACGGCGCGCGCCTTCGCGTCGCCCTCGTGCAGCACGTCGCGGACGACGTCGCCGCGCGCGAGCAGCTCCGCGCGACGCTGGCGGAACGGCTCGAGCGAGGCGTTGAGGTTGCGGATCAAGTGGCGTTTGCAGTCGACGCAGCCGCGCGCCGCCGTCCGGCACTCGACGTCGACGACCTTCACCTCGTCCGGCGGCGAGAAGATCTCGTGGAAGGGAAACAGGTTGCAGTTGTCCGGGTTGCCGGGATCCTGGCGCCGCGCGCGGGCCGGGTCCGTGACCATCGCCATGACCTTGGACGTGACCGACTCCGCGTCCTCCGTGATTCCGATCGTGTTGCCGTACGACTTCGACATCTTCCGGCCGTCGATGCCGTTGACCTTCGGCGTCGGCGTGAATAGCGCCTTCGGCTCCGGGAACACGTCGCCGTAGAGGGAGTTGAAGCGGCGCACGATCTCGCGGCAGATCTCGAGATGGCTCGCCTGGTCCTCGCCGACGGGCACGAGGTTGGCCCGGTAGACGGCGATGTCCGCCGTCTGGAGAACCGGGTAGCCGAGGAACCCGTGCGTGCCGAGGTCCTTCGACCGCATCTGCTCGATCTGGTCCTTGTACGTCGGAACGCGCTCGAGCCAGCCGAGCGGCGTGATCATCGAGAAGTAGAGCGCGAGCTCCGCGTGCTGAGGCACGCGCGACTGCAGGAAGATCGTGGAGCGCGAGGGATCGAGGCCGACCGAGAGCCAGTCGAGGACCGCCTCGCGCGTGTAGCCCGCGAGCGCCTTCGTGTCGGCGTAGTCCGTCGTGAGCGCGTGGATGTCGGCCACGAAGAAGAAGCAACGGTACTTGCCCGAGTCCTGCAGCGCGGCCCAGTTCCGCACCGCCCCGAAGTAATTGCCGAGGTGGACGCGCCCGGTCGGGCGCAGCCCGGAGAGCACCGTCTCGGGCATCTAGCCTCCGAACACGAGACGCAGCACGAGCTGCTGGAACGGCGCGAAGATCACGCGGAGGATCCGGGTCGAGAGCAGCAGGATCAGGATCAGAAAGCCGAAGGGCGCGATGATGGCGTAGAGGCGCGCGGCCGGCGGCCCGAAGAGCGAGACGGCGACGCCGCTGCCGTCGAGCGGCGGGATCGGGAGCAGGTTGAAGACGCCCAGGCTCACGTTGACCATCACGAACCAGAACAGGATGTAGGTCAGGGGCGCCAGGGTGCCGCCCGCGAAGCGGCTCCCCTGCAGCGCCTCGAGCAGCTGGGCCATCGCGTTCGGGTCCGACGCGCGGACCACGGCGAGCAGGACGAGCCCGATCGCCGCGAGGAGGAAGTTGGACAGCGGCCCCGCCGCCGAGACCACGAGGTTCGCCAACCTCGGGTTCTTCGTGTTGCGCAGGTCGACCGGCGTCGGCTTCGCGGAGCCGAAGATCAGCCCGGAGAAGACGTAGAGGATGATCGGGACGAGGATCGATCCGATCGGGTCGATGTGCCGGAGCGGGTTGAGGCTGATCCGGCCGAGATCCCGCGCCGTCGTGTCCCCGAACTTCAGGGCCGACCAGGCGTGAGCGGACTCGTGGAAGGAGATCGCGAACAGGACGATCGCGAGCTGCATCGCGAAATCGACGATTTTGTGTTCCAAGGCAGGCGGATCTTAGCCTGTCGCGGCGCGCGAGGCGCCTACTGGCGGTTGACCGTCCAGTCGTAGCGCTCGTGGCGGCGCTCGAGACGTCAGCATCCCGCGGCAACAGTCGGGATCCCAGCGCCTACTGGCGGTTGACCGTCCAGTCGTATCCGAAGAATTCCACGGTCCAATCTGCGGGGATGGGGTCGTCACGGAAGCGGTTCGCGTAGGCGATCAAGCTCGGCGCCGCCGCGAGGAAGTCCGCCTGGTACCAGTGAAGGACCTCCGAGAACCCAACCACGCGACGCCCCTTCTCGAGCCGCACGTATCGGGCGTTCGACAGCAGCTGCCGCGCCGCGGCCTCGAGCTGCGAATCGAGGCGCGAGGCCTCGAACGGCTCGCGAGGGAGAGGCCCCGACCCGCGCACCATCCGGTTCAGGGCGAAGTGCACGCGCGCGTCTCCGAGCGGGCGGATCCGCTCGTTCTCGAGCGCGGCGAGCGAGAGCCACTCGCCTCCGACGAGGTAGCGGTTGCGGTCGAAGAACTCCACCCGCTGCGAGGCGAGCTCCTGCGGGATCCCGGCGCGGATCACGCCGTACATCGCGAGGGCCTCGTAGGCGTTCAGATACCAGGCGAGGCGCGCCCAGGGCGTCGCGGACGCCGGCGGCTTCTCGGCCGCGACCCGCGCGACGGCCGCGTCGAGCGCCGCCGGCTCCCGGGCGATCCCCGCGAAGTCCACGCGGCCCTGCGCGTCGACGAACCGCTGGAGGACGCCTCGCCAGGGGTCGCCCTCCGGAGCCCGGGCCGGCGCCGCTGGCGGCGGGACGCGGACGGCGCAGCCGGCCGACAGGGCCGCCGCGAGGATCCCGGCCGAAAGCCGCCGTCCCACGGTCATATTCTGCCGCACCGCCCTCGGGGCCGCCCGGCCCGAGGCGCCAGCTGGCGTAACCTTCGGCCCGACCCGCCGTCTCCCTCATCGGGTCGGCTGAATAGAACAGATGTCAGAGCTGGAGGACGCAAGCCTTCTCGATCGGGTCCGCCGCGGTGAAACCGACGGCGCGGCCGAGCTCTTCGAGCGATACGCGCCGTCTCTCCTCCGGTTCTGCGACCGGATGCTGTCCGACCGGGCGTCCGCCGAAGAGGTGACGCAGGAGGTTTTCGTCAAGGTGATCTCGAGGGCGCATCAATACGACGGGCGGGCGGGAGTCGCCTCGTGGCTCTTCGCCATCGCCGCCAACGCCTGCCGCGACCGGCGGCGGCGGGAGCGACGCGCCTCCGTCGTCCCCCTCGAGGCGATCGCCGAGCCGCGCGCGAAGGGCGAGGGCATCGAATCGACCCTCGTCCACGCCGAGCGGAGGAGGGCCGTGCGGCAGGCGCTCGCCGAGCTCTCGGACGAGCAGCGCGAGGCGCTCGTACTCGCTCGCTATCACGGCATGCCGTACGCGGAGATCGCCGAGGCGCTCGGCATCTCCGTCGGCGCCGTCAAGACCCGGATCTTCCGGGCCGTCGAGACACTGAAGGCCCGCTTCTCGGAAGGAGAAAGATCATGGACTGCCGCGACCTGACCGCCCTCGCCACCGACCGGCTCGCCGGAGAGGCCGGCGAGGCGGCGCGACGGGAACTATCCTCGCACCTCGCCGGCTGCGAGGCGTGCCGCACGGAGATGGCGCGCCTCGAGGGCGTCTGGGCAACCCTCGGCGAGGACGCCGACGCGGCGGTGACGCCGGACTTCCGGCGTCGCACGCTGGCGCTGCTCGAAGAGGAGATGATCCGCGCGCGCGTCAAGGCGTTCCGCCCGCGGAACCATTTCGTGCGGCCGCTCGCCCAGGCGGCGGCGCTCCTCGTCGCGGGAAGCCTCGGCTGGGTGATCGCGCGGACCGCGGCGCCCGCCGGGGCCGCGGCGGCCGGCTCGAAGACCCCCGCTCCGTCCGCCTCGAACCGCGCGGCGGCGCCGACGGACCTCGGTGGGAATCCGCGCCTCTCGAACGTCTCCTACGAGCCCCCCGGTCCCGACGGCAAGGTCGCCATCGCATTCGACGTGACGACGCGCCAGACCGTCTCCGGCAGCGCCGACGCGCCCGAGGTCGCGAAGCTCCTCGCCTATCTCGTCTCGCACAACGCCGAGACCGCCGGCGAGAAGTCGCGCGCGATCCAGCTCGTCTCGGAGCACTACGGCGCGGGGCTCGCCGCCCCGTCTCCCGAGATCGTGGCCGCGCTGACGACGACGCTCAAGAAGGACGCCAATCCCGGAGTCCGCAAGAAGGCCGCCGACGCTCTGGCGTCGCTGACGATCACTCCGGAGATCCGCGCCGCGTTCCTGGATTCGCTCCGCTCGGACAAGAACCCGGCGGTCCGCCTCGTGGCGGTCGACGCGCTCGCCGCCGCCGCGAAACAGTCGCCCGACTCCAGCACGATCGAGTCGCTCCGCGAGAAGGCGGTCGACCCGCAGGAGAACGGCTTCGTGCGCGCAAAGGCGGCGTCGGCGCTCAAAGCGATCAACTTCTGAAAGGACGCACCGTAACGATCATGAGCAGCGGACGTCTCTCTCTCACGATGAACATCAACCGCATCTTCGGACGCGACGCCGACGAATCCACGTCGGCGCGGGCGGACCGCGTCGCCGTCTGGATCCTCCTCGCGATCGGGCTCCTCCTGATGCTGATCTCGGCGAGCGAGGCGCGCGGCGAGAACGGCTCGGCGAGCCGGACGGATCGCTTCAACGGCGCCCTCGCCTCGGGCAAGAGCCTGAGCGTCGAGAACATCTTCGGCGACGTGGTCGCCTCCCCCGGACCGTCGTTCTCCGCCGTCGTCACGATCACCGTCACCGGCCCGACGCAGAAGCTCGCCGACGAGACGCTGTCGAAAACCAAGATCCTCTCCGAGCAGGACGACGACGGCTGGTCGCTCGAGACCCACTGGCCCGGCGCCAACCACGGCGGCGGCCGCCACCGGGGCGACACCTGCGGACAGTGCCGCGTCGTCGCGCGCTACGAGCTCGTGATTCCGCCCGGCGTGTCGGCCGAGCTGAAGACCGTGAACGGCGACGTGCGCGTGCACGACGTCGACGGCGAGCTGCAGCTCGAGTCCGTCAACGGCTCGATCGAGGCGCGCGGCGTGCGCCGCGACTTCGGCGCCCAGACCGTGAACGGCGGCATCCAGGCGACGGCGTCCGCGGCCGCGTCGGGCCAGTCGCTCGAGCTGCAGTCGGTCAACGGCACCATCGCGCTGACCCTCCCGAAGGACGCGAAGTTCGAGTTCTCGGCGTCCACGATGAACGGCACGATCTCCTCGAGCTTCCCGCTTCCGCCCCGCGGCGGCGACGAGGCCGCGCGCAGCGGCCGCGCTGAGAAGCACGGCAAGAGGATCGTCCACGACGAAGGCGGCGAGGTGACCGACGTCGACGTCGAGGACCTCCAGCGGGAGATCGAGCAGTCGATGCACGCCGCGCAGCAGGAGATCGACGACGAGGCGCGGACCGAGGGCGATCGCAGCGGCCGTCGCGTCGAGCGCGAGATCCGCGTCGTCAACCCGATGCGCGAGTACACGGGATCCGTCGGCAAGGGCGGCGCCGAGGTCCACATGAGCACGCTGAACGGCACCGTGCTCCTGCTCGCCTCCGGCACGAAGGAGAGCGACGCGAAGCCGCTGGTCGTCCAGCGCCGCACGTTCACGGTCACAGTTCCGGAGGTCCGGGTGAACGTGCCGCCGGTGCACGTCAACGTGCCGCCCGTTCACGTCTACGTGCCTCCGGTGCACGTCCCGCCGCCGGCCCCGCCCGCGCCGCCGGGATCGCCGGGCACGCCGGCGGTTCCCCCGGAGCCGCCGGACTATGACGGCGAGGTCGTGCGGGGCGACGTCGGCGGGGACTTCCTCTCGACGACCGCCGGCGGCAGCTACCGCATCGGCCAGGTCAGCGGACGCGTCCGCATCCTCACGCACTCCGGCGAGATCAGGGTCGCGAGCGCGGGCAACGGCGCGGACCTCAAGAGCTTCGGCGGCGACGTCGTGATCGGCCCGGTGACGGGAGACCTCAAGATCTCGACCGGGGCGGGCGACATTCGCGGCGGTGCGATCACGGGCTCGGTCAACGCCGACACGGCGGGCGGCGACATCCGCTTCGAGCGCATCGGCGGCACCCTCGACGCGAAGACCGCGGGAGGCGACGTCATCGCGCCGTCCGTGGGCGGGAGCGTGCGGGCCACGACCGCCGGCGGCGACATTCGGGTGGGCGTCGTCTCTCGCGACCCGAAGGGCGGCGTCGTGATCCACAACGGAGGCGGCGACGTCTCGCTGGCTCTTCCCGCCGACTGCAAGGCCGAGGTGGACCTCGAGGTCACGGGCGCGGACGACGAGGACACGATGATCCGCACCGACTTCCCGGGTCTCACGGTGACCCGGCGACCCGGCACGCAGCGGCTCACGGGACCGATCAACGGCGGCGGCGAGAAGATCATCATCCGCACGTCGTCCGGGACGATCCGGCTCCGGAAGGCGGCGGCCGCCCAGTGATCCGGCCGGGACGTATTAGCCGCGGCTAATATGTCCGCGCGCCTCGAGCGCGGCTCAGCGGATTCGTATCACGGACCGCCGCTCCAGCTCGACCTCTTCGCCGGTGCCGTGGCGCGGGTCGTGCCGACCGTTCGAGAGGTACTCGCGGATTCCGGGCGCGAAGCGGCGCCACTCGCCGGGGAAGTCGGCCATCGTCGGCACGATGTCGCCGGTGTTGTCCACGGCGAGGCTGCGGATCTGGTCGCGCGTGAGCGGCGGCGCTTCGAGGATGCCGCGGCGCGCCAGGCGCTCGAAGAACGAGGCGAGCAGTCGCCCGTACCAGAGCGGGAAGTGGATCAGCGGCTTGCCGTACTTTCCGACGGCGGCCGCGATCTCGCGATAGATCTCGTTCAGGGTCAAGACGTCCGGGCCGCCGACCTCGTAGCTCTTCTCCGCCGTCTCGGGCTTCTCCAGCGCGTCCGCGAACACGCGCGCGACGTCGGAGATGGACACCGGTTGGAACCTCGTCGTCCCGGGTCCGATGACCGGGATGAAGCCCGGGTTCTTTCGCACGATCGTCGCGAGCAGGGACACGAACCCGTCGCCCGGCCCGAAGATCACCGAGGGCCGGAAGATCGTCCAGGCGAGCCGCGACGCGCGGACCGCCTTCTCCCCCGCCGCCTTCGTGCGGCCGTACTCGGAGGGCGAGCCGTCGGAGCTTCCCATCGCGCTCATGTGGAGGTAGCGGCGCACGCCGGCGCGCTCCGCCGCCGCGACCGCGTTCTCCGCCGCCTCGCGGTGCATGCGGTCGAACGTCTGTCCGCCCTGCTCGTGGATGATGCCGACGAGGTGAACCAGCGCGTCGCGCCCCACCGTGGCGGCGGCGAGGCCATCGCGGTCCAGAACGTCGCCCGCCACGGGCTCGACCGGCCGGTTGTAGCGGTTGCGCGTCTTGCGCGGGTCTCGCGCGAGGACGGCGACCTCGTGCCCGCGCTGGAGCAGACGGTTCACGAGATGGGTCCCGACGAACCCGGTCCCGC
>DATBBK010000258.1:0-12244 GCA_036271035.1 Thermoanaerobaculia bacterium | reverse complement strand
ACAAGGCGGTGTATGCGTACGACGCCGCCGGGTACGCGCACTTCCAAGAGAGAGCCTCGAGCGGGATCTGCCCTATGGCCACCTGGGCGAGAACCTCACCGTGGAGGGGATGCCCGAGACCGAGGTCCGCATCGGCGACGTCTATCGCGTCGCTGCGGCGGAGCGCGCCTCCGATCCGGCGGCTAAGGGAGTCCTCCTGCAGGTGACTTCGCCTCGCTCGCCCTGCTTCAAGCTCGCGATGCGGATGGAGATGCCGCGGTTTCCGAGGATCTTCCTCGAGAGCGGCCGGACCGGCTTCTACCTGCGCGTTCTGGAGGAGGGAGAGCTCGCAGCCGGAAACGCGATCACGCTGGTCTCGCGCGATTCAACGGCGCCCACGGTCCTGCAGGTCGCGCGCGCGTGGGGACGATGACCGGGATCGCAATCCATTAGTGATTGCTAATGGATTGCACCGGCTTCTACGCACCGAGCGTCGCGAGGAACTGGAAGTAGTCCTCGGGCGTGTCGGCGAGCCGGATCGAGAACCCGCTCGGGACGACCTGGCGCAGCGAGCCAGGGACGCGGAACGCTCGCATCACTCTCCCCTTCAGCTCGATGCGCTTGCCCTCCGGCAAATGCAGGAGCGCGGTCAGCGGCGTGCCCGGATCTGGAAGACGGGCGGAACGGACGAAGAGTCCCCCCGGCGACACGTCGTACGTGAAGCCCGTGCAGGACGTCCCGCGAAGCAAGTACTGGACGAGGAAGCGCCGCTTCTTGCGTGCGAAACTGCGTCGTTCCGGAGCCTGTATGCCGATGACCCGCCCTCCCTGGGGACGGGTAAAGCGAAAACCGAGCCAGTTTTGACGGTTTCGTTCAGCTTCCGGACATCCTCTGAAACGCGATTCCGCGCACGCGACCCTCGTCGACGATGAATCCGGCGGCCTTCCCGGACGCATCTCGCGTGAACCGGAGAACCCGGCCCGCGACGGTCATCCGATCGGCGACGGTCGGCGACAGCGGCTCCTCCGGCCCCCCGCGATGGCGGACGTAGAGCTTCCCGTCGACGATCTCGAGGCGCCACGTCGTGTCGAGCTCCCGGCTCGTGTACCGGCCGGCGAGCGCGGCGAGATCGGCCGGGCTCGGGGACCAGGCGTCCACGGGCTCGAAGGACCAGTTCTCCACGTCGCCGTCCTCATCCAGCGTCACGGCGAGCCGCGGCCGCGCGCCGCCGGACTTCTCCACACGCGCCTCGGCCTTCACGCCGCTGATGCCCTCGACGCGAAAGCGGTCCGCCGCCGTCGGCACGAACGTCAGCGCCCGCGAGCCGAGCCGGCCGCGCAGCTGTCCGTCCTCGACGGTAAGCCGCAGGAATCGGTCGTTCTGACGATCCAGATAGGAGCCAATGAGCGCCTGGAGCCTCGACGCGTCCGCGGCGGCCGGCGTCTTCTTCGCGCCGGAGCCGTTCCCCGCGGCCGCCTCGTCGGGCTCCTTCTTCATAAGGTCTCCGAGGTAGACCTCGGCCACGCGGTGCGCGAGCCGGCTCGGGTTCGCCTGCGCGAGGTTGCAGATGCACGCGACGCTGAAGTGCTGCTTCGGGAAGCGCAGCAACTGGGCGCGGTATCCCGCCCATGCCCCGCCGTGCTCGATCGCCGGAAGCCCGCGATACTCCGTGACGTAGAGCGCCGATGCGTACTGGATCTTCTTGCCGCTGTTGAGGACTCCCGGCTCGAGCATGGCGGCGAGCACCGCGAACCCGCCCACCGTGCCCGTGAAGAAGTTCTCGTCCCACTTCTGCAGATCCTCGACCGACGTCTGCACGCCGCCGTCGCCGACCTGCTCCCAGTCGGACATCTCGATGCCGAAGCCGCCGCCGTCCGCCTTCGCGTAGCCGGTCGCGCGCCCCGGGATGATCCGCGTGTGGAGGTCGTTGTACTGCGTGTGGCGCATGCCGAGCGGCCCGAAGATGCGCTCGGCCGCGAAGTCCCGCAGGGACTTGCCGCTCGCGCGCCGCACGATCTCGCCGAGCAGGAAGTAACCCGTGTTGCTGTAGAGGTGTTCCTCGCCCGGCGCGAAGTTCGGCGCCTTCTGAAGCGCGAGCACGGCGAGCGCGTCCTCGCGGGTCGAGAGGTCTTCCTCCTCCACGCCCTGGAGGCTGAACAGCTCGAGGTAGTCGCGCAGGCCGCCCGTATGGTGGAGGAGATGGCGGATGGTGATCGTCTTGCCGTAGTCGGGGATCTCGGGGACCCACTTGCGGATGTCGTCGTCGAGCGAGAGCTTGCCCTCGCTCGCGAGCAGCTGGATCGAGAAGGCCGTGAACTGCTTGCCGGTCGAGCCGATGTCGAGCACCGACTGCGGCGAGTTGGCGATCCCGAGCTCGAGGTTCGCCATCCCGTAGCCGCGCGCGTAGGCGACGCGTCCGTCGCGGAAGACGCCGAGAGCGCAGCCGGGCGAGTCGGAGCGATCGTACTCGGCGAAAACCGCGTCGACGCGCGACTTGGTATCGGCGGGCTTGGACTTGTCGGGCGCGTCGGGCGCGGCGGCGAGGGGGGCCGCGAGCGAGGCGGCGAGCAGGGAAACGATCGCCGGGCGGACCAGGGCCGTTCGCATGAGACCTCCGTGGTTTTCGGAGGTGGAGTCTACTTCCCGCGAGAGGCGACCCGGAGTCTCACCGCGCCGCCGCGGCGGCTCGCGCGAGCTCGCGGTGTCTGTCGATCCACCAGCCCCATGGCACGAGCAGCCACATCGCGAGACCGATCCATTCGACGGCACGCTCGGACGGTGGCGGCGGGCCGAGCACACTGCCGAGCCACGACACCGTGAGAAACGCGACGAGCGCCCAGAACGCCCAGACTCCGACGAGATCGCGCGGGCGCGTCGCGGCGAGATAGATCGCGATGCCCGCGCCGAAGACGACCGCCTCGACCGCGAGCGTCAACGGAAGCGAGCCCCAGAGGTCGAGCCCGTAATACGGCCCCTGGAGGCCGAGCGGCATGTCGCGCCGGTGCACGATCACGTCGAGGACCCAGTGAGAGACAACGCCCGCCGCGAGCAGAACGCCGCCCGCGAGAGCGCGACGCGCGACCCAGTAGATCGCGCCGATGAGGACGCCCCATACGACCAGGCCGAGGAGACTATGGCTGTACGGATAGTCGTAGAAGTCCATCGGCGTCACGCGCGTCGCGCCGGGCGAGATCCGGAAGTGCTCGGTCCCGAGGAGCGTCAACAGGAAGAACAGCAGGTCGGCGAACTGGACGGCCAGAAACAGTGACCCGAGGGACACATACGGCGCAATCCGCTTGCCGGCGAAGGCGAGACCGAAGTGACCGAGGAACATAGCGTGTCGGTTGGCAGTTTCCAGGCACGGATTCGGCCGGTCAAGGGGTTGCCGCGAACGATCCGTGGGCATATTCTGCCCTGGAACGTCCATCGACCCACAATCGAACGCCTGTTTGCGACGGCCGTCGGCCCGTAGGGAGAAGCCCATGAAGCGTCTTCCCAGGATCCTCGCGTTCGCGCTGTGTTCGCTCGCGGTCTTCGGGGGCTCGTCTTTGGCCCAGACGTGCAGCCCGACGCTCTTCATCGAGGCAGCGACCTACCCGGTCGGAACCGGCACGTCGCCGGGGCTGGCGATCGGAGACTTCAACGGAGACGGGCTGCCCGACGCTGCCGTCGTGAGCTACAACCCCTCCTCCCTTTCGATCCTGCTCAACGACGGAAACGGCGGTCTCGGGGCGCCGATCATCACGCCGATCGACAACAACGCCGTCGCGATCGCGGCGGCCGACCTGCGGGGCAACGGAACGACGGACGTCATTCTCGCGCTCTATTCGGGCATCTACGTGCTTCTCGGTCACGGCGACGGCACGTTCGACGATCCCGTCTTCTACGACGCGGAGCTCAGCAACCTCACCTCGATCACCCTCGGCAAGTTCGATGGGAACGGCACCTGGGACGTGGCGGTCGGCTCCTACTACTCCGACACGATCGCGCTGCTTCCCGGAAACGGCGACGGCACGTTCGGCGCGCCCCTGCACACCAGCCATATCCCGCAGGTCCTTTCGCTGACCTCCGCGGATTTCAACGGCGACGGCCACCTCGACCTCGCCGCATCCACACCGAACCTCGTCGAGGTCTTCCTCGGACACGGCGATGGAACGTTCGGCCTCCCGTCCGGCTTCATCGCGGGCGCCTCTTTGTCCGGCATCGTATCGGGCGACTTCGACGGCGACGGCCACGCGGACCTTGCGGTTGGAAGCGGGAGCTACGTTTCGGTGCTGATCGGCAACGGCGGCGGTGGCTTCCGAGCAGCGCTGCAATACCCATCCGGCGTTGGCAACGTCGGGTTGCTGCGGGTGGGAGATCTGGACGGCGACGGCAACGCCGACATCGTCGCGGGCGAGGAGCTCGACTTCTACGGTGACGGCAACGAGGTCTCCGTGCTCCGCGGTGCGGGCGACGGTTCGTTCAGTGTCGGCGAGGCGTATGCCACCGCCGGATCCGTCGGCCTCGCGATCGCCGACTTCGACGGCGACGGCCTCGCCGACGTTGCGACCGCCGGCGGCGCGTTCGTCTCGATACTGCGCGACACCCCGGATGGAGAGCTTCTCGCTGTTCCCGACTCGCATCTGAATGGACCGAACAACAACTCATCCGTCGCGCGAGGCGACTGGAATGGCGACGGCCTCGTCGACTTCGCGTGGATCTATGGCAACCAGATCTTGATCATCCAGGGCAAACCAGGCGGCCGGTTCGACCAGGCCTTTGCATTGGACATGGGCGACTACACGAATCAGCAGCCGAATGCCATCGCGCCGATTGCCCTCTACGACGGCCGAGACAGCCTCATCGTCACGACATATAGCGACGTTCTTCTGGTCCGGAGCAACGGGTCGGGAATGTTCGACCCGCCGGTCTCGATCTTCAACGGCTCGAGCATCGGTGCGGTCGCGGTCGGCCAGTTCGACGGCCTGCAGGGCTCCGACGTGGTCGCGTTTCAGGGCTGTTGCGGATCCGACTTTCTCGTCACGCTCCTCGGCAACGGCGACGGAACGTTCCAGCCGCCCGTCCAGACGGCGATCGACGCGGACGTCTATCAGCTCGTCGCCGCCGACTTCACGCGAGGGGTCCCTCCGCCGAGCCGCGGCGACAGCGACGATCTGATCGTCGTCGCCAACGGAAGCGTGCGCATTTTGCTCAGCGACAACCTCGGGGGCTTCACTCCGTCCGCCGTCTTCCCGACGCCGCAGTTCCTTCAGGCCGTGGTGGCCTCGGGTCAGTTCACGACCCCGGGGGCCAACGACCTGCTGATCGGCGCCGGAGACGCAAACCTGCTCCTCTACCCGGGCAACGGCAACGGCACGTTTCAGCCCCCGGTTGCGATCGCGCTGTCGGGACCGCCCTCCAGCGTTTCGGTGGGCTTATACGATCCAGGATTCAACTGGGACTTTGCCGCCGTGACCCAGCAGGGCATCCTCGTGTTCCTCGGCCTGGGCGACGGTCAGTTCGAGTCGCCGATCGCGCTGCAGAGCGTCGTCGCTCCGAGCCTCATCGTCACGACGGACTTCGGCGCAAACGGAGCGGACGGCATTTCCGCCATCGGAACCGGAGGCATCGCGGCTTTCCGCAACAGCGCGCTCGCGGTCTTCCTGCCGCCCGCCCATGCGGCCGTGGTCGGCTCCGCGGCGACTCTCCACGCCTTAGCCTCCGGATACGGCTCCCTCAGCTATCAATGGCGCAAGGGCGGGACGCCTCTCTCCGACGGGGGCTCGATCTCGGGATCCCAGACCGCGACTCTCACGATCGATCCCGTCGCCTTCGACGACGCCGGCTCCTACGACGTGATCGTCACCGACTCCTGCACATCCTCCACCTCGCAAACTGTGACCCTCTCCGTCGAATTCGCCGACGTCCCCGTCTCCTCTCCGTTCCACGAGGACATTCTTGCGGTGGCGACGGCGGGCATCGCCGCCGGCTGCGGAGGAAGCAACTACTGCCCGACCTCTCCCGTCCGCCGCGACCAGATGGCCGTCTTCCTTCTCAAGTCCGAGCACGGCTCCGGCTACACGCCGCCAGCGTGCTCCGGCGTCTTCGCCGACGTGCCCTGTCCCTCGTCGTTCGCCGACTGGGTCGAGCAACTCGCGGCAGAGGGAGTCACCGGCGGCTGCGGCGGGGGCAACTACTGCCCGTCCGACTCCGTCACCCGCGCGCAGATGGCGGTCTTTCTCCTGAAGACCTCGCAGGGCTCGAGCTACGCGCCGCCTCCCGCCATCGGAATCTTCGGCGACGTGCCGGTCGGCTCGTTCGCCGCCGATTTCATCGAGGACCTCTACAACCGCGGCATCACGGGCGGCTGCCAGGTCTCGCCGATGCTGTACTGCCCGGGTAATGCCGTATTGAGACAGCAGATGGCGACGTTCCTGGTCCGTACATTTTTCTGATCGCGGGACCGGGCTACCGCGCGACGCGCTCGAACACGTACACGACCTGATCGTTGCCTCGCCACCAACCGGCGAGCGGGGCCGTCGCGCGAGAGCCGAAGCGGGCCACGACGCGATAACGCGCCGCGATCCAGGGCTCGAGGGCCGCGTCATCCGTCGCGCCGTTCGTCTGCCGTTGGACCCCCGCGACGATCCGGTCGGGCGCGAGCTCGCGGATGGCGGGCTCTGACTCGCTCCACCACCGCACGTCCTTGCGTCCGGAAACCCGGGCGAGCTCCGTGTCGAGAATCCCGAGGTCGCGGACGATCAGCGTCGCCTCACGATCTTTCGAATGCCCGGCGAGCCAGTCGACCGCGAGCCGGCGCGAGTCGGCGAGGCGCGCGCGGCGCCACCCGTATGCCGCGAGCGGCGCTCCCCACATCATCAGCAGGCAGGCCAGCGCGGTGGCATCGAGGCGCAGCGGGCGCGGGAGGCGCGAGCGAAGCCGCGCGTATCCGATTCCCGCGGCTGCGCACGCGGCCGGCACGAGCGGCATGGCGTTGCGAAACGGTTGGAACGTTCGTGTCGCGTAGAGGGCGAGCGAGGCCGCGGCCCAGGCCGCCCAGCCCCAGCCAGCGGGAGCCGTCTCTCGACCGCGCAGCATGGCGACGAGTCCGGCGGCGGCCGCGGCGACGAACAGCACGCCGAGCTCGGGGTGCTCGTACGGGAAGTCCCACTCCGCGCGCCACAACGCCTGACGCCAGAGCGGCGTGCCCGAGGCGAACGACGTGTACGCGGCGCCCTGGACGCGAATGGCGGCGATCACGTCCCTGGTCCGAGTGACCACGGCCGGCATCGCCACGATCGTTCCCGCGACGACTCCGGCGCCGAGCAGCGCCACGCGGCGCAGCCGCTCGTTCCAGCGTAGCTTCGTGATCAGCGCCGTGAGAGTGGCGGCCGTCGCGACGAGCACCGCCGGATACTTCGACGCGAACGCAAAGCCCGCGGCACCGCCGGCCAACAGGTAGAGGAGTCCCGGCCTGCTCGACCGGGACGCACGCGCGCAGAAATAGAGGCACAGCGTGGCGAAGAACGTCGCGGACGAGTCCACCGACGCAATCGGCGCGCGCAGTACGAGCGCGGGAGCGAGCGCTGCGAGCCAGAGGGCCGCGCCACCTGCCGCGGGGCCGGCCAGGCTTGCCGCGAGCAGCGCGGCGAGAACGACGGTCCCCATCCCGAGTGAAACGTCGATCCCGCGTGCGATCCCAAGGAGGGCGAACGGCTGGAGACGGTCGTACACCTCGGGCGGCGGGGAGACGGATTCGCGCAGGTCCGAGCCGTGCCGGAGGCGATAGAGCGGCGCGTATACGCGCGCGCCGGCGGCGACGGCGAGGCGCGGGAGCTCCGGATACAGATACTCGCCGGGGTCCCATTCGCCGGTCCGCAGCATCGCGGCGACGGCGTGCAGGAAGTTGCCCTCGTCGACGTAGGCGATGTATGGCCGCGCGGCGCAGATCGGCAACAGGCGCAGCACGCAGCCGACGGCGAGCGCCGCGCCCCAGGAGAGGCGGTGCACCCCGGAGCGCTGCGGCTCGCCCACGACGTCAATTTACGGCAGCGGACCCGTCTTCGTCGCGCGCCGCGTTAATCTCTCCGCGTGATCTCCGGCCGCGTCCGCGCCTCCCGCGCACTCGTCGTGTGCGCGGCGGCCGCGTCGGCGACGATCCTGGCGGCCCAGCTTCTCGTCAAGCCGATCGTCGGCCTCGCCAACAACGGCGACTTCGAGCGCGTGATGGCCTACGCGGGGCTGCGCTACCCCTCCGACCGTTACGAGGACAAGTACTTCACGCACGTCGTCTCGAAGTTCGCCTACGCGCCGGTGTGGGCGCGCAGCGGATACCTCTCGTCCGAGACGCTGCTCGCCCGCGCCGCGCGCGACGTCTCTCGGCCCCTCTCCCGCGACGCGCTCTTCGACCTGAGGTGGATGGGCGCGCTCCACGCGGCCCTCGTGGTCGCCGGCATCGCGCTGCTCGTCGCGGCCGCGGGCTCGCTCGGCCTTCCCGCCCAGGCGGCCTCGGCGGCAGTTCTCGTCTTCTTCTTCACGGACGTCGGCTACGCGGCGCCGCTCAACTCCTTCTACAGCCAGGCGGCGTCGCTCGCCTTCCTGCTGCCGGCGGCCGGGATCGCGGCCCTCGCCGTCGCCCGAGGAGGGCTCTCGGGCTGGCTGCTGCCCGCCTACGTCGTGGCGGCCGCGGGATTCGTCGGCTCGAAGCCGCAGGAATGCCTGCACGGACCCCTGCTCGCGCTGCTCGCGTGGCGGCTCGCGCCGGCGAGCCCGGCCGGCCGGCGGAGCGCCGCGATCGCCGCCGCCGCGCTCTGCGCCGTCGCTCTCCTCTTCTTCCTCGGCATTCCGGACCGCTCGTTCCGCGAGGTCGCGCTGTATCGCAGCGTCTTCGAGGAGACGCTGCGCGGCTCGCTCGATCCCGCCGCCGACCTCGCCGAGCTCGGCGCGGATCCCTCGCTCGCCGCCTACGCCGGCAGGAGCGCCTACGCCGCCGACGCGCCGCTCGCCGACCCCGCGTTCCGGAGGGGCTTCTTCGAGCGGGTCGGCTACGGCAGCGTGCTCCGGTTCTACGCGCGGCATCCCGGCCGGCTCGCCGCGCGGCTGGCGCGGGCCGCGCCGGGCGGCGTGCGGCTACGGCCCGGGGCGCTCGGCAACTTCGAGCGCGACGCCCCGGGCTGGACGCCGAACAAGACGAGCGAGAGGTTCTCTCTCTGGAGCCGGCTCCGCTGGCGCCTCGCGCCTGTCGCGGCGGTCTGGCTGCCGCTTTTGCTCGCGGGCAACGCGATCGCCGCCGCGGCCGGCTGGCGCGCCGCGGGCGCGTCAGGCCGGCGCGCGCGCGAGGCCCTGATCGTCCTCGCCGCGATGGCCGCCGTCGAGTTCGCGGTCTGCACCCTCGCCGACTCGCTCGAGTCCGTGCACCGCCACCTCTTCACCTTTCACGCGCTCTGCGACCTGCTCCTCGCCGCCGACGCGGCGTGGCTCGTCCACCTCGCGACGCGGCGGGGCGCGAAACCGGCGGAGGCGACCGCATGACCGCGGCCGAGCCCGTCGCGCCATCGCCCTCGCGCGCGCGGACGAATCGCATCGTCGTCGCGGTGACGGTCGCCGCCGCGGCGGCGATCCTCTCCGCCCAGCTCCTCGTTCCTCCCGTCGTCGGCCTCGCCGACAACGGCGACTTCGATCGCGTCATGAGGGCGGTCGGCCTCGACTACGTCGGCACGACGCGGGCGCAGAACTTCGGCAACTGGGCGCTCGTCCGCTTTCGACGCGTGCCGGCCTCTCCGGCGTCGACCTACACGACGTCGGAGGTGCCGCTCGCCGCGGTCGCCGTCGCGCTGTCCGATCGCCTCGGGTCGCCCGAGTCGTTCGACGTGCGCTGGCTGGGCGCTCTCCACGCGCTGCTTCTGGTCGCCGCCCTCGGGCTCCTCGCGTCCTCCACGCGCGATCTCACCCAGGGTCTCCAGTGGCTGGCGGCGGCGCTCCTCGTCTTCTTCTTCACGGACGTCGGATACGCCGCGCCCCTCAACTCGCTCTACGCGCAGGTCGCGGCGTTTCTCTTCCTCATGCTCGCGGCGGGGATCACGGCCGGCGGAATCCGCCGCGGCGGCGCGCGCGGCGTGCGCCTCCTCGCGTACTTCGCCGCGGCCGCGCTCTTCGTGACGGCGAAGCCCCAGCAGGCGATTCACGGACCGCTCCTCGCGGCGCTCGGCCTCGCGCTCGCCGGCGTCGCGTTCCGCCGCCTGCTCACGCAGCCCGCCGTGTGGCTCGCGGCGGGGCTCTGCGCGCTGTCGCTCTGGTGCTACCTCGGGACCCCGTCGTGGCTGCGTGAGCTCGCCCTGTACGACACGCTCTTCCGCGAGATCCTGCCGCACTCACCCGATCCCGCGCGCGACCTCGCTGAGCTCGGCCTCGATCCGGATCTGGCGCGATACGCGGGCCACAGCCCCTATCCTCCCGACAGCCCCTTCCACGACCCGGCATTCCGCGCGCGGGTCTTCCCGCGATATGGCTACGGCGCGATGCTCCGCTTCTACCTGCGGCACCCCCGCCGGGCCGCGTCGCTCCTCCACCGCGCCTCGGGCTCCGCGTTTCACCTCCGCGCCGTCGGCCTCGGCAACTTTCCGGAGGACAGCGGACGCCCGGCACGGTCGCAGTCGGAGCGATTCTCGGCCTGGAGCACCGCGCGCGACCGGCTGCGGGCGGGCGCGCCGGCGTGGCTCGCGCTGCTCATCGGCGGCAGCGTCGCCGCGGCCGCGGCCGGCTGGCGCGGGGCGACGTCGCGCGGACGGCTCTTTCGCCTCGCGATCGCGATCCTCGCCGCGATGGCGACCGTCGAGCTCCTCGTCGCGGTGCTCGCGGACATCATCGGAGATCTCGCGCGCCATCTGTTCGTGTTCCACGCGATGGTCGACCTGCTCATCGCGGCCGACCTCGTATGGCTGGCACACGCGGCGTTCAATCGCCGTCGCGCCGCGCGACCCTCGATGTCCGCTGGACGCTAGGACATCGCTCCGCGGCTCTCGTAGAACCGTCGGACCCGCGGATCGGCGAGCAGCGGGCCGTAGTGCTGAATCCCGTCGAGGCCGCTGTTGCTGTTGCCCTCGAGAATGCGTATTCCATCGTCGGTGACGACGACGTCCCAGCCAACGTACGGCAGGTAGGGAGCGCCGCTTCCGATATGCGCGGCGCAGCAAAGCGAGCGGCCGCACACTATCTCCGGCCTCCGGCGACCCGGGCGGCCTCCGGCAGGCGCCGCAGACGAAGCATCGCGGCGATGCCTAGCGCGGGACCGGGCGCCAGGATCGCGAACGCCCAGCGCCAGCCGGCGGCCTCCACCAGACGCGGCACGATCTCGATCGACACCATCGTCAGCAGGAATCCCACGCAGGTCTGCACCGTCAGGGCCGTCCCGATGTAGCGGCGGTCGGCGAGCTCCGTGACGCAGGCGGAGAACTGCGCCGAGTCGGCCACGACGGACGCGCCCCAGATCGCGGCCACGACCAGGAGCACGGTGGGCGATCCGCCGAACAACAGGCCGATCGTGAGGCAGCAGAGGCCGCTGACCGCCATCGCCGCCGAGGTGACCGACGTTCGGCCGATGCGGTCGGCGAGCAGGCCCGCCGCGACGCATCCCGCGAATCCCGAGCCGATGACGACGAACGACGCCGTCTCGGCGAGCCGCGGCGCCTCGCCCCTCGCGGCGAAGCTCCCGCGCAGGAAGACCGGGATCCACGTCCACATCGCGTACAGCTCCCACATGTGGCCGAAGTAGCCGAAGTCGGCGAGCCTCACGCCGCGGTTCTGGAAGACGCGGACGATCTGTGCGGCGTCGAACGGCGCGGTGGGCGTCGCGTAGGGACCCTCGCCGACGAACAGGAGGACGAGCGCGCCGCCGAGCGCCGCCAACACGGAGACGACGAGCACGTGGTCCCTCCAGTCCCCTCGTCCGATCGCGTTCACGAGATACGGGAACCCCTTGCCGAGCGTGATGCCTCCGACGAGCAGTCCGAGCGCCGCGCCGCGCCCGCGCGAGAACCAGGTCGCCATCAGTTTCATCCCCGGCGGATACACACCCGCGAGGAAGAAGCCGGTCAGGAAGCGGAGCGCCATGCCGGACGCGGGCCCGTGTGCCGCGAGCGCCAGTGCCGCGTTGCAGGCGGCGCCGAGGAACGCGGAGGCGGCGAACAGGCCGCGAGTGGAGAGCACGTCGGCCAGGCTGGCGGCCGCGCTGGTGAGCGTCCCGAGCACGAACCCGAGCTGGACCGACAGCGTGAGCCACGAGACG
>DATBBK010000257.1:0-2884 GCA_036271035.1 Thermoanaerobaculia bacterium | reverse complement strand
AGACGCTGCTCGGGCTCCGCGTCCGCGACGGGGAAGAGCAGCTCCACGCCGATAAGATTAGCAGCCGGTGAAACGGAGGAGGCAGTCATGCTGAAGAGAATCGTCGCGGCGTTCGCTCTCGCCGCTCTCGCGACGTGCACGCGAGCGCTCGCCGAGGGACAGATGGTCTCGTATCCGAGCGGCAGCGAGACGGTCCAGGGTTATCTCGCGACGCCGTCGGGGGGCGGCGCCGCGGGCGCGAGCACGGCGAAGAAGCCGGCGCTCGTGGTGATCCACGAGTGGTGGGGCCTGAACGACTGGACCAAGAAGAAGGCGGACGAGTTCGCGCAGAAGGGCTACGTGGCGCTCGCGCCCGACCTCTACCGCGGCAAGGTCACGTCGGATCCCGACGTCGCGCACCAGCTCATGCGCGGGATGCCGGACGACCGCGCCCTGCGCGACATGAAGGCGGCGGTCGCGTACCTCAAGACGCGGCCAGACGTCGACGCTTCGAAGATCGGCACGGTGGGCTGGTGCATGGGAGGCGGGCTCGCGCTCGACCTCGCCGTCGCCGAGCCGACGCTTGCCGGCGCGGTCATCTACTACGGACACCTCATGACGGAGCCGGCGACGATCGCGTCGCTGAAGGTCCCGCTGCTCGGCAATTTCGGCGGCAAGGACCAGGGGATCCCGCCGGAGTCGGTCAGGGAGTTCGAGGCTGCGGCGAAGAAGGCCGGCAAGAGCGTCGACTTCAAGATCTACCCGGAGGCCGGACACGGGTTCGCCTCGCTGGCGAATCCCAGGCCGGTGGACGCGAAGGACGCCGACGCGCGGACCGACGCGTTCTTCGAGAAGACGCTGAAGGGGAAGTAGGCGGAAACCGAGAGACCGGGAATCGGCCGGCGACGCGGCGACATATTAGGGAACGCTAATATGTCGGCGCATCTCGGCGAGAGCCGTCGCCGGCGTCGTTCTAGGGCCTACGCCTGGCGGTTCTTGTACCAGTCCGCATTGACCTGCAGGAAGTGCTTCCACTTCTCCGGGATCGTCTCCTCGGTGAAGATCGCGGTCACCGGGCAGGCGGGCTCGCAGTTGCCGCACTGGATACAGACGTCCGGATCGATGTAGAGCATCTCGGCCGTCTCGAATTCCTTCTCGTCCTTTCGCGGATGAATGCAGTCGACCGGGCACACGTCGACGCACGCGGTGTCCTTGGTCCCGATGCAGGGCTCCGCGATGATGTACATCCCCATTCCGAATCCTCCTAGGCCGCTTCAGCGGGCCCGAAGATTCTAGACCACCGGCGCGGCCGGCTCGATCGTCACCCGCGGGCGACGGTGATCTGGAGCGCCTTGTGCGGGCCGCCGTCCGCCGGCACGTACCGCACGGTCACGCGGGCGCCCGGGGTGAGGACGCCGGTGATGCGGGTATCCGAGCTCCACACGAAGGTCGACTCGCCCCCGTCGGTCAGCTTGACGGTGACGGTCCGCTCGGATGCCTTGACGCTGCCGACGGTTCCGGTGACGGTGACCGCGGCCCCGTCCGGGGCGGCGACCGCGGCGGCGCAGACGGCGAGGACGAGAACGGCGACGGCGATTCGCGTTTCGACGCGCATGGGTGAGACGTCCATCGGTCGCGCTCCTCTCCGGCCGCTCGGGCGGATCGTTCCGAAAACCGCGCCGCGCCGGCGCCGTATTCCACGCGCGGCATTGACACCGGCGCGAGCCGCCCCTAGAATACGCCGTTTTTTCGGGTCGACCGGGAGGTATGACAGAGATGACGAAACGCTGGACGGAAGCGGAACTGCGGTTCATAAAAGACAACGCCCAGAAGATGAGCGTCCAGGCGATCGCCGACGCTCTGTCGGTCCGGATCGACGAGCTCGAGAAGAAGATGGAGAAGCTGAGCCTCAACGGAGGGGCCGGCGACGCCGCGGAGCCGAAGAAGGCGCTGACGCTCAGGGAGCTCTCCAAGCACGCCGAGAACGCCCGCAAGGACTACGACCGCGGCGTCACGGCCCTCCAGAAGAAGAAGCTGGACGAGGCCGAGCGCCACTTCGTGGATCTCGTGCAGAAGTATCCCGAGGAGAAGGAGCTCGTGGACCGCGCGCGCGTCTACCTGACGGTCTGCGAGCGCCAGCGCCGCGATCCGCGTCCCGCGCTGACAGAGCCCGAGGACTTCTACTACGCCGCCGTGCTCGAGAAGAACCGCGGCAACGTCGCGGAGGCGATCGAGCACCTCAGCCGCGCCGCGAAGAAGAACGGCGGCGGGAAGGTCGACTTCCTCCTCGCGTGCTGCTACGCGCAGCAGGGCGATCTGGCGGTCGCGGTGGACCACCTGCAGAAGGCGATCGCCGAGGACCAGCGCCACCGCATCCTGGCCAGGCACGACCGCGACTTCGACCCGGTCCGCGAGGCGCCCGAGTTCCAGAAGCTGCTCGCGTCGTAGCGGAGGTCGCCGCCGGCCGCCGTCCCGCGGCGGCGGCGCGGCGCCTTCTATACTTCGGGTCATGAGCCCGCGCGCCGCGAAGCCCCGACGCCGTTCCCGGGCGGTCTCGCCGCGCTCGCGCGACCGGACGCGTCCCCGCTCCGCTCCGACGAAGAGCGACGCGGCCCCGAGGGCGGTCGTCCTCGCCGCGGGCGCCGGAACGCGCATGCGTTCGACCCTGCCGAAGGTCCTCCACCGGGTGGGCGGCCGCACGCTGATCGAGGCGGTGCTCGCCGCGGCCGAGGCGGTGAGCCCGTCGCGCGTGGTGGTCGTCGTCGGTTCCGGCCGCGAGCGGGTCGCCGAGGTGCTCTCCGGCCGCAACGTGACCCTCGTCGTCCAGGACCCGCCGCTCGGGACGGGCGACGCCGCGCGTCGCGCCGTCGAGGCGCTCGGAGAGGGTGGCGGTCCGATCCTGATC
>DATBBK010000256.1:0-10870 GCA_036271035.1 Thermoanaerobaculia bacterium | reverse complement strand
CTCGCCATCGAGCGGGACGGAACTGTGACCGGTTGGGGCAATGGAGCGGGCGGCGCGCTCGTTCCTCCGCCGGGCGTGCGGTTCAAGGCGATCGCCGCAGGGTGGGGATTCAGCATCGGCCTCGCCACCGACGGCACGCTCTGGGGATGGGGAACGCCCGTCTTCATCACGACGCCGTTCCCGACGGAGGAATGGACGTTCGCCTCTCAGGGCTGGACGCGCTACGGCGACACGGACACGTATTTCTTTCCCGGCGAGCGTTTCCAGTCGATCTCAGCCGCCGCGTTCCACGTGGAGGCGATCACGGCGGGCCGCTGATCCCGGACGGGGGAGGCTGAGGGCGGAGAGGGAGAAGGGTTACGGCTGGATCGTCAGGTGCGTGCCGCCGAAGACCTCGAGCGTCGTGCCCGTGATCGCGGCGGCGTCGTCGGAGGCGAGAAAGAGCACGGCCTTGGCGATGTCCCGCGGCCACAACTTCTCCGCGAGCGGGGCGACGTGCTCGCCCGAGCCCTCCTCCTTCTTGTTCTCCACCGTGCCCGGGCTGACCGCGTTGACTGCGATGTTGTGCGCGCGGAACTCGCGGGCGAGACTCTGAGTCAGGCCGATCAGCCCGAACTTGGCGGCGCTCTGAGCGGCGACGTTAGCGTCGCCGCGCATTCCGTGGACCGACGCGACGTTCACGATCCGGCCGCGGCGGCGCTCGACCATGCGCGAGAGCGCGGCCCGGCAGAACGCCGCGGCCGCCGTCAGGTTCGTCGCGATGACGCGGTCCCAGTCTCCCGGCGCGAGCTGCAGGAACGGCCGCCAGACGAAGACGCCCGCGTTGTTGACGAGCACGTCGAGCGGCCCGAGCTCGCTCTCCACGGCGGCGACGCATTCCTCGGGCGCGCCGGGCTGCGTGATGTCGGCGGGAATCGCGAGAGCCACGCGGCCGAGCCCGGCGACCTGCCGCGCGGTCTCGGCCAGCTGCGGCTCCGTCCGCGAGACGATCGCCACGCGCGCTCCCTCCTCCGCGAAGCGGAGAGCGATCGAGCGGCCGATGCCGCGTCCGGCGCCGGTGACGAGGACGACCCTGCCGTCGAACTTCATGCGGTCAGGCCGTCGCCGCCGCCTCGGCGAGCTCGAGGAAGAGCTCGTCCGAGAAGAGCGCGCCGGCACCGCGGCCGGTGAACGTCGGCCCGGTCAACAGGTCGACGCCGGCCTCGGTCGGCGCCGGCCGGTCGATCCGAACACTCTCGACGCGCAGCGGGAAGAGCCGGCGCTCCGGGTCCGTGCGGCAGACGCGGCCGCGTCCGGCTCGCGCCTGGACCGAGGCCGTCAGGTTGCGGCTCAGATAGAGGATCGTCGCGTTCGCGCGCCGGACGAGATTGACCGCCGTCCGGCTGCGCGCCTGCACGGCGACCGCGAGCCGCGAGTCCGACGCCGCGCGCACCTCGCCCATCGTCAGCAGCGCAATCCGCGCGAAGCCGTCGGCATCCGTGGTCGCGAGCAGGATGACGAGGCGCCGGCGGCGCCGGAAGCCTTCTCCGGACAGACTCGCCGCGAGCTCCGGCGGGAGTCGGCTGAGCTCGTCGCGCATGCGGAGATCAGTCTATGGCAGCGAGGCCGCGGGCATCCCTCCCACGAAATATGATCGGGGCGTGCGCCGCGTCTTTCTCGCCGCGCCGGACTCGAACGACGAGCCCACGGCCGGTCGGACGGCGGGAGGCGCGCGGTGGGCAGTGCGCGCCGCGTTGGTCCTGTCGATCGGAGCCGCTATCTCGTGCGCGAGCGGCGCGGCTCCCGAAGGCGTCCGCGTCGAACGCATCGCCGCGCCGAGCCTTCCGTCTCCGAACGACGTCTACGTCCTGCTGCCGCCGTCGTACGCGCGCTCGCCCGAGCGGCGCTATCCGGTGCTCTACTTCCTGCACGACGGCTACGGCGACGGCCGCACCCTCGTGCGCCGCGGCGTCGCCGCCGATGCGCTGGCCGCCATGCGCGACGGTACGCTGCCGGAGTTCCTCATCGTCGCGCCCGACGGCCCGGGCACGTGGTTCTCCGACTCCTACGACGGCTCGCAGCGCTTCGAAGAGTTCCTCTCGGCCGACCTGCCGCGGGAGATCGCGTCGCGATATCGCGTCCTCGCCGGCCCCGGCTCGCAGGCGATCACCGGGATCTCGATGGGAGGGTACGGCGCGGTGAAGACCGCGCTGCGCCACATCGGCCTCTACGGGAGCGTCTCCTCGCTCTCCGGCGCGATCATCCCGTTCGACTGGACCGAGCTGCCGCGTTACAGCTGGGTCGCCCGCTTCACGCTGATGCGAATCTTCGGACGGGATCACGAGAGGAACTCGCTCGCCGAGAACGACGCCTGGCGGATCCTCTGGAACCTCTGCTTCGAGCGGCCGCCGTTCGTCGTCGAGCTGCGGGCCGGGACCAACGACGTCTACGGGCTGGACCACGTCGCGGCGCAGTACGGCATGCTCCTGAACGAGCGGGGCGTGCCGACGACCGTCGTGCTCGAGCCGGGCGGCCACGACTGGGACTACTGGCGCGGGGCGATGCGCTCCATCCTTCAGTGGCACGGTCGGCGGTTTGAATATGATTCCGGCGCGATGAAGACATCGGGAATCACCGGCGGCCGCTGAATGTCCGCGACCAACGGCCACAGGCTCGTCCTCTTCGACATCGACGGCACGCTCCTCTCGGCCGGCGCCGCCGCGCGCGATTCGATCCTGTCCGCGCTGGAGACCGCCTACGGCTGGAGCGCCCGCGACGAGCACCAGGATCGCGGCAAGTGGGACTTCTCCGGCAAGACCGACCCACAGATCGTCCGCGAGCTGCTGCGCGCCGACATCGGCGATGAACGCTGCGAGGAAAAGCTCGAGCACGCCCTCCGGGTCTACGTCCGGGAGCTCGAGCGCCGCCTGAAGACGGCCACCGTGACGCCGAAGCCCGGCATCCCCGCGCTGCTCGAGCGGCTGGCCGCGGAGCCGGGAGTCACGCTCGGTCTGCTGACCGGCAACCTCGAGCCGGGCGCACGCCTGAAACTGACGCCGCCGGACTTCAACCGCTACTTCCCGTTCGGCGCGTTCGGCAGCGACTCCGCCAACCGCTACGAGCTGCCGCCGATCGCCGTGGAGCGCGCCCTCGCGCACACCGGGAGGCGATTCGAGGGCAAGTCCGTCGTCGTGGTCGGCGACTCGGTGCACGACGTCGCGTGCGGGCGGAGCATCGGCGTCCGCTCCGTCGGCGTCGCGACCGGGATCACGTCCACGGCGCGCCTCGCCGCCGAGAACGCCGACGCCGTGCTCGAGAGCTTCGCCGACACGGACCAGGCGATGGCGGCGATCCTCGGATGACCACGCCGCGCCGCGCGCCGGCCTCGCTCGCGGCCTTGCTGCGCGGCGGCGCTCCGCTCGCGGTCCTCTGCGCCGGCTCGGCGATCCTGGCGTGGTCCTGCTCGGGCGCGCCGCCGGCGGAGCCACGCATGGCCGCTCCCGCCGGTGGGTCGCGCGCGCCGTACGACACCGCTCCCGTCAACCCCGGTCCGGTCACCGTGAATCTCGACCTACGGCCGGCGCGCGAGCTCCTCGCGCTCCTCGCCAAGTCGCAGTTCGACGCGAACGACGCGCACGCGATCGAGATCCTGCCCGTGGTGCAGTCCGAGATCCGCGAGTCCGGACGCGGCCGCGACGTCTACGAGCATGACCTCGCGGCCGCCTTCGACGCGCAGGCGCGCATCACCGTCTTCGACTTCCGCCGCATCCGGGAGGATCGGACGAAGTGGGAGGCGCTGCTCTCGCAGATTTCGTCGCGCGAGGGCGAGCTGACCAGGCGCGTCTCCGATCGCGCGCGCGCGCTGATTCCGGCGACGCCCGCCGTGCCGGTCACCGTTCCGGTCGCCATGACCTTCGGCCTGGCCGGTCGCACGGACCAGATCGTCGTCGCGACCTCCGAGGGCGGTGAGCGGACGCTGGTGATCGACCTGGAGCGCGCCCTCGCGGACCTGCAGTCGTCGGGGCCGAACGAGCAGATCCAGCACCTGTCGCGCATGATGGCGACGGAGGCGTACGCGCGCGCCTGGGCGCATTACCGCAGCGAGAGCCCGGTCTGGAGCCGTCACGACGCGTCGCTCGGCCAGCTCGAGCCGCTGGTGCGGGCCGTCGCGGAGCGCGGGCCCGTGTCGCTCTATGGAGTGGACGAGAACTTCTTCCCGCTCTCCGTGTGGCTCAAGGAGCCGATGCGGACGAGCCTCGACGATCTGAATCGGGTCGCCGACAAGCTCGTCTCGACGGAGGGCGACCTCGACGCGCGCGTGAGTCTCCAGTCGGAGATCCGACGGCCCGATTTCGCCGTGCGCGTCGCCGGTCCCGCCGGTGCGTTCCTCGCCGACGGCATCATCTCGGCCGTCGGCGTCGACGGGTACCGGGCCGCGCTCGCGGCGGGACCGACCGCGTTCTTCGAGGCCTACGACAAGGCCTCGCAGGAGAAGGGACACGCGCTGATTCCGCTGTCGAAGGCGATCCGGGACCGGCTCGCGGCGGCCGCGGCCCCGGCCGGAAAGCCGCCCGCGGCCCAGAAGCACAACGCATTGGTTCCGGCCGCGGCGACGGCGGCGGCCGCGAAAGCGAGCTGAGGAGATGAGCTCCTATCTCGCGCTCGAGAAGATGCTCCTTCTGCTCTGCGCGGACCTCGCGATCATCGTCGCGTCCGCGCGGTTCTTCGGCTGGTTGTTCGGAAAGGTCGGTCAGCCGCCCGTCGTCGGCGAGATCCTCGCCGGAGTCATCCTCGGGCCGTCGCTGCTCGGGCGCCTGTATCCGGGCGCGATCAAGACGATGCTCACGCCGCAGACGACGGGTGTCCTCTCCGCGATGGCGCAGGTCGGGCTCGTCCTCCTGATGCTGCTGATCGGACTCGAGTTTCCGTTCGACCGTCTCCGTCACGCGGCCCGCGCGTCGAGCGCGGTCGCGGGCGCCGGCATCATCGTCCCGTTCGTCGCCAGCTACTGGCTCGCCGGCTGGCTGTTCCGGCTCTCGCCGGTGGGAGCGTCCGAGCTGGCGTTCCGCCTCTTCTTCGCCACGGCCGTCTCGATCACCGCGATCCCGATCATGGGGCGCATCCTGATCCACACGCGGCTGACGCGGACCCGCATGGGCCTGACGTCGATCACCGCGGCCGCGATCGACGACGTGTTCGGCTGGATCCTCCTCGGCGCCGTCGTGGCGATGGTGACGCACGGCCGCGCCGACCTCTCATCGCTCGCGGCGTCTCTCGCGGGCGTCGCGGTCCTGGGCGTCGCCTTCTGGGCGCTCGGCCGCTTCGGGATCTCGCGCCTGTCGATCCGGCGCGAGAAGAACGGCGGGCTGCCGGCGGGGCTGCTCGCGATCGTCCTCGTCGTCACCTTCACGACGGCGACGGCGACGAACGCCCTCGGCGTCTTCTCGATCTTCGGGGGCTTCCTCTGCGGCATCGCCGGGTCGTTCAACCGCGATCTCGCCGACGGCATCCAGTCGTCGATCGGAGACCTCGTGTCGATCCTGTTCCTCCCGATCTTCTTCGTCTTCTCGGGGCTGCGGACCGACATCGGCTCGCTGGGCTCCGACCCGATGCTGTGGGCGGCGCTCGCCGCGGTGATCGGCGTCTCCTGCGTCTCGAAGTTCGGCGCGACCACGCTCGCCGCCCGCGCGTCGGGGCTGCCGTGGAAGGAGTCGCTTTCGATCGGTCTGCTGATGAACACGCGGGCGCTCATGGCCCTGGTCGTCATCAACATCGGCGCGGACATGGGCGTCATCTCGCCAGCGGCGTTCTTCTGGCTCATCACGATGGCGCTCTTCACGACCGTCATCACGACCCCGATCCTGGTGCGGGCCTATCCCAAGCCCGAGCTCGTCGCGTGGGAAGTTCCGGAGTCCCCGCCGGCGCGCGCGCGATAGTCGGCCGGACGCTTTCATCGCAACGTCGAAGGAGCAGCGCATGCGTGTGTCTCGTCCCGTTCTCCTGGTCGCGGCCGTCCTCGCGTTCGGATCGCCTCTCCGCGCCGCCGCCGCGGCCGGCGCACCGATCGCCATCCAGGTCGACGCGAGCGACGCGCCGCGGAAGATCTTCCACGTCCACGAGACGATTCCGGCCGCGCCGGGGAAGCTCACGCTCGTCTATCCGAAGTTCATCCCCGGAGAGCACGGGCCGACCGGCCCGATCACGGATCTCGTCGGCCTGAAGGTCTCGGCCGGCGGCAAGTCCATCGCCTGGCAGCGGCAGCCCAAGGAGATGTGGGCGTTCGACGTCGTCGTGCCGGACGGGGCGAGCTCGCTCGACCTCGCGTTCGACTACGTCGCGGCGCCCGACGCCTGGACCACCGCGACCGCGCAGCTCGCCATTGTCAACTGGTGGAGCGTGATGCTCTATCCCGAGCTGCCCGGCACGGAGTCGAACGAGCTGCTCTTCGCGCCGTCGCTCAAGCTGCCCGCGGGCTGGGAGCATGCGACGTCGCTGCACGCGGCTCGGGCCGCCGGCGACGCGATCGCCTTCGCGCCGGTCTCGCTGGTGACGCTCATCGACTCGCCCGTCCTCTCGGGCGCGCACTTCAAGACGGTCGACCTGACGCCGGGACAGCAGCCGGGCCACTGGCTTCACCTCGCGGGAGACAGCGCCGCATCGGTCCGCATCTCCGAGGAGGACGCGGCGACGTACCGGCGCCTCGTCGCCGAGGCATTCGCGCTCTTCGGCTCGCGCCACTACGGCGAGTACCACTTCCTCCTCACGCTGTCCGACCACGTCGGCTCGAACGGGCTCGAGCATCACGAATCGAGCGACAACCGCGCGGCCGAGCGCTCCCTGATCGACCCGGACGCGAAGAAGGTGCTGGGCTCGCTGCTCTCGCACGAATACACCCACTCGTGGAACGGCAAGTACCGCCGGCCGGCGGGGCTCGTCAGCGGCGTCAGCGCCGACTACCAGCCGCCCGTCGACAGCCGGCTGCTCTGGGTCTACGAGGGCCTGACCGAGTACTGGGGCGACGTGCTCGCGGGACGCAGCGGCATGCGCACGCCGGAGCAGTACCGCGAGAACGTCGCGATCATCGCGGGCAACATGGCGCGCCAGGCCGGCCGCGCGTGGCGTCCGCTCGAGGACACCGCGACGGCCGCGCAGCTGCTGTACTTCGGGCGGCCGGACTGGGCGTCGTGGCGGCGCGGCGTGGACTTCTATCCCGAAGGCGAGCTCGTCTGGCTCGAGGTGGACTCGCTCATCCGACAGAAGACGGCCGGCAAGAAGTCGCTCGACGACTTCGCCCACGCGTTCCACGGCGGACCGGGCGGCAAACCGGAAGTGAAGACGTACACGTTCGAGGACGTCGTCGCCGCGCTCCACGCCGTCGCGCCGAACGACTGGGCGGGCTTCTTCCGCGAGCGCATCGTCGACGTGGCGCCGGCGCCGCCGTTCCGCGGGATCGAGGCGTCGGGCTGGCGGGTCGTCTACGGCGACGCGAGGCCGGATCTGGTGCGCGCCGCCGAGGAGGAGTCGGAGATCTACGACTTCCAGCAGTCGCTCGGGATCACGATCAAGGGCGACGGGACCAGCGGCAACGCGGACGACGGCATCATCCGCGACGCCGTTCCCGGGATGCCGGCCGCCGAGGCGGGAGTCGGCCCGTCGATGCGGCTCGTCGCCATCAACGGGCGGCGGTACTCCGTCAAGGGTCTGCGCGAGGCGCTCGCGGAGGCGAAGAGGGGCGTCTCCGGGATCGAGCTGCTCGTCGAGAACGTGGACACGTTCAAGACGTGCAAGATCGAGTACCACGACGGCGAGAAGTTCCCGACGCTCGAGCGAGACGCCGCGAAGCCGGACCTGCTCAGCCGGATCGGCGCGGCCCGGGCCGCAACCGCCCGATCGGCGAAGTAGTCGCCGGGTTCAGGTTCCAGGGGGTTCAGGCAATCTGAAACCTGGAACCTCGCTTGCCGCCGGTCCGTGCGGCCATATGATTCGCCCCATGCCCCCCCAGGCGCCGCGGCCTGCCGACGAGCCGAAGAGGCTCGCCGCGCTGCGACGGTACGGCATTCTCGACACCCCTCCCGAGCCGGCGTTCGACGATCTGGCAAAGCTCGCGTCCGAGATCTGCGAGACGCCCATGGCGCTCGTCACGCTGATCGACGAGGACCGCCAATGGTTCAAGGCGCGCGTGAACGTCCACGGCACGGAGACCTCGCGCGACATCGCGTTCTGCTCGTACACGGTCATGGGCAAGGACCTGCTCGTCGTCCCCGACGCGCGCGAGGACGGGCGGTTCTCGCACAATCCGTTCGTCACCGGGGATCCCGGGATCCGTTTCTATGCCGGCGCGCCCCTCGTGACGCCGGACGGGTCGTCCGTCGGGAGTCTGTGCGTCGCCGACAGCCAGCCGCGCGAGCTCACGCCGCACCAGGCGGATGCGCTGCGGGCGCTCTCGCGGCTGGTCGTCGCGCAGATGGAGCTCAAGCGACGCATGGCGGACGAGCGCGAGCGCGCCGACCGCGTCATCCGCGTGCAGGAGCGCACGCTCTCGGCGGCGGACGAGGTCATCCGCAACCAGGAGCAGACGCTGGCGGTGACGCTCTCGCAGCTTCCCGCGATCCTCTGGACGACCGACACCGACCTGCGGTTCACCGGCGCGACCGGCTCGGGCCGCGAGGTGCTCGCCGACGCCGACCAGGACGTGCGCGGAACGACCCTCTTCGCGTACTTCCGGACCACCGACCCCGAGTACGGTCCCATCGAGGCGCACCGCCGCGCGCTCAAGGGCGAGTCGGTCACGTACGAGGCGATCTGGGAGGGACGCACCTTCCAGTCGCACGTCGAGCCGCTCCGCGGGTCCGACGGCGAGATTCGCGGCGTCATCGGCATCGCCTTCGACGTCACGCCCCGCAAGGACGCCGAGCTGGAGCTGGAGCGCTCCGTCGCCCTGCTGGAGGCGACGATCGACGCCACCGCCGACGGAATCCTCGTCGTCGACGCGGCCGGCAAGATGGTGCACTTCAACCAGCAATTCGTCGACATGTGGGACGTCCCGAACGACGTCGTCGAGAGCGGCGACGAGAACAAGGCGATCGCGTCCGTCGTGGCGAAGCTGAAGGATCCTGCGTCGTTCGTGAAGAAGGTCATGACCGTCTACGCGCAGCCGTCCGCGTTCAGTCACGACGTGATCGAGCTGCTCGACGGCCGCCGCATCGAGCGGGACTCGCGGCCGCAGGTCGTGGAGGGCCGCACGGTCGGACGGGTGTGGAGCTTCCGCGACGTCACGGAACGCGAGCGCGCCGAGAGGGAGCGCGAGGAATCGCTGTCGCTCCTCCGCGCGACACTCGAGGCCACCGCCGACGGCGTGCTCTGCGTCGACCGCGAGGGCCGCATCGTCAGCTACAACCGCAAGTTCGTCGAGATGTGGGGCATCCCCGAGTCCGTCATGATCTCGAGGGACGACAGCCGCGCGCTCGCCTACGTCCTCGGCCAGCTGCGCGACCCCGAGCGGTTCGTGAAGAAGGTCAAGGAGCTCTACGACCAGCCCGAGGCGCAGAGCTACGACTGGCTCGAGTTCAAGGACGGCCGGATGTTCGAGCGCTACTCCCATCCGCAGCAGATCAACGGGAAGACGGTCGGGCGCGTGTGGAGCTTCCACGACGTGACCCGCCTGCGCCTCATGGAGGACACGGTTCGCCGCCACGCCCGCGCGTTCGACCACATCTCGGACGCGGTCATCACGCTCGACCTGCAGGCGCACATCGTCGAGTGGAACCCCGGCGCGGAGCGCATGTTCGGCTTCACGAAGGAGCAGATGATCGGCCACACGCCGGATCGGCTTCGCGCGCCCGGCATCGAGCGGACGGCCACCGAGCTCATCGCCGACATGCGCCGCGAGGGCCGCTGGTCCGGCGAGATCCACTTCGTGCGCGCCGACGGCGTGGCCGGAGTCTGCGACACCGTGGTCGTGCCGCTCGCCGATGACTTCGGCCGCACGATCGCCGCGCTCGCGGTCTGCCGCGACGTCACGGACCGCAAGCGGCTCGAGGAATATCGCCGCCGCGAGACCGGCGGTTAGGGTCCTGCGCCCCTCGCATCGGCACGCTCCTCCGATGGCGGGCGGGGCGGGGGACGTCCCGTGACCGCCGCACCAGCGGGCGCCTCGCGGCGCTTCCACGCCGTCGCCGCCGGCTTTCTCGGTTGGACGATGGACGCGTTCGACTTCTTCGTCGTCGTGTTCCTCGTCGACACGCTCGCGAATCACTTCGGCGTCTCGAAGAGGGACATCGTCTGGAGCCTGACCGCGACGCTCGCGATGCGGCCGGTCGGCGCCGTGCTCTTCGGCCTCCTCGCGGACCGATACGGCCGTCGCGTGCCGCTGATGATCAACCTCGTCTTCTTCTCGACCGTGGAGGTCCTCTGCGGCTTCGCGCCGAGCTACGCGAGCTTCCTGGTGCTGCGGGCGCTCTTCGGGATCGGCATGGGGGGCGAGTGGGGCGTGGGCGCCTCGCTCGCCATGGAGAGCGCGCCGAGGCGCTGGCGCGGGCTCCTGTCGGGCGTTTTGCAGAGCGGGTACTCGATCGGCTACCTCCTCGCCGCCGTCGCCGCGCGTCTCGTGCTGCCGGCCTGGGGCTGGCGCGCGATGTTCTGGGTCGGCGGCGTGCCGGCGCTGCTCGCGTTCTACGTGCGCTGGCACGTTCCGGAGTCGGAGGCGTGGAAGCAGCACCGCGCCCCGACGTGGTCCGCCTTCGGCGAGACCGTGCGCCGGTTCCTGCCGCGGCTCGGCTACCTCGTCGCGCTGATGACGATGATGATGTTCCTCTCGCACGGCACGCAGGACCTGTACCCGGACTTCTTGAAGATCGAGCACCGCATCGCGCCCCCGCGCGTCGCCGAGGTG
>DATBBK010000255.1:0-21109 GCA_036271035.1 Thermoanaerobaculia bacterium | reverse complement strand
CAGCCACGCGTCGACGCCGAGAGGGATTCCGGAAGTTGTCATCCTGAGCGGAGCGAAGGATCCCTTTCTCAGCCACGCGTCGACGCCGAGAGGGATTCCGGAAGTTGTCATCCTGAGCGGAGCGAAGGATCCCTTTCTTGGCCATCCCTCGATTCCGAAAGGGATTCCTCGCTCACGCTCGGAATGACAGGTAGGCGGATTCCTCTCGCTCGCGGTCGGAATGACAGGTAGGCGGATTCCTCACGGTCGGAATGACAAGAGTAGAAAGGGATCCCTCGCTCACGCTCGGATTGACAGGGACTGATCCCTACACCGATAGGATCGACCGGTGACCGCTCCGCCCGTCCCCGAGCTCGCCGTCCCGTCGATCTCCCCCACGCGCCGTCTCGTCGAGCTTCCGCCGCAGCGTCTCGCCGACGCCGTGACGGGCCGGCCGCCGCGGCTTTCGACGAGCCTGCGGATCGCCCTGCGCGGTCGCACCCTCTGCGTCCGCTTCGACGGACGCGACGACGGATCCGTCGCGACCTACCGGGGGCACGACGAGAACCTCTGGGAGGAAGACGTCTACGAGGTCTTCCTCGCGCCGGTCGATCCGCCGCATCTCTACTTCGAGTTCGAGGTCAACCCGCTCGGCACCACGTTCGACGCGCGCGTGGACTCGCCGGACCTCGTCCGCGCCGGGATGCGCGTCGACACATCGTGGGACTGCTCCGGCCTGTCGGCGACCGTTCGCCGCCACCCGAAGCGCTGGTCGGCCGCGCTGGGCATTCCGCTCGACGAGCTCGTGAGCCCCGTTCCAGCGCGATGGCGCGCGAACTTCTACCGCGTCGACCGCGGCGCGCCCTCGGGAAGTCCGGACGAGTTCTCCGCGTGGTCGCCGATTCTGACGAGCCCGGCCGACTTCCACGAGGCGCGGCGATTCGGGGTGCTGACGCTGGAGCCGTGACGCCCTTCTAGTTCGCTTTCACGATCCCCTGCGCCGTCAGCCATTCGATCGCTCTCTCCCGCGCCCGCTTCTCCTTGAACTGGAAGAAGTGCGCCTCCTCCTTCGGATGCTTCCGGAGGGCCTCGCGAAACGCGCCGATCCCGTCCTCGGCGGCGAGCGCGCCGGAGAGATCGCGGCGGCAGGACTCGTCGGCGCAGTGCGCCGCGAACTCGGCGAGATCGCCGCGCGAGCGTTCCCCCGCGTCGCGCGGCAGCGCCGCATAGCGCGGGTCCGCCGAGAGCTCCGCGTGCCGCGCGGCCTCCCGCTCCGCGAGGACCTGGACGACGTCGCCCGTGCGTCGGTCGAAGAAATGCGTGATGCGCTGGGAGCGGTTCTCGAACGCGACGACGAGCCCCTCCCAGTCGATGTCGATCGGCATAAACCGGATATGATAGGGGTTTGGGAAAAAGATGAAGAAAATCGCCACATTCGACGACTGGATCGACGCGTTCCGGGCCTGGCAGAAGGACATCGGCCTGGAGCTGCCGAAGTACTCGGACTACGCATTCGAGGCCAAGTACGGCGACCTGAAGACGGACGAGATCGAGTTCGGTGACTTCGCCGGCTCCAAGAAGTGGGAGCGGGTCACCCAGATCCCGCAGCAGAACATCCGCGACTCTCTGCTCAACCTGATCGTGTACCAGGGCGACACGGAGTTCGCGTCGGTCGAGCAGCAGCGCAACCTGCTGCAGACCTCGCCGTCGGACTACGACACGGACAGCGTGTGCCGGATCATGGTCGAGGAGATGCGCCACGGCTGGCAGATGTGCCATCTGCTCGTGCAGAACTTCGGCGAGACCGGCAAGATCGAGGCGCGCAAGCTCCTCGAGCGCCGGTCCTGGCAGAACAATCGCCTGCTCGGCTCCTTCAACGTCGACGTCGACAACTGGGTCGACTTCTTCACCTACACCGAGTTCGTCGACCGCGACGGCAAGTTCCAGCTCAACATGCTCTCGACCTCGGCGTTCGCGCCGCTCGCGCGCTCGATGGGACCGATGCTGCGTGAGGAGGGGTTCCACCTCGGGACCGGCCACATGGGGCTGCAGCGCATCGTGAAGGCCAACCGCGTGCCTCCCGCGCTGCTGCAGAAGTACATCTACAAGTGGCTCTCGACCGCGTACGACCTGTTCGGCAAGGACTCGTCCTCGTCGGCGGAGTGGTTCTACGTCTGGGGTCTGAAGGGCCGCTACGACGAGTCGAAGCAGCCGGCGGATCCCGACCGCGGACACCTGAACGAGATCTCCCGCGAGATGTACCGGCAGGAATCGGAGAAGCTGCTCGAGTCGATCAGCCGTCTCCTCCCGGCGGGCGCTGAGCCGTTCCGCGCGCCGGATCTGAAGTTCCACCGCGCGATCGGCGAGTTCACGGGCCAGACCTATTCCGTCACGGGCGAGAAGCTGACGGCCGCAGAGTACGAGAAGCACGTCGCCGAGGTCCTCCCGAACGAGGAGGAGAAGACCTTCATCGTCAACCTGATGCGGGAACCCGGCTGGATCGCGCCGCGCACGGAGATCACGACGTCGTAGCGAACGGCCGCGCTCGCGCCATCCGCGGCGCGCTGCTGACCTGGTTCGACCGCGAGAAGCGCGAGCTTCCGTGGCGGCAGACGGGAGCTCCGGACCCGTACCGCGTCTGGGTCTCCGAGGTGATGCTCCAGCAGACGACCGTCGCCGCGGTCGCCGCGCGCTACGACGCGTTCATCGCCCGCTTCCCCGATGTCGCGAGCCTCGCGAGGGCGCGCGAGGAGTCGGTGCTCGCGGCCTGGTCCGGCCTCGGCTACTACGCGCGCGCGCGCCACCTCCATCGCGCCGCGCGCGAGATCGTCGCGCGGCACGCCGGCCGGATCCCCTCCGACCCCGTGGTCCTGCGCGAGCTGCCCGGCTTCGGCGACTACATCGCGGGGGCGGTCGCCTCGATCGCCTTCGGCATCCGCGCGCCCGCGGCCGAGGCGAACGTCACGCGCGTGATCGCGCGTCTCTTCCGCGTCGGCGACCCGCCGGGCAAGGCCCGCGAGCGCCGCGTCCTCGAGCTCGCCGGCGCGCTGCTGCCGGACGACCGGCCGGGAGACGCGACCGCCGCGTGGATGGACCTCGGCCAGCAGATCTGTCTTCCGCGCCGGCCGCGCTGCCTCGCGTGCCCCGTCGCGCGGTGGTGCGAGGCGCGCGAGGCGGGCGAGCCCGAGCGCTACCCCGTCCGCCGGCCGCGACCGGAGACGAGAGACGTGCACCTCGCGGCGGGCGTCGCGCGGCGCGCCGATGGGCGCGTGCTCGTCGTGCGCGCGAACGGCTCGCTGCTGTCGCGGCTCTGGCGCTTCCCGTCCGCCGAGGCGGATCGGCCGGACGACGCGCGCTCCGCGCTCGCCGAGGAGCTCGCCGGCTACGGCCTCGGGCTGGAGATGTCCGGCGAAGGGGTCCTCGGCGAGGCCCGTCACGCGATCATGAACCGGCGCATCTCCGTGAGGGTGTATGCCGTCGACGCGGCCGAAGCGACGGCCGCGACGAAAGGACCCGCGCCGCAGGGCGCGGCGGGGACCGCAGCCGTCGCGGGCACCGCAAGAGCCGGGACCGCAGCCGTCGCGGGGACCGCAGTCGACCTCCGCTGGATGACGCCCGGCGAGCTCGAGCGGGCGGCCATCCCGACCCTCACCCGCCGCATCGCCGCCGCGGCGGGCCTGGGCCGCCCGCGCGCGTCGAGGCCGGACTGACCGGCGGTTGTCCCGATCCGGTAAAATTGGAGGACTTCTCCAATGAGCGATCCGTCCAGGGCGTCCCGCGAGGGCGCAGTCCGGGGGCCTCTCTCCGAGGCGCGGCACGAAGTGCCCGCCGTCGAGCCGCCGGCCGCGCGGATCCTCGTCGTCGACGACGACGAGGGAGTCCGCGGGCTCCTCGAGCGGCTGCTCCACTCCGCCGGCTACGCCGTCGAGCCGTTCGCCACGGCGGAGGAGGCGCTGACCCGACTCCGCGCCGAGCCGCCGGATCTCGTCGTCCTCGACTTGCAGCTGCCCGACCGGAGCGGTCAGGAGGTCCTCGAGGCGATCCGCGAGGACCCGGTCACGCGGCTGCTTCCCGTCGTCATGCTGACCGGCGCCTCCAACAACGCCGAGCGGATGCGCGCCCAGGCGCTCGGTGTGACCGACTTCCTCGCGAAGCCGTTCTCGGCCGAGGAGCTTCTTCCGCGCGTCCGCGCGCTCGTGCTGCTCAAGCAGTTCGCCGACGAGCACGAGCACGCGGAGCGCGTCATCCTGACGCTGGCGAGGACGATCGACGCGCGCGATCCGTACACGGCGGGCCACAGCGGCCGCGTCGCCGAGTACGCGGACCGGGTCGCCATCCGGATGGGCCTCGACGCCGTTACGCGCCACGACATGCGGCGCGGCGCGCTCTTCCACGACCTCGGCAAGATCGTCATCCCCGACGCCGTGCTCCGCAAGCCCGGCAAGCTGACGAACGAGGAGAGAGAGGTCATCGAGCAGCATCCGGTCGTGGGCCACGAGCTGCTCTCCCCGATGCGGACGATGCGCAAGACGCTGCCGATCGTCTACCACCACCACGAGCGGCTCGACGGATCGGGATACCCGGAGGGCATCTCGGGATCGGCGATCCCGATCCCGGTCCGCGTCGTCACCGTCGCCGACATCTTCGACGCGCTGACGACGGACCGCTCGTACCGCGGGGCGCTGACGGTCGCGCTCGCGTTCGAGATCCTGGGCGACGGCGTCAAGCGCGGATGGTGGGATCGCGACGCGGTCGGCGAGCTCTCGGCGATCGTGGAGGAGGAGGGGATCGCGTCGGCCGAGGCCTCGTGAAGGCCGACTCCTCGGATCCGTACGCCGACCCGGCCGCGCTGCTCTCCCGCCTGGGGCTGAAGGCGGCGCACGATCTGAACAACCTGATCGCGGTGGTCTCGGGAAACGCGTACCTGATGCGGGCAGGCGGGACCGTGGACTCCGAGAGCCTGAGGGCGATCGAGGGAGCGGTCGCCGGTCTCGAGCGCCTCTCGAAGAGCCTCTCCGCCGTCGGAACGGCGCACGGTCCGCGCACGGCGGTCGACGTCAACGCGCTCGTGCGGGAGGTCGCCGCGGCGGCCGGCGCTCCGGTTCCCGAGCTCGACCTCGCGGACGGCCTGCCCCCGGTCGCGGCGAGCCCCGACGCCATTCGGGCAGCCCTTCGCGCGCTGCTCGAGAACGCGAGAGCCGCGACGAAAGGAGCGGCGGGCACCGCAGGAGCCGCGACGAAAGAAGCGGCGGGCACCGCAGGAGCCGCGACGAAAGAAGCGGCGGGCACCGCAGGAGCCGCGACGAAAGAAGCGGCGGGCACCGCGGGAGCCGCGACGCCATCCGCGCCGCAGGGCGCGGCGGGAACCGCAAGACCCCGGACCGCACCAGCGCCGCACGGCGCGGCAGGGACCGCAGGACCCGCCGGGACCGCAATCCGCACGCGCCGGGATGGAGACGCCGTCGTCCTCTCGGTCGAGGACCGCGGGCCCGGCATCCCCGCGGACGCCGCGAACCGCGCGTTCGAGCCGTTCTTCTCCACGCGAGGCGGCGGGCGGGGCACCGGGATCGGCCTGTTCCTGGCGGCCGCCGTGGCGAGCGCCCACGGCGGCTCCTGCCGCCTCGAGGAGCGCCCGGGCGGCGGGACGGCCGCGTCGATCCGTCTGAGGATCGCGTGAGGTCCCGCGCGATTTAGGATTGTCGCGGGAGGGCGCTGACATGGAACTGACCTGGAAGGATCGGCCCGCCCGAATCCGCGAGATGGGCTCCGGCCCCGCGGTCGTCCTCGCCCACGGATACCCGCTCGACGGCGCGATGTGGTCCGGCGTCGCGCGCGTGCTCGCCGAGAGATTCCGCGTCCTGAAACCCGACTTCCCCGGCAGCGGCGAGACCGAGGCGCCCGCCGAGCCCTCGATGGACGACTACGGCGACTTCCTCGCCGCGGTCCTCGAGGCGCTGCCCGCGCCGCGCGGGCTGGCGGGCTTCTCGATGGGCGGCTATGCCGCGCTGTCGGTGATGCGGCGCCGTCCGGAGCTCGTCGCGGCGCTCGCTCTCGTCGACTCGCGGGCGACGCCGGACGACGAGGCCGGCCGCGCGAAGCGCGACGAGGCCGCGCAGGCGGCCCGTTCGGGCGGCGCTGCCGCGATCGCGGACGACATGGTGCCGCGCCTGCTGTCGGTCGATTCGCAGAAGCAGCGCGACCTCGTCGAGCGGGTGCGGCGGATCATCCTGCGACAGAAGGTCGAGACGATCGTCGCCGAGATCGGCGCGATGCGCGACCGTCCGGACTCGAGGCTGGTGCTGCCGTCGATCTCGGTGCCGACGCTCGCCGTGGTCGGCGACCAGGACGCGCTGACGCCTCCGCCGGACTCGGAAGTGATCGCGGCGTCGGTTCCCGGCGCGCGGCTCGTGACGATCACGGGCGCGGCGCACCTGACGCCGATGGAGCGCCCGGGCGCGGTCGCCGCGGCGCTGGGGGGGTTCTTCGGGGAAACGCTGTCGTCGCCGTGAGCCGTGAACCTGAGCCGTGAGCTGACATATTAGTAGTCGCTAATACGTCGAGCTCACAGCTCGCTCTTCGTTTCACGTCCTCAGAAGCTGACCCGCATCCCGAAGCGCACCGACCGCGGCGACGTCCGCGCGATCGGCTTTCCATAGAACGAGTTGCAGAGCGCCTGGTCCGGATTCGACGGATCCGATCCACAGACGTAGCTCGCGTTCGCGAACTGCCCGATGTTGTATCCCTCCTCGAGGAACGTCGCGCGCTGCACGTTGAGAAGCGAGAAGATGTCCACGAGCGCGTTCAGCGTGACCGGTCCGATCTGGAACGGATACCCGAGGTGCAGGTCCATCTCGTAGTCGCTCGGGACGCGCCCGTCCCCGCCGCGCCGCGTCAGGAAGTACTCGTAGCGGTCGTAGGCGACTGAGTAGCCGAGCCGGGTCAGAGGGGTTCCGGTCCGGAAGTACGACGAGAGGCCGACGTTGAGGTTGAACGGCGTCACGTACGTCCCGTACAACTTCACCTGGTGCGTCCGGTCGTTCGAGAGCGGGCCCGTGTTCGTGATCTTCGACAGGTTCTGGCCGTTCGTGAAGAAGTCGAAGTAGTCGTACGCCGCGGAGATGTTCGGGTCGGCCGTGCCGCGCGGCTGCGTGTACGGCGCGAAGCCGCCGTCGTAGTTGCCGTCGAGCTTGGACCAGAGATACGAGGCGACCAGCGACCAGTTGTCGGAGAACCGCTTCGTGAAGTCGAGCTGGACGCCGCGGAAGATGCGCTGCGCCTTGGGCGCCGGGTAGCCGCCGACGTAGTTCAGGTCGAAGAGGGTCTTCATGATCCCCTCGCCCGGGTTGCCGATGCAGTAGTCGGCCTGGTCGCTGCAGACGAAGTCCTCGATCGCCCGCCCGTAGTTCCGGTAGATGTACTTCACGCCCACGCCGATATTCGGCATGACCTCGCGGTCGGCGCCGACGAGGAACTCGCGGACGTACTGCCCCTTGAGGTTCGGGTCAGACGGCTCCGTGAAGCCGCCGAGGATCTTGTTGTTGTCGCCCGCGAGCGCCGCCGCGCCGTCGTCCGGGGCGACCGACGTCGGGTCGTAGTTGTAGATGACGGGCTGGCGCTCGAAGCTGTACGAGCGGATGACGAGGTCCATGGGGATCTGCTCGTAGAAGTAGCCGAAGGAGCCGTAGACCTTCGTCCGATGGTCCGACGTCGGATCCCAGACGACGCCGAGGCGCGGCGCGAAATCGCTGTTCAGGTTGATCTGCTGGGTGCCGACCGAGTCGTAGATCTTCTGCTGATCCCAGCGCACGCCGAGGTTGACGGTCAGGTTGGGCAGGGCCTGCCAGCCGTCCTGGAGGTAGGCGGACAGCATCTTGTGCTTCGGGCTGGCGTTGAGCTGCGAAGTCGGCACGTTGTCGGGCAGCTCGGCGGTCGGGATCGTCCAGTAGAAGTGGCGGTAGATCTGCGGACCCGAGTAGCCCGGCACGTTGACGAGCACGACCTGCTGCCCGCCGGACTCCTCCTTCGTCACCGTCGCGTCCTGCGTCTCGTATTCGAGCCCCGCCTTGAGCTCGTGGTTCGTCAGGAACTTCGTGACGGAGCCGCTGTAGAGGTAGCGCTGGAACTCCTTGTGCTGGATGAGCCCGAACCCGCCGGTCTGGAAGTTGTCGTTGTTCTGGTCGACGAACTGGATCCCCCCGCCCGCGTCCGTCGCCGGGCTGACGGAGTTGCGCTCGCGGTGAGCGGAGAACTGCGCGGTCGCGACCCACGTCGAGCCGTAGATCCCGTTGTAGCGAGCGCCCCAGTCCTGGCCGCCGACGTCGAGCCGGCCGAGGAACGTCGACGGCTCGCCGTTCAGCGTGTGCGAGCCGTCGTTGATCGCGCCCGTCGTCGTCCCGGGGTCCTGAAAGAACGTTCCGACGAGCGTGTTCGACGCGTTGACCATCAGCGTCAGCTTCCCGGAGCCGAGATTGCGCACGGTCGGGCTGTCGAACTCCTCGCCGGTGAGAGGCCCGGAGGAGAGCGCGTTCGTCGTCGTGTTCTTGACGCGGTCGTAGGCGCCGAAGAACCAGATGCGGTCCTTCAGGATGAAGCCGCCCGCGTCGAGACCCCAGTCGTACTGCGAGAAGCCGAGGTTCGTGCCGTAGAGGTTCTCGTCGGGGTGCCGGTTGTCCGCCTGCAGCGAGTTCGCGTTGTAGTAGCCGAACACGTCGCCGTGGAACTCGTTGCCTCCCGACTTCGTGATGACGTTGATGATGCCGCCGGTCGAGCGGCCGTACTCGGCCTCGTAGCCGCCCGTCTTGACGTCGACCTCCTGGATGAACTCGAAGTTCAGCTCCTTGCCCTGGGCGCCGTACTCGACGCCGCTCGTGTCCGCGCCGTCGATGATGTAGCCGTTCTCCAGGCCCGAGGAGCCGTAGATCGCGATCGTGTTCGAGAACGCGCCCGTGTTGGAGGTCTGCGTCGTGACGCCCGGAGCGACGAGCACGACCGACGAGTAGCTGCGCCCGGTCGGAAGAGTGTTGATCTGCCGGCTGTCGAAGTTGGAGCCGACCTCCGTCGACGTCGTGTCGACGACCGGCGCCTGGCCGGTCACCGTCACCTCGGCGGACGCCGACGGGCGCATCGTGATGAGCTCCGTCGTGGTCTTCGCGAGCGCCACCGTCGCGGTCTTCTGGATCTGCGCGAAGCCCTGGAGCGTCACCGTCAGCGTGTAGGTCCCGGGAGGCAGCAGCACGAGGTGGTACGTGCCGGTCGCGTCGGTCACGGAGGACCGCGAGCCCTGCAGCGCGGATCCCTTCGCCTCGACCGTGACGCCGGGCAGGGCGCCGCCCTGCTCATCGGTCACCTTGCCGACGATCTCACCCGTGGTTTGAGCAGTGAGTGTGGGAGCGACGAGGCAGAGGAGAAGCAGCGAGGCGGGGAGAAGGAACCTGCGCATTGGCCCTCCAACGATTTGCCAAAAATCCTAACACACGGTGTTTACACGAGTTTCGGGCGGCCGGTCGCGTCGTGTGGTAATTAGCGTCGGCTCGCGATGCGCCTCTTCCGCCGACACGCCGCACCATCCGCTCCGGACTCGCCGCCCGCACGCCTCCACATCGGCTGCGGCGAGCAGTCGCTTCCCGGCTGGATCAACATCGACAACCAGGGCCTCCCCGGCGTCGATCAGGTGCTCGACGTGCGGCGCGGGCTCCCGTTCTCCGGCGTCGCGGCGATCTACGCGGAGCACTTCCTGGAGCACCTCTCGCTCGACGCGGGTCTCGCGTTCCTCGCGGAGTGCCGCCGCGTGCTGCTGCCCGACGGCGTGCTGCGGCTGTCGACGCCGAATCTCGACTGGGTGATGCTGACGCACTATCGCGGACCGGCGGCGCCGCCGGACGACGCGCTCGAGGATGCCTTCCGCATCAACCGCGCGTTCCACGGCTGGGGGCACCAGTTCCTGTACAACGCGGCAACCCTGGAGTCGGCGCTCGCCGCATCGGGCTTCGAGCGCGTGGAGCGGCGCGAATACGGGCAGAGCGACCGGCCGGAGCTCACCGGCCTCGAGCGCCACGAGACGTGGGAGGACACGCCGGAGCTGCCGCACGTCCTGATCGTCGAGGCGTCGGGCGAGGCGCCGCCGCGACCCTTCCCGGGTCAGCTCCTCAAGGACTTCCGGGAGGCGATGGGATCGAAATGACCGCGAAGCGCGCAGCGCCGTCGCGGTCATCCTGAGGAGCGTCGCGCCGGCGAACGGCGCGCGCAGAGACGCGACGAGGGTCCCATCACTTCACCCCCGTCGCCCTCAGATACTGCGTCCCCTCACCCCGCAGCTCCGTGACCCGGAATCCCGCCCTCTCGAGCCGCCGCGCCAAATCGCGCGCTGAGTAGACGACGCCCGACCACGAGTCGGCGACCCACCGGCGAAACACCTGGCGCGAGCGGCCGTCCACCTGCACCCGCACGATCCCTCCCGGCTTCAGCACGCGGCGGGCCTCGCGAAGATACCGGTCCACGTATGTCTTGCGCGGCAGGTGCTGGAAGACGATGTGCGAGAAGACGAAGTCGAACGCGGCGTCGGGAAGGCCGGCGAGCGTGCCGTCCGTGCGGAGGAGCTCGACGTTGGGCACATCCGCGCAGTACTCGCGGCCGCGCCGGATCATCTCGTCGGAGAGATCCACGCCGACCGCGCGGCGGACGCGCGACGCCATCGGCTTGAGCAGCCGTCCGATGCCGCAGCCGATCTCGAGCGCCGCCCAGTCGCTGCCGGGCTGCAGGCCGTCGAGGACCTGCTCGACGAGGTCCCGTTCGCCGGACGCCGCGAAGGCCTCCGCGGACTCGGCCGCCGTCGTGCAGATGTAGAACGGCGCGTTCTCGCGCGCGCGCAAGTCCCAGTCCTGGCGCATCGAGTCGCGGCGCCGCCAGAGACGGTGCGGGAGCGAGCGGCCGAAGGGAACGTCGCGCACGGCGCGATGCTACCCCGCGCGCGCGACGACACCCGATCGCGATTCGTATACAACACCGACATGAGCGCGCGTCCGGGTGAGCCCGAGACCTTCCCGGCGCCGCGCTCGCCCGTTCTCGCCGCCTCCGAGCCGTCGCCGCTGGCGGCGCTCGCCGGATCCGCCGCCGGATTCGCGGCGGCGTTTCTCTTCGGCGGACTGCTCGCGGACCGGATTCCGGCGTCGCCCGCGCTGCCGGGCTACGCGGCGCTCCACGGCCTCGACGCGCGTCGCGAGACCGTGCGGCTCCTGCTCTTCCTCGTCCTGTCGGTCGTGGGCGGATTCCTGGGAGCGGCGCTGCGGAGGCGGCCCGCGACGGCGCCGACGTCGCCCCCGGTCCCTTCGCGCGGGTTGGCGCGACTCGGCGGACTCTCCGGGGCGGCGATCGCCGCGCACGCGCTGATTGCGTGGATCTTCGCGATCGCCGCGTTCCCCGACGTGGCCCTGCGGTCGCCGGCCCTGCTTCTCGCGCTGCTCGCGGCGTGCTCGGCGGCCCTGACGCTTCTGCTCGGCCGGGGGCGGATCGACGATGGCGCCGCGTTCCTCGGCGCGGCGGCGCCCGTCCTGCTGCTCGCGTTCTCGGGCCGGCGACCGATCCCGTTCGCCGCCGCCGCGCTGGCCGGCGCCTACGCGCTGCCGGCGGTCGCGTGCGCGCTCGGAGCGCGCTCGTCGGGCCTCGTCTGTGCGCTCCGCGCGGCGACCTCCGCCGTGCTCGTCCCCGTCAGCGTGGCGGCCGTCGCCGCGGCGGCGGTTCTCGGTCCGCCGCCGATCGCCGATCTCTTCGAGAACGGCCACGAGCTGCTGCCGGCGTCGGAGTACCTGCGCGGGGAGAGGCCCTACCGGGACGTCGTTCCGGGCCATGGCGTGCTCTCCGACGGCGGTCTGGACGCCGCAGCAATGCGAATCTTCGGCGACGACTATCGCGGCTTTTCGCGCGGGCGGAAGCTGCTCGGCGCGGCGTTCTGGCCGGCCATCTACGCCGTCGGGCTCGGGGCGACCGGCAGTCCGCTCGTCGGCCTCGGCATCGCGCTGCTGTCGCTCGCCGCGTTCTGCCAGTACTCCTTCCTGCGCGCCATTCCCTCGTTCGCCGCGCTGGCTCTCGCGCTCGCCGCCTCCCGAACCGGCCGCCGCGCGTGGTGGCTCGCGACGGGCGCGGCGCTCGCGGTCGCGTTCTTCGTGTCCGTCGACTTCGCCGTCTATGCGGGCGCGGCGGCCGCGGCGGCGCTATGGGTCGCCCGCGGAGACCGGAGCGCCGCGTTCGCGCACCTCGTGCGCGGCGCGCTCGTTCCGTCGAGCGTCGCGCTCGCCGCACTCGTGCTCCTCGGCGTGCTGCCGGAGTTCGCGTCGACCACGTTCCGGTTCCTCCCCTCGCTGCTCCCGGTCTACGCGCAGGGGCTTCCGCCGGCGCTCCCACTCGACGCGAGCACGACCATGACGGCGACGCTGTACGCCGCGGCCGCGGCGGGAGTCGTGCTGCTCGGAGCGCTGCTGCCGCGTGGGAAGCGCGTGCCGGATGCGGCGCGTGCGCTCGTCCCCGTCTCCGCGTGGATCGCCGCCGCGATGCTCTCGGTCCTGGAGCGACGGCACGTCAACTATCCGTACTTCGTCGTGCCGGCCCTCGTCGTGCTGCTGGCGCTCTGGATCCGGAGCGAGGCCCGCGACGGCCTCGTCGGAACGCTCGCCGCGGCGAGCGTCGTCGCCGCGTTCGCGCTGCTGCACGGCGTTCCGGCCGCGCCCCGCCTAGTCGCCGGCGCGATCCCGCCGAGACCGCTTGACCCGAGCCTCGAACCGATCGCCGCGCCGCGCCGAGCCGCCGGCGCCGTGTTCCGTCTTCCCGACCGGATCCTCGTCGCGCGAACGGCCGACCTTTTGCGGCGCGCCGGCTTCGGGCCGCGGGACACTTGGCTCGACTTCGCGAACGAGCCCGGCCTGTATTTCCTGTTCGAGAGGCCCTGCCCGATCCGCTACTACGAGGTGCCGTTCTACGAGTCCGACGCCGCGCAGCGCGAGGTCATCGCCGCGGTCGAGGCGAACCCGCGCGTGCGCGCGGTGCTCGTGAGGGGAGCCTATCCGCCGATCGATCTCGTGCCGAATGCGGATCGGGCGCCGCTCGTCGCGCGCTTCATCCGCGAGCGCTTCCGCCCGTATCTGAACGAGGACGGGATCGAGTTCTGGATCCGCAACGATGACCGCACGGCCGCGGCGCGGCCGGGAGCTCCCGGCCCGTAATAGTCTCCGGCGGTGCTCGTCTCGCTGGCGCTCGTCGTGCTGCTTCTCGCGGGCGCGGCCGGAGTCGCGCTCGCCGCGCGCTGGGTCGGCCGGCCGATCCCCCTCGGGACGCTCGCGCTGTTCGTCGCCGTGGCCGCCGCTCCGTTTCCCCGCGCGTTCGTGAGCGAGCTGACGCTGCTTCCGCTCGACCACGCCGCGTGGCTGCCGCCGTGGATGGAGACGCCGTCCGTCGCGCCGTACAACCCGTTCCTGAACGACGTGGTCACGCAGATCCTGCCGTGGGCGAAGGAGACGCGGCTCGCCTTCAAGGCCGGCGAGCTGCCGCTGCGCAACCGCTGGAACGCCTGCGGCATGCCGCTCGCGGCGAACAGCGTCTCCGCGACGTTCTCGCCGTTCACGATCCTGTCGTTCCTCCTGCCGCTCGCGCGGGGCTACACGCTGACCAGCGCGCTGAAACTGCTCCTCGCGGGAGCCGGGATGTGGCTGTGGACACGCGAGCTCGGCGCGTCGGCGCGCGCGGCCGCATTCGCCGGCACGCTCTTCGCGCTCTCGTTCGCATTCGCGCCGCCGTGGCTGATGTTTCCGCAGTCCGCCGAGCTCGCCCTGTGGCCGTGGCTGCTGTTCCTTGTCGAGCGGGCCGCCGGCGAGGGGCGCGGGCGGGCGGTCGCGGGACTGACGATTCTCTTCGTCCTCGTCGTGCTCGCCGGCCATCCGGAGACGGCGGTCATGGGCTTCTTCTTCGCGGCGCTCTGGCTCGGGGGGCGGGCGCTCGCGCGCGATCTGCCGAGGCCTCGCCGCGTCGCGTCCGCGATCGCGATCGCGGCGGCGGTCGCGGTCGGATTGACGGCGTTCCTCCTCATTCCGTCGCTGTTCGCGATCGCCGGCTCGGGCCGGCTCGTGGACGCCCGCCGGCCGTTCTGGTCGCCGCTGCTTTCGCTCGGCCCCCACGCGCCCGTCTGGCGGATGCTGGCGACGCCTCTGTTTCCGCACACGCTCGGCAACGGGATCGCCTCGCCGATGCTGCCTCTCTCGAACGGATCCTTCCCCGAGCTGACGATGGGCTACTTCGGAATCGTCGGCTGGGCGGCGGCCGGTCTCGTGCTCCGGCCGGGCTCGCGCCGCGGCCCTCGTTCCTGGATCCTCGCCGGCATCATCCTCGTCGGTTGGGCCGCGGCGACCGCCGCGTGGCCCGTCGCGGAGGTCTTCAGCGTCATGCCGGGAGTCCGGTACCTGTTCCCCGTGCGCTTCCACGCGTGGGAGGCGCTCGCGGGTCCGGCGCTCGCGGCGCTCCAGCTCGACCGGCTCGCGAACGACGCGCGAGAGGGACGGGCGCGACCGCTCGCCGCCGCCGCTCCCGCGCTGGCGCTCGCGGCGCTGGCCGCCGTCGTCTATCAGTCGTTCCGTGGAACGCACGCGCTCGCGGGACCCGCCGCGTCCGCGTTCCACCTGCGGCGGCTCGCCGTGACGGTCGTCGTGCTCGCCGCCGCCGCCCTGCTCCTCGTCGCGGCGCGGCGGCGTCCCGGACCGGCCATCGCCGCGCTCACCCTGCTCGGCGCGCTCGAGCTTCTCTTCCAGTGGCGCGGAATCTTCCGCCTCGACAGCCCGGGGAGGCTCTTCCCCGAGACGCCCCTCGTCGCGTACGTTCGCGCGCAAGCGCCGCCGTTCCGCGTCGCCGGACAGGGGCCGCCGCTCTTCCCGAGCACCAACGTGTTCGCCGGGGTCGAGGACATCCGTTCACACGACGCGGTCGAGAGGCACGACTACCTCGAATTCCTCGACGCGACGTGCGGCTACAAGTACGAGTACTTCAAGACGCTCCAGAACCTCGACGCGCCGGCACTCGATTTTCTCAACGTCCGCTACGTCGCGACGATGCCGAACGCGGCGTCGCCCGGCGCGAGATGGCGGCTCGCGTACTCGGGTACGGACGGGAGGCTCTTCGAGAATGCCCGCGTCCTGCCGCGCGCGTTCGCGCCGGCGTCCGTGCGGCTCGTCCCGCCGGCGGACGCCCTCCGCGAGCCCCTCTCCGACGCCAACGCCGCGTTCGGAAAGGAAGCGTTCGCGCAGATCGCGGCCACCGACGACTGGGCGGCGCGGGCGTGGATTCTCGGACCGCGCGGAGCCACGGCGAGCGACGTCCCGAATCCGTCCACACAGGTCGGGGACTACCGCGAGTCCACCAACGAGGCGTCGTTCACCGCGAGCGCTGCGGCGGGTCCGGCGTGGATCGTGCTCTCGCTCGTGCAGGACGGCGGCTGGAGCGCGAGCGCGTCCGGCGGCGGTCTCGAGACCTCGCGCGCGAACGGTCCGTTTCTCGCGGTTCGCGTGCCGGCGGGCACGACCGCGGTCCGGCTGCGATACCGCCCGCCCGGCTGGAACGCGGGGCTCGCGATCGGAGGTGGGACGGCGGTCCTGCTGGGCGTCGTCGCTTTCCGGCGGAGGCGCGCGTGACGCACCTCGGCTCGCCCTTCTGGGTTCCGTCGCGGGCGCTGCAGGCGCATCTCAACCGAACCGCGACCGGCAGCCCCGACGACGACTGGCTCTCGATGGTCCGGGCGCGGCACCTTCCCCGGACGCTCGACCGCACGCTCGTCATCGGTTGCGGCGGCGGCCACACCGAACGGGCTCTCGCCCGCAAGGAGCGGGTCGGCCGGATCCTCGGGGTCGACGCCGACGCGGAGCAGGTGGCGCGGGCGCGCGAGCAGGCGGATCGCGTGGGGCTCGCGTCGATCGCGTACTCGGTCTTCGACCCGGAGCGCGGCGAGCTCCCGCCCGGGCCGTGGGACGCGATCGTCGCGCAGGACGTGCTCCATCACGTGTCGCGCCTCGGCGAGCTCCTCGGACGGATCGCCGCGGTGCTCTCGCCGCGCGGCCGGTTCGTGATGTCGGAGTACGTCGGGCCCGCGCGATTCCAGTACTCCGACGAGCGCATGGACCTCGTGTCCCGCTACTTCCGGGTGCTTCCGGACCGGCTGCGCCGCGATCCCGTCACGGGCGCGCTCCTCTGGCGCCGCGAGCGGGCCGACGCCGCGCGGCTGGCGCGCGACGTCCCCGCGGAGGCCGCGCGCGGTGACGAGCTGCTCGCCGGAGTGCGGCGGATGTTCGAGGTGGAGGCCGAGTATCCCGGCGGGGAGGGACTCCTCCATCCTCTGCTCGGCGGACTGGCGTCCAACTTCGGCGCGGACGCGGCCGGGGACGAGCGCGTCCTCGAGATCGTCTGCGCCGCGGAGGCGCATCTCTTCGCGGCCGGCCGCATCGACAGCCCGTTCGTGCATCTCGTCGCGCGGCGCCGCCCGGCCTGAGAGGCGCGGCGGCCGTCTGAACCGGCGGCCGCGCCGGACGGCCGGTTCGGAGCCGGTGAGCCATAATCCGGACGTGCCCCGTCCTCTGAACGTCATCCTCGACCTCACGTCGCGCTGCAACCTGAAGTGCGTCATGTGCTACTTCGCGAACGCCGACCGGCTCTACTTCCCGCCGTTCGACCGGCAGCTCTCGGACGACGGCAACATGCCGGTCGAGGTCTTCGAGAAGATCGCCGCCGAGCTGTTCCCGAAGGCCTGGCGCGTCGCGCTCGCCTGTGCGGCCGAGCCGATGATCCACCCTCGCTTCCGCGACCTCGTCGCGATCGCGGGCCGGTACGGCGTGCCCGACCTGTGGTTCCCGACGAACATGCTCGCCATGACCGAGCCGACCGCGAAGGCCCTGATCGACGCAAGGGTCAGAACCGTCGCCGCCTCGATCGACGGCGTGACGCGGGAGACCTACGAGAAGATCCGCGTGCCCGCGAAGTGGGACCGCCTCCTGGCCTCGCTCGAGACGCTTCGAAAGGCGCGCCGCGACGCGAGGTCGAAGACGCCGCGCCTGCGGATCATCTTCACGTGGATGCGCTCGAATCGCGAGGAGCTCGCGCTTCTGCCGCGGTTCGCACAGGAGCAGGGCGCGACGGACATCGACGTGCGATTCGTATCCCAGACGCCGGGCGTGGACGTGACGGGCGAGCTGCTGTCGGGAGAGCCGACGGAGGTCCTCAACGCGGAGCTCGCCGCGGCCGCGCGCGACGCCGTCGAGCGCGGAATCAAGATCGCCTCGTACCCCGAGTTCGAGCCGCGGGAGCGCGGCGACCGCACGCTCGCCGAGCGCATCCGCCGCCGGATGTGGCGCTGGAAGGCCGGGCTCGACCGGCCCGAGTACTGGCGATACGCCTGGTACCAGGGCCTCTTCGGCTGCGCCTATCCCGAGCGCAACTACGTCGTGCGGCCCAACGGCGCCGTCAACCCCTGCATCTACTGGGAGGCGGATCCGATCGGGTTTTTCCCGGCGCAGGGCCTCGACGCGATCGCGAACGGGGCGCCGCTGAAGGCGATCCGCGACGGCCTGCGCGGCGGCGAGCCGGTCGGAACGTGCGCGACCTGCGGCGAACGACGGACGGCGCTCTATCGCCTGCGCGGCGAGCCGCCGCCCGAGACGGGACGCGCCGCGCGGCTGCCCACGCACCCCCGCTGAGCATGGCCGGATCGACGCCGGGAGACGCCGGTAGACGCTCGGCCCCCCCCAGGATCGGCGGCAGGTTCGGCAGACTCTGGCGGACGGACGCCGCGCTGACGGCCCTCCTGGTGCTGACTTTCTGCATGCTCCTGCTGGTGCCCCCGCTGCTGAGCGCCGGGATCCTTTCGAGCACGATCCTGGACGTCCTCTTCTCGCTGGTCGTGCTGTCGGCAGCCGCCGCGGCGTCCACCGACCCGCGGGCGGCGTACGCGGCAGCCTCCCTCGCGATCGTCACACTCGCGATCCGCTGGCTGCATCTCGGCCTGACGGAGCCCGCCCTGGGGATCGTCGATGCGGCGCTCGGCGCGGGCGTACTCCTGATCTTCGCGGCCCTCGTCCTGCGCCAGGTCTTCCGCAGCGGGCCCATCACGCTCCATCGGGTCCGGGGCGCCGTGGCGGCGTTTCTGCTCTTAGGCATCTCGTGGGCAGACGCGTACGAGCTCGTCTGGCGCATCAGCCCGGACGCGTTCAAGCTCGGCGACGCGAAGGATCCCCGGCTCGAGCTCACTTACTACAGCTTCGTTACCCTTACGACGGTCGGCTACGGGGACATCACGCCGCTCATCCCCGCGGCGCGTAGCCTCGCGATCGCCGAGGCCCTGATCGGGCAGCTCTTTCCCGCGGTACTGATCGCGCGCCTGGTCTCGATGGAGATCGCCGATCGGCTGAGCGCCCGCGACCATCGGGTGAACTGAGCCCGAAAAAAGAAAAGCCCAGGAACTGGTCCTGGGCTCCGAATTAATTCCCCGGCGACGTCCTACTCTCCCACGCGGTTTCCCGCGAAGTACCATCGGGGCTGAAGGGCTTAACGGCCGTGTTCGGAATGGGAACGGGTGTGGCCCCTTCGCTAAGATCACCGGGAAAGTCTGTTTACAGTTTTCCCTGATTCAAGAGAGTGAGTAGAGCGGCGAGGCGCCGCGTATGTAGACGCTGCTACATACGGTCGCTCTCGGGTTTACATACGCTTCGCGTCTTAAATATTTTATGGTCAAGCCGCACGGCCGATTAGTACGGGTCAGCTTCACGCCTCACAGCGCTTCCACACCCCGCCTATCAACGTGGTCGTCTCCCACGGGCCTTTAGGGGATTGCTCCCGGGAAATCTCATCTTGAGGAAGGCTTCCCGCTTATATGCTTTCAGCGGTTATCCTTTCGAACGTCGCTACCCGGCCGTGCCGCTGGCGCGACAACCGGTGCACAAGAGGTTCGCCCGTCCCGGTCCTCTCGTACTAAGGACGGATCCTCACAAATTTCCTGCGCCCACACGAGATAGGGACCGAACTGTCTCACGACGTTCTAAACCCAGCTCACGTACCGCTTTAACCGGCGAACAGCCGGACCCTTGGGACCTGCTTCAGCCCCAGGATGCGATGAGCCGACATCGAGGTGCCAAACCTTGCCGTCGATGTGAACTCTTGGGCAAGATCAGCCTGTTATCCCCGGCGTACCTTTTATCCGTTGAGCGATGGCCCTTCCATGCAGAACCACCGGATCACTAAGCCCGACTTTCGTCCCTGCTCGACTTGTAGGTCTCGCAGTCAAGCTCCCTTCTGCCTTTGCACTCTACGGCTGGTTTCCAATCAGCCTGAGGGAACCTTTGGACGCCTCCGTTACAGTTTAGGAGGCGACCGCCCCAGTCAAACTACCCGCCAGGCATGGTCCTGGACCCGGATTACGGGTCTCAGTTAGAACTCCGGCGCCATCAGGGTGGTATCTCACCGTCCACTCCCCCGAGGCCGAAACCCCAGGTTCAAAGTGTCCCACCTATCCTGCGCAGACAACGCCAAAATTCAATGCCTGGGTATAGTAAAGGTGCACAGGGTCTTTCCGTCTACGTGCGGGTAACCGGCATCTTCACCGGTACTACAGATTCGCCGAGCGCGTTGCGGAGACAGTGACCAAATCGTTACGCCATTCGTGCAGGTCGGAACTTACCCGACAAGGAATTTCGCTACCTTAGGACCGTTATAGTTACGGCCGCCGTTTACTGGGGCTTCGGTTCAAAGCTTTGCCTTGCGGCTAACCTCTCCCCTTAACCTTCCAGCACCGGGCAGGCGTCAGACCCTATACGTCGTTTTACGACTTTGCAGAGTCCTGTGTTTTTAGTAAACAGTCGCTTGGCCCATTTCTCTGCGACCCCGATGCGCTTCAAGGGTAAACCTCTACACGCTCCGGGGCACACCTTCTCCCGAAGTTACGGTGTTAATTTGCCGAGTTCCTTCGCAACGCTTCACTCGAGCGCCTTAGGATTTTCTCCTCATCTACCTGTGTCGGTTTGCGGTACGGTCACCCGTTGATCTCCTTAGGGGATTTTCTCGGCAGCGTGGCATCGACGAGTTTATGGCCTTACGGCCTCCCCATCGCTTCTCGGCGTTGAATGAGGGAACGGATTTGCCTATCCCCTCCGCCTACGAGCTTGGCCCGGGACATCCAACACCCGGTACGTCTAGCCTCCTGCGTCCCCCCCTCGTAATAACGACCAACGAGCGGTTCCGGAATATTGACCGGATTTCCATCGGCTACGCCTTTCGGCCTCGCCTTAGGGACCGACTCACCCTGAGCGGATTAACCTTGCTCAGGAATCCTTAGATTTACGGCGAGCAGAGCTCTCATCTGCTTTATCGCTACTTGTGCCGGCAGGGTCTCTTCCGAGCGCTCCATCGGTCCTCGCGGTCCGACTTCACAGCCCTCGGAATGCTCTCCTACCACGTCTCTCGGCCGAAGCCTCGAGACATCCGCCGCTTCGGTACGTTGCTTTAGCCCCGTTGAATTGTCGGCACAGAGCCGCTTGACCAGTGAGCTGTTACGCTTTCTTTAAAGGATGGCTGCTTCTAAGCCAACCTCCTGGCTGTCTGGGCGTCTCCACATCCTTTTCCACTTAGCAACGATTTGGGGACCTTAGCGGGCGGTCTGGGTTCTTTCCCTCTCGACAATGAAGCTTATCCCCCACTGTCTGACTCCCGCACTGTGATCGACGGCATTCGGAGTTTGGTTGGATTTGGTAACGTGGAAACGCCCCTAGTCCATCCAGAGCTCTACCACCGTCGTCAAACGTGCGAGGCTAGCCCTAAAGCTATTTCGGAGAGAACGAGCTATAACGGAATTTGATTAGCCTTTCACCCCTAACCACAGCTCATCCGAGTTGTTTTCAACCAACACCAGTTCGGGCCTCCACTGCGTGTTACCGCAGCTTCACCCTGGCCATGGTTAGATCATCCCGCTTCGCGTGTAATCCCAGCGACTGAATCGCCCTATTCAGACTCGCTTTCGCTACGGCTCCGTTTCCTTAACCTCGCCGTGGACGAGTAACTCGCTGGCTCATTATGCAAAAGGCACGCCGTCACCGGACAAAGCCGGCTCCGACCGCTTGTAAGC
>DATBBK010000254.1:0-1982 GCA_036271035.1 Thermoanaerobaculia bacterium | reverse complement strand
CGGCCGCCTGAAGATCCTCGACTTCGGCCTCGCGAAGCTGACGCAGCCGGAGGGCCAGTCCCAGCAGCACTCGAACCTGCCGACCGCCGCGGGCACCGAGCCCGGCGTCGTGCTCGGCACGCTCGGCTACATGGCGCCGGAGCAGGTGAAGGGCAAGTCGGCCGACGCGCGCAGCGACATCTTCTCCTTCGGCGCGATCCTCTACGAGATGCTCTCCGGGTCGCGCGCGTTCCACCGCGACACGGCGGCCGAGACGATGTCCGCGATCCTGCGCGAGGAGCCGCCTGACCTCTCCGCGACGAACAAGAACGTGCAGCCCGGATTGGAGCGCGTGATCCGCCACTGCCTCGAGAAGAATCCCGAGGAGCGCTTCCACTCCGCGCACGACCTCGCCTTCGACCTGCGCGCGCTGTCGGACGCGTCGTCGTCGACGCCGCCGCTGGCCGCCTCGACCGGCAAGATTTCGCGTCCGGCGTCCCGACGCGCGCTGCTGATCACCGCCGCGCTCGGCATCGCGGCGGCGGCCGCGGCCTTCTTCCTGGGGCGCACCACGGTCCACGACACTCCGCCCTCATTCCGACAGCTCACGTTCCGTCGCGGGCAGATCTTCGCGTCGCGCTTTGCCCCGGACGGCCAGACGGTCATGTACTCCGGCGCGTGGGACGGCAAGCCGATGGAGATCTTCGTCGGTCGGCCCGAGAGCCCAGAATCGCGCCCATTCGGCCTTGCGGGCGCCGAGGTGCTCTCGATCTCGAAGACCGGCGACATGGCGGTCTCGCTGAACCGCGAGGTCGGCGGCGGATTCCGTCGCACCGGCACCCTCGCTCAGCTCTCGGTCGCCGGCGGCGCCGCGCCGCGGGAGATCCTCAAGGAAGTCGAGTGGGCCGACTGGGGGCCCGACGGCAAGACCATCGCGATCGCGCGCGCGGTGCCGAAGGGCATGCGCGTCGAGTACCCGGTCGGCAAGGTGCTGTACGAGACGAGTTCCTGGGTCAGCCACCTGCGCGTCTCGCCGGACGGCAACCTGGTCGCCTTCGAGGACCACGCCACGCCGAACGACGACGGGGGCTCAATCGCGGTCGTCGACCGCGCCGGGAAGCGCAGCAGCTGGTCCAGGCCGTTCGCGTCGTCGCAAGGGCTCGCCTGGTCTCCCGACGGTGCGGAGATCTGGTTCACGGCCGCCGAGGTCGGAGGCAATCGCGCGATTTATTCGACGCGATCCGGAAAGGTGCGCCTGCGCGCGCGCGTCCCCGGCAACCTGACCCTGCAGGACGTCTCCCGCGACCGGCGGTTGCTCGTGACGCGTGATACCCAGCGGACCGAGCTCCTGGCGTGGCCTGCCGGCGAGTCGAAGGAGCGCGACCTGACGTGGCTCGACTGGTCGCTTCCCGCTACGATCTCGCGGGACGGGAAGGTCATTCTGTTTTCGGAGTCGGGCGAGGGCGGCGGCCCGGGTTACTCCGTTTACATCCGCAAGACCGACGGCTCGCCCGCGGTGCGACTGGGCGAGGGCAGCGCGCAGGACCTTTCCCCGGACGGCGAGTGGGCGCTCGCGATCGTGCATCCGGCATCCGACCCGCAGCTTGCGGCGTACCCGACGGGCGCCGGCGAGCCCAGGCTGTATCCCAAGGATGGCGTAACCGTGTTCGGCGCGGGCTTCACCCCGGACGGCAAGCAGATCGTCTTCACCGGCAGCGAGCCGGGTCATGGGCCCCGCGTCTACCTCCGCGACTTCGCCCAGGGTAAACCGCGGGCCCTTACGCCGGAGGGTTACTCCGCGCTCCTGGTCGCCCCGGACGGAAAATCGACGCTAGTGCGCGGGCCGGACCGGAAGCGATACATGTACTCACTGGCCGGCGGCGAACCCTCACTCGTCGCGGGCTGGTCGAAGGACTACGGCACGGACCAGTTCAGCCAGGACGGTCGATACCTGTACGTGCATCGAACCGGTCAGGCTCCCCTGGATGTCCAGCGGCTGGAGG
>DATBBK010000253.1:0-14639 GCA_036271035.1 Thermoanaerobaculia bacterium | reverse complement strand
CTTCCGCGGCACGCGCGTCGTGAAGGGACATGGCACGATCATCTTCCCGATGGTCGAGATGTGCCGCGAGCTGCCGCTCGAGCTGATGTCGTTCGACGTCGCGCCGCAGCAGGACCTCTATACGAAACAGGGCGTCGCGGTCACCGTCGAGGCGGTCGCGCAGATCAAGGTCAAGTCCGACCGCGAGTCGATCGAGACGGCGGCGGAGCAGCTGCTGACGAAGACGCCGCCGCAGCGCGAGGGCCTCATCCGTCTCGTCATGGAGGGCCACCTCCGCGGCATCATCGGACAGCTCACCGTCGAGGAGATCGTCAAGCAGCCTGAGATGGTCGCGGACCGCATGCGGTCCACCTGCGCGGACGACATGAACAAGATGGGGCTCGAGGTCGTCTCGTTCACGATCAAGGAGGTCCGCGACAAGAACGACTACATCGTCAACATGGGCCGTCCCGACATCGTCCGGATCAAGCGCGACGCCGACGTCGCCGCCGCCGAGGCGGAGCGCGACACGGCGATCAAGCGGGCCGAGGCGACCCGGGCCGCGGCGGTCGCGACGGCGCAGGCCGACCAGGAGCGCGTGCTCGCCCAGACCATGTCCCTGGCGAAGCAGGCCGAGGCCCAGCGCGACATGGAGGTCAAAAAGGCCGAGTACCTCGAGTCGGTCAAGCGCCAGCAGGCGCAGGCCGACAAGGCGTACGACATCCAGTCGAACGTCATGCAGCAGCAGCTCATCGCCGAGGCGGTCAAGGTCCAGCAGGTCGAGAAGCTCGAGCAGGTCAAGGTGCAGGAGGCCGAGATCGCGCGCCGGGAGAAGGAGCTCATCGCGACGATCCTGAAGCAGGCCGAGATCGAGCGGCAACGAATCGAGACGCTCGCCGGCGCCGAGAAGCTGCGTCTGACCCTGGAGGCCGAGGGCCGCGCGGCGGCGACCCGGACCCAGGGCAACGCCGAGGCCGAGATCATCTTCAAGAAGGGCGAGGCCGAGGCGAAGGCGATGAACGTGAAGGCCGAGGCCTACCAGGAGTGGAACCAGGCCGCGGTCGTCGACAAGCTGCTCACGAGCATGCCCGAGGTCGTCCGCGCGATGGCCGAGCCGCTGTCCAAGGTCGACCGCATCACGGTCGTCTCGACGGGCAACGGCGACGCCAGCGGCGTCTACAAGGTGACGTCGGACCTGACGAAGATCGCGGCCCAGGTGCCCGCCCTCTTCGAGGCGTTGTCCGGCATGCAGATGTCCGAGCTGCTCGGCAAGGTCAAGGCGATCGGCGGTCAGGCGACGCCGCCCGCGTCGCAGTCCTAACGGAAGAAACGGAGAACGGGAACCAGGAGGACGTCATGGCGCTGCTCGAGAGGGTTTCCGCGCTGGTGCGCGCGAACCTCAACGATCTGATCGACAAGGCCGAGGATCCCGAGAAGATGATCAAGCAGGTCATCGTCGACATGCAGAACCAGCTGCTGCAGGTCAAGACGCAGGTGGCGATCGCGGTCGCGGATCAGCACCTGCTCTCGAAGAAGGCGGCGGAGGGCGAATCGAAACAGGAGGAGTGGATGCGAAAGGCGGAGCTCGCCGTCGAGCGGAAGGACGACGCTCTCGCGCGCGCGGCCCTCGAGCGCGCGATGGGACACCGGACGCTCACCGAGGGATTCCAGCAGCAGATCGCCGATCAGAAGGCGGAGGTCGAGAGCCTCAAGGCGGGGCTGCTGCGTCTCGAGGGCAAGCTGGTCGAGGCGAAGGCGAAGAGCGAGATGCTCATCGCGCGGCACCGCCGGGCGCGCGCGTCCGCGAAGGCGCGAGGCGCCGACGGAGCGGGAGACGGCCGCGGCGGGGAGGCGTTCGACCGGATGAAGGATCGCGTCCTCAAGGAGGAGGCGACGAGCCTCGCGTGGGCGGAGCTATCCGGCGAGGACGTCGAGGACCGCTTCGCCGCGATCGAGAAGGAGCAGGAGATCGACCGACTGCTCGCGGAGATCAAGCAGCGGAAGCTGATCGGGGACGGGGCGTGACTCAGACCTCTAGCGGTCCGCTTCGCGGACCGTGGAGCCGACCACCGAAGGCAGACCCCGGCAGTAGACAGCGCCGAGCCTGACGCCGGTCGGAGACCGGCGTTTGCCTCGTCGTCAAATGAGAGGGGAAGTCGCGACCGGTCCCTCTCCCAGGCGAGCCTTCTCCCCCCGACGGCGGGGGAGGAGGCCTGGTACGGGCGACCGGCGGCCTGAACATTTCCGCCTCACACTCGTTTCTCCTACCTGATGGAACTGCCCATCCGAGCCACCGGCCTGGCCAAGGTCTACCGCTCCCGCTTCGGGTCGCGGCGCATCGCCGCGCTCGACGGGATCGACCTGTCCGTCGAGCCGGGTCAAGTCTTTGGCCTGCTGGGACCTAACGGCGCCGGAAAGACGACGACCGTCAAGATCCTGCTCGGCCTGACCCGGCCGACCGCGGGCGCCGCGTCGCTCTTCGGCCGCCCGGTCTCGGACGCGGAGAGCCGCCGCCGCGTCGGGTACCTGCCCGAGGGCCACCGCTTCCCCGGGTATCTCACGGCGCGCCAGACGCTCTCGATCTTCGGCCGCATGTCGGGCATGGACGCCGGGACGATTCGCCGCCGCACGCCCGAGCTCCTCGAGCGCGTGCGCCTCTCGGACTGGGCGGACGTGCGCGTCAAGAAATTCTCGAAGGGCATGACGCAGCGGCTCGGCCTCGCGGCCGCGCTCGTCCACGACCCGGACCTGCTGCTGCTCGACGAGCCGACCGACGGAGTCGATCCCGTCGGCCGCCGCGAGATCCGCGACCTCCTGCACGAGCAGGCGGCGGCGGGGAAGGCGATCCTGCTGAACTCTCACCTGCTCTCCGAGATCGAGCGGACCTGCGACCGCGTCGCGGTCCTCCGCTCGGGGAAGGTGGTCGCGCAGGGGCGCATCGATGAGATGACGCGGACGGGCTCGCGCTATCGCCTCGTCGCGACCGGCGTCGACGACGCGCTCATCGCCGCGTTTCGGGATACGGGCGCCTCCGTCGAGCGCGTCAACGGCCACTTCGACCTGACCACGCGCGACGTCGACCACCTGAACGTCCTCGTCGACCGGCTGCGCGCCGGCGGCGCGAAGCTCCAGGAGCTCGCGCCCGTGCGGTCGAGCCTCGAGGACGTCTTCGTCGACCTCGTGAAGGCCGGCGATGCGAGCGACTCCGGCCGGAAGGAGGCCGTCCAGTGAGGGCCCTCGCCGCCAGCGTCCAGGAGGTCTTCCGCGAGGCGGCGGCGCGCTGGACGCTGCTCGCGTACTTCGCGCTGTCGTCGCTCTTCATCGTCCTCTTCGGCGCGGCGGTCAACCTCGACGTCGTCAACGGCGCCCTCGCCGGCGCGCGGCTGTTCGGCCGGCCGATCCAGATGGGCGGTGAATCGGTCTCGATCGACAAGCTCGTGCTGGGCTTCGAGTCCGGCTTCTCGGCGTTTCTCTTCCTGGTCGGCACGTTCCTCGCGCTCTTCGCGACGGCGCACCTCGTGCCCCGCCTGCAGGAGAAGGGGACGATCGACCTCTACCTCTCGCGTCCGGTCGGCCGGGTGCCGCTGCTGCTCTCGCGCTACGCCGGGGGCCTCCTGCTCGCGGCGGCGAACCTCGTCTACCTGATCGGCGCGATGTGGCTGATCGTCGTGTGGAAGACGCGCGTCCTGCATCCACGCTTCCTGCTGTCCGGCGCCGTGATCCTGTTCACGATCGCAGCGCTCATGGCCTTCGCGTTTCTGATCGGCGTCGTGACCTCGTCGACCGGCGTCTCGCTCATGGCGACGTACGCGATCTTCTTCTTCTCGGCGATCCTCGCCGCACACAGCAAGATCTCCGCCGCCGTCTCGACCGAGACCGCCGCGCGGATCGTCGACGGCCTCTACTGGATCCTGCCCAAGACGGCGGAGCTCGGACAGGCGACGGTGGCGCTCGTGGCGGGAGACCAGGCGCCGGAGCGCCTCGCCAACGTGGCCCACCTCGCCGTCTTCAGCTCCACCGCCGCCTTCGGCGCCGCCTCGCTCGCGCTCGCGTGCTGGCTCTTCGCCAGAAAGGACTTCTGACATGAACCGCTCTCCGCTCGTCTCGCGCGTCGCCGCCGCCGCCGTCTTCGCCTCCGCGCTCGTCTGCGCCGACGCGAAGGCCGTGCGGAGGACCGAGGATCCGCTCGCGCTCGTTCCGGCCGATGCGGCGACCGTCGGGGTCGTGCACTGGAACGAGCTGAAGGACACGCCCCTCGGCGCGCGCGTGTTCGCGAACATGGACCACATCTCGAGCGACGGCGACGCCGCGCGCTTCTTCCGCGAGACCGGGCTCACGCCGCGCGAGGACATCGACACGATCACGGTGGCGGTGACCCGCTCGCACGGGAGCTCCGGCTCGGGCCTCGTTCTCTTCGAGGGGCGATTCGACCTCTCGCGGATCGAGAAGGCGCTGACGTCGCGGGGCGCGACGAAGAAGCAGACGACGGCCGGCGAGCTCTACCTTCTGCCGGATCACGGCGGCGAGGAGGGCGCGGTCGCGCTCGTGAACAAGAACCTGCTGGTCTGCGGCGGCGAGGCCGAGGTCGAGGCCGCGCTCGCGCGTCGCGAGAGCGGCGGAGAGGGCGGGCTCGGATCCGGGCAGGGCCTCGGCAAGCAGCTGTCCCGCGTCGACCGGGACGCGTCCGCGTGGGCGCTCGTCGACCTGACCCGCTTCCCGAAGCACGACGCGGCGGCATCCTCGGGAGACGCGGGGGCGTCGCGCGAGGGCGAGCCTGCGAAGGCGGTGATCGGCGTGATGAAGTCGGTGACGCTGCTGGCGGTCCAGGCCCGGGTGAAGGACGACGGGATCGACTTCCAGGCCACGGGCCTGGCCAACAGCGCCGACGACCGGCAGAACCTCGAGGATGCGCTCAAGGGCGTGCTCGCGATGTGGCGCATGGCGGTGCAGGACAAGTCGCCCGAGCTCGTCTCGGTGATCCGCAAGTTCCAGGTCGAGAGCGACGCGGACGCCGTCACGATCCGGGGCAACCTGCCGGCGACGTTCCTGCGTTCGCTCGAGAACCACAGCGCCAAGAAGTGACCACCCACGGCCTTCACGCCAAGATGTAGCCGATCCATTCCCCAGGAGTTTTCGAGAGGGGCCTCGGAAACTCCTCGGGTTCGGGGACGTATCTCCTCGCGTTGCACGCTGAACGTGTGCCTACGGAGGTGGTCGTGAATCCGAAGAATCGGCGCGCTTCGGCGCTCGCCGGAATCCTCCTCGCTCTCGCTCCGGGTCTCGCCGCGGCGCAGGACAAGCCCGCGAAGCCGGCGCCGAAGAAGGCGCCGCCGGCGCCCGCCGCCGCCGCCACGGTCCCGAAGCTGGAGTTCGAGAAGTACACGCTCCCGAACGGGCTCCAGGTCATCCTGCACGTCGACCGGAAGCTGCCGATGGTCCACGTCAACCAGTGGTACCACGTCGGTTCGAAGAACGAGCGGCCGGGACGCACCGGGTTCGCCCACCTCTTCGAGCACTTGATGTTCGAGGGCTCGGCCGACTCGAAGGACTACTGGTCCAACGTCGAGAAGCTCGGCGCCAACCTCGCCGAGGGCGGGGTCAACGGGACGACCAACCAGGACCGCACCAACTTCTTCGCGACAGTTCCCTCGTCCAACCTCGAGGCGCTCCTCTGGCTCGAGTCCGACCGGCTCGCCACGCTGCCGCAGGCGATGACGAAGGAGAAGCTCGACAACCAGCGCGACGTCGTCAAGAACGAGCGGCGACAGGGGCTCGAGAACACGCCGTACGGGCGCTGGTACAAGCTCGTGCTCGAGAACATCCATCCTGCGGGGCACCCGTACTCCTGGACCACGATCGGGAGCCACGAGGACCTCACCGCGGCGTCGCTCGAGGACGTCACCGACTTCTTCAAGACCTACTACACGCCGAACAACCTGTCGCTCGTCATCGCGGGCGACTTCGACCCCGCCGAGGCGAAGCGTCTCGTCGAGAAGTACTTCGGAGGCATCCCCGCCGGTCCGCCGCTGGACCGGCCGAAGCTGTGGATCCCGGTGCTCGAGGGCGAGAAGATCGTTGAGGCGGCGGACCGCGTGCCGCAGGACCGCGTCTACATCGCGTGGCCCTCCCCGGCGAGCTTCACGCCCGGGGACGCGGAGCTCGACCTCGCCTCACTCGTCCTCGCGGACGGACTCTCGTCGCGGCTGAACCGCGCGCTCGTCTACGACCGGCCGCTGTGCACGTCGGTGCAGGCCTTCCAGTCGTCGGGCGAGATCTCGAGCTGGTTCGCGATCGTCGCGACCGCGCGGCCGGGAGTTCCGCTCGAGCAGATCGAGAAGTACGTGACCGAGGAGGTTTCGCGCCTCGCGGCGAGCGGCCCGACGCCCGCCGAGCTCGCGCGCGCGAAGACGAAATTCGAGTTCACGTTCGTGACGGGGCTCGAGGGCATCGGCGGATTCGGCGGAAAGGCCGACCGGCTGAACCAGTACAACACCATACTCGGCGACCCGGGCAAGCTCGACTGGGACATGGCCCGCTACCGCAACGCCTCCGTCGACGGCGTGCGTGCTGCGGTCCAGAAGTGGCTCGACACCCGCAACCGGCTGCTCGTCCGCTTCCGGGTCGAGAGCTCCGGCCGCGCCTCGGACGTCGTGCTCGACCGCTCGAAGCCGCCCGCGCCGGGCGCCGACCGGCCGTTCCGTGCGCCGGACGTGAAGACGGCGAAGCTCTCCAACGGATTGCAGCTCTACGTCGTCGAGCGGTCCGAGCTGCCGAAGGTCGGAGTCACGCTCGTGACGCGGGCCGGCGCCGAGGCCGATCCGCCCGGCAAGGCCGGCGTCGCGCACATGGCCGTCACCCAGCTGGACATGGGAACGCCGACGCGCAAGGCGCTCGAGATCGAGGACGCGCTGGGGGATCTCGGCGTCACCCTGGACGGTACGGCGGTCCGCGAGAGCGCGCGCGTCTCTTTCGAGGTGTTGAAGCGCAACCTGGATCCGGCGATGGCCGTCGTCGCCGACGTCGTCCGCAACGCGAGCTATCCGGCCGCCGAGTTCGACCGCGAGAAGAAGCGCCACCTCGACACGCTCTCGCAGCAGGACAAGAACTCGAACGTCGTGGGCGCGCGCGTCCGGTCGGTGCTCGCGTTCGGGCCCGACCACCCGTACGGGCGTCCCGCGCAGGGATTCGTCTCGACGGTCACCGGCATCACCCGCGACGACCTCGTCGCGTTTCACCGCGACCGGTGGAAGCCGGGCTCGTCCGCCCTGATCGTCTCCGGAGACGTCACGCTCGCCGAGGCGACGGCGCTCGCCGAGAAATACTTCGGCTCGTGGTCCGGCGGCGCCGCGCCCGCGGTCTCCGTCCCCGCGCCCACCACGGCGCCGGCCGGGAAGATCTACGTCGTGGACCGGCAGGACGCCGCGCAGACGTACGTGTCCCAGTTCGTCCCGGCGCCCAAGCGGAAGACGCCGGACTACTACGCGCTGAACCTCGCGGACACGGTGTACGGCGGCGGCGGCTTCGGCACGCGGCTCAACCTGAACCTGCGCGAGGACAAGGGCTACTCGTACGGCGTCTTCTCGACGCTGGCGCTCTTCGACGAATCGGGTGTCTGGTATTCCGCGGGCGGCGTCCAGACGAACAAGACCAGGGAGTCGGTCGTCGAGTTCGACAAGGAGCTCAAGGGCATGACGGGCAAGCCGCTGACCGACGCGGAGTTCGCTGACACGAAGTCGCGCAAGATCCGTGGCTACGCGCAGCAGTTCGAGACGCTGGCGCGGATCAACGACCAGATCGCGGACCTGTGGGCGAGCGACCTGCCGATGGCGGAGCTGCAGCGCGAGTACGACGAGACCGCGAAGGCGACGCTCGCCGACGCGAACGCCGCCGCGCAGAAGTGGGCTCGGCCGGAGAGGGCCTCGTTCATCCTGGTCGGCGACTGGGCGAAGATCGGCCCGGGGCTGAAGCAGCTGAACCTCGGCGACATCGTGCTGCTGGACGTCGAGGGGAAGCCGGTCCGGTAGAGAGGGGCCCCGGTTCGTAGGGGCGGCCCTTGCGGCCGCCCCCCAATAGTGACTGACGCGGCCGATGTTCCGACGTGAGGGGCGGGGACAAGCCCCGCCCCTACGTCCCCGCGAGCGGGCTAGCGCTCCACGACGTCTTTCGTCGCCGTACCGTCCGCAACGGCCGACTTCAGCATCGCGTACGCCGTGTAGAGCACGACCGCGAACACGAGCCAGCGCAGCCAGGTCAGCGGCAGCGACCGGATCAGGAACGCGGCGACGAGCACGGCCGGGATGCCGCCGATCGTCAGGCCCATCGCCGCGCGGAGGCTGTAGCTGCCGCGGGCGATGAATCGCAGGCTTCCGATCGGCATCAGGAACGCGCAGGAGCCCATCATGATCGGAAACGCCGCGCGCGGGTTCATCCCGAGCAGCGCGACGAGGATCATGCAGGGCGCGTAGAGCCCGATCCCGAGCGTCATCAGCGCGCCGAGGGCGAAGTTGGCGGCGAGCCCGACCCAGAGGAGCGGCGATCTCAGGCCCAGCGCGTCGCCGCCGCCGGGGAACAGGCCGAGGTTCGTCATCGCGAAGAAGGCCGCTGCGGCGAGGAGCGCGAGGCCCATTCCGACCTGCACCGTGCGGCGCGGCCACCCGGCGACGACGCCGGCGCCGAGCCACGCGCCCGCGACCGAGGCGGCGATCATGCCGATGAGCGTCGGCATCTCGACCTCGACGATCGCGATGAAGATGAACGCCTGCGTGATCGTCGGCAGTGCGTGCCCGACGTTGAGGGTCCCGGGGATCCGCTCGTCGGGCACGAGGCTCTTCAGCTTGAAGATCGACGTGGTCGGCGCGAACGAGCCGATGCCGAGCGTGTCGAAGAAGTTCGTGACGAATCCGATCGCGAGGCCGAGCGGGCCGGGGCGGCCGGAGCCCTTCCCGCGTCGCGTCGCGCGATACCACGCCACGGCGAACACGGCGGTCACGACGCCGAGCGCGGCGAACAGGAGCGCTTTGGATGAGGGCAAGCTGGCGGGATGCTATTACGGGCGCGCGGCGAATCCGATCCCGAATAGAGTGCGCCCCATGAAGATCGCGCGCATCGCGGCGTACCGCGTCGAGCTCCCGCTTCACGAGGGCAGCTACAAGTGGTCCGGCGGCAAGTCCGTCGACGTGTTCGACGCGACGATCGTGCGCGTGGAGACGGACACGGGCCTCGCCGGCCACGGCGAGGTCTGCCCGCTCGGGCCGGCGTACCTGCCGGCGTACGCGGAGGGCGTGCGCGCCGGGATCGCGGTCCTCGCGCCGCGGCTGATCGGCGAGGACCCGCGCGAGCTCGAGAGGCTCAACCGCACGATGGACGCAGCGATGAAGGGACACCCGTACGTGAAGTCGGGCATCGACATGGCGTGCTGGGACCTGCTCGGCCAGGCGTCGGGGTTGCCCGTCGCCTCGCTGCTCGGCGGCCGCTACGGCGAAGACTTCGTGCTCTACCGCGCGATCTCGCAGGAGTCGCCGGACGAGATGGCCCGAAAGGTCGCGGGCTACCGCGCGGAGGGCTACCGGCGCTTCCAGCTCAAGGTCGGCGGCGGCGTCGAGGAGGACGTCGCGCGGATCCGCGCCGTGCGGGGCGTTCTTTCGCCGTCGGACATCCTGGTCGCGGACGCGAACACGGGCTGGCTGCCTCACGAGGCGGCGCGCGTCGTCCGCGCCGTGCGCGACGTGGACGTCTACGTCGAGCAGCCGTGCGCGAGCTACGAGGAGTGCCTCTCCATCCGGCGCCGAACGGATCACCCGTTCGTTCTCGACGAGACGATCGACGGCATCGGCGTCCTGCTCCGCGCGGCGGGCGACCGCGCGATGGACGTCGTGAACCTGAAGATCTCGAAGCTCGGCGGCCTCACGCGCACGCGCCAGGCGCGGGACCTCTGCGTCTCGCTCGGCGTCGCCATGACCCTCGAGGACTCGTGGGGCGGCGACGTCGTGACGGCGGCGATCGCCCACCTCGCGCACTCGACGCCGCCCGAGCTGCTGTTCACGTCCACCGACTTCAACAGCTACGTCACGGTGTCGACGGCCGAGGGCGCGCCGAAGCGCCGGAACGGGCGGATGGCGGCGTCCACGGAGCCGGGCCTGGGCGTGAGGCCGAAGCCGGATGTGCTCCGGAAACCCGCGGTCGACGTGTCCTGACCGCTGACATATTAGCCACGGCTAATATGTCGCCCCGGCTCCCGATTTCCGATTAACGATTTCCGCGGATAGTATCTGCGGCTCATGTCCTCCATGCCCCCTCCCGCGCTGCCGGCCGACGCGCAGCGGCTCATCGACGAGAAGAAGTTCCAGGATCTCGAGGCGCTCTGGACGAAGCGCGCCTCGGAGGACCCCACCGACCTGCCGTTCTTCTTCGGGGTCGCGGCGGCCGCCAAGAAGAAGGGAGCCGGAGACACGCCCGTCGGCTGGCTCCACATGCTCGCGAACGAGCTCGACGGCCCGAACCAGGACGCCCGCGTCTCCGTCCTGCTCGAGATCGCGCGCATGTCGCCGAAGGACCCCGACGTCCGCGGCGAGCTCGCGGCGACGCTGAAGAAGCGGTTCGCGGGCCATCCCGCGCTCGGCGCCGTCATGGCGAAGTTCCCGGTCGACAAGGCCACCGACCTCTCGGAGACCGCGGGCCGCGTCGCGCGCTGGCTGCGGTTCCAGCCGGGCGAGATCTACCTCATGCCGGGCCGGGGCGCGGGCCGCCTCGTCGAGATGAACCCGGCGCTCGACGTGATGCGCGTGGAGATCGCCGGAGCCAGGGTCCCGCTCTCGCTCGTCTCGGCGGAGAGGAACCTCACCCTCATGCCTCCGGGCCACTTCCTCCGGCGGAAGGTGGAGGACCCGAAGGGCCTCGCGGCCGAGTCGGAGGCGGAGCCCTCGAAGGCGGTCCACCGTCTCCTGGAGAGCTTCGGCCGGACGCTCACGCTGCAGGAGGTCAAGGAACACTTCGCGGGCCTGATTCCGGAGGATCGCTGGTCGTCTTTCTGGACGTCCGCTCGCCGCCATCCTCAGCTGCTCGTCGCGGGCAGCGCGAAGTCCGCGAAGGTGAGCTGGAGCGAGAGCGCGGACGCCGCGGAGCAAACCGTGCGCTCGGCGTTCGAGGCGGGCGACCCGGCGAAGCGGATGGATCTCGCGCGCAAGCACGCGAAGCGGTCGAAGGATCTCTCGCGCTGGATGGCGGGCCTGCTCGCCGCCGACGCTCGACGGCTCGCCTCGCAGAGGCCGGCCCTGGCATGGGAGCTGTCGCAGAGCGCGGCGCGCCTCGCGCCGGGCGAGCCCGAGGCCATCTCGGCGGAGTCGTTCGCGGACGCGTCCGACGTGCGCCGCGCGCTCGCCGAGGTCCGCGACCACCAGGCGCGCGAGAAGGCGCTGCAGGCGATCCGCGCGCGGAGAGCCGACTGGGCCGAGATCTTCGTCGAGCAGATCGCCCGCGAGGAGGACGCGCGTGTCCTGACCTTCCTCTTCGACGCTCTGGGGGACCGGGCCGCCGACCTGTCGCGGCGCATCCTGCGCTCGCCCCGCTCCGCCCCGCGAGCGTTCGTCTGGATCGTCGAGCGGATGCACGCGGAGAACCGGGCGGAGCCGCCGAGTCTCTTTCTCACGATCACCGACGCGCTGCGAATGGACGAGATGTCCGGCATGCGCGCGCGCCTGAAGGACTTCTTCGAGCCGGGCGGCCTGGCCGTCGCGCTGGTGCGCGGCGCCGCGTCCGAGGAGGAGGCCCGCGATTTCCTCCATGCGCTCAGCCGCGTGGCGGGGCTCGAGGAGCACCGCCGCGCGACGGTCCGCGAGGCGCTTCTCATGAAGTTCCCCGGGCTCCGCGCGCCCGCGCGCGAGTACCTGTACGCGACCGCGGAGTCGATCGAGGCGCGCCGCGCCGAGATCATCCACCTCAAGTCGGTCGAGCTGCCCGCGAACGCCCAGGCGATGAAGACCGCGAAAGAGCACGGCGACCTGCGCGAGAACTTCGAGTACCACGCCGCGCGGCAGAAGCACGAGTACCTCTCCGCCCGCATCGCCACGCTCGCGGACGAGCTCTCGCGGACGCGGCCGCTCGACGCGGCGCGCATCGACACCTCCGAGGTCCGCGTCGGCACCCGCGTGAAGCTGCGCGAGGAGTCGGGGCGCGAACGCGAGGTCACGATCCTCGGCCCGTGGGACTCCAAGCCCGAGGAGTCGATCTATTCGTACCAGTCGGAGTTCGCGCAGCGGCTCCTCGGCTCCAAGGCCGGCGACCGCGTGTCGCTCGCCGAGGGACCGATCGAGATCGTCGCGATCGCTCCCTGGACGGCGTGACGGCCGCCGCCGCTCTCCTCCTCGCAGCGCTTCTGGCGCCGGGACCGGCGCCTCGCGACGAGCTCCTCCGGCTTCCGATCGGCGACCCGGCGCGCCGCGACCGCACGGCGCACGTCGTGCTGGACGCGATCACCGACACCGCGACCGGCGAGATCCTGACGCCGGGAGATCTCCCGAAGCGGCTCGAGGGCATCCGGCTCCTGCTCGTCGGCGAGGCGCACACGGACATGGACTCGCACCGCGTCGAGCGCCGCGTGCTCGAGGAGCTCCATCGCGCCGGCCGCCGCGTCACCGTCGCGCTCGAGATGTTCCCGTACACGGAGCAGAAGGCTCTGGACGACTGGTCGACGGGCGGACTCACCGAGGAGCGGTTCCTCGACGATTCGCACTGGTACCGGAGCTGGGGCTACAACTGGGCCTACTACCGCGACATCTTCCTGCTCGCACGCGACGCCGGGATGCCGCTGCGCGCGGTGAACGTGCCGCGAGAGGCGATCACCACCGTCCGCAAGAAGGGCTATCAGGGCCTGACTCCCGAGGAGGCGGCGCACATCCCCTCGCACGTCGACTCGAAGAACGCGGAGCACATGCGGATGTTCAAGGCGTCGTTCGACGACGCGAGCTTCCACGCGGGCATGGACGACGCGGCGTGGCAGGCGATGCTCGACGCCCAGTGCGCGTGGGACGCGACGATGGGCTTCCAGGCGGTCCAGGCGCTCGAGGGTGACGCGGACGCGAAGGAGATCGTCGCCGGTCAGAACGCGCGCGACATCGTCGTCGTGCTCGTCGGCGCCGGCCACGTCTCCTACGGCCTCGGCATCGAGCGGCAGGTCCGGAGCCAGGGCTTCGAGGGAGGCGTCGCGTCCGTCATCGCGGTTCCGGTCGTCGACGACAAGGGCAAGTCGATTCCCTCGGTGCAGGCGTCCTACGCGAGCTTCGTGTGGGGAACCCCGCCCGCGTCGGATCCGCTCTATCCGGAGCTCGGCGTGGCGACGCGCGCGCGGTCCGAGGACAAGCTGCTCGAGGTCATCGACGTCGAGAAGGACTCGCCGGCCGCGCACTCCGGGGTGAAGACCGGCGACGTGCTGCTCGCGGTCGACGGCGAGACCGTCCCCGATCGCGAGGCGCTCGCGCGGGCGATGGCGGGCAAGCGCTGGGGCGACACAGCGGCGGTGACGGTGCGGCGCGGTGGCGAGCAGCAGTTGCTCACCGTCAAGCTGCGGCGCTCTTTACCGCAGGGCCGTAAGCCGTAAGAGGTAAGACGAAACTCGCTGACCGGTCTTCTCGGCTCACGGCTCACGTCTCGTCCAGCGGCCTCTTGCCCGGCAGGTACTTCAGCACGCGTGCCGTCTCCAGCGTGACCATCCCCTCCGCCACCATCTCGTCGAGGATGGGAAGGAGTCGATCCACGTGCTCGGGCGTGTCGACGACCTCGATCAAGAGCGGCAGGTCCTGCGAGAGCCGCTCGAGCAACGTCGTGTGGACGACGCTCCGCGCTCCGAAGCCGCCGATCCCGCGCAGCACGGTCGCGCCGGCGAAGCCCTCGCGCCGCAGCCTCTGCAGGAGCGCGGCCCACAGAGGCTGATGGTGCCAGCGATCCGACTCGCCGATGAAGATGCGGACCAGGACCTGTTCGCCGTCGAGCACGCGCATCGGTTCCTCCCGCTCAGCCGCCCCAGACCGCCCGGGCGAGCGTCACGCCCGCCCAGCCCGCGGCCAGGCAGCCGAACAGCGTGACGCCGACGTAGGTGAGCGCGAGCGGCCACGCTCCGTCCTGGAGCTGCCGGAGCGTCTCGTAGTTGAAGGTCGAGTACGTCGTGAAGCCTCCGAGGACGCCCGTCCCGAGCGTCATGCGCAGCGTCGGCGACAGGAGGGACGTCGTGAGGCCGACGTGCATGATCGCGCCGAGCAACAAGGAGCCGATCACGTTGACGGCGAGCGTTCCCCACGGGAAGACCGTGCCGAGCTCGGCCGCGGCGAAGCCGGAGAGCAGGTAGCGCGCGCCCGTGCCGAGCGCGCCGCCGAGGCAGATCCAGGCGAGGCGGCTCACGACGCGGTCTCGTAGCGCCGCCGCCGCTTTCCCGCGAGCGTCCCGTACAGGGCCATCACGGGCCCGAACAGAAAGTAGGCGTAGCCGGCCAGTCCCGCCATCTCCGGCGGCGCGATCAGCGCGACCGCGACCGAGACGGCGCCCACCGCGGCGCCGAGCAGCGTCGCCACGATCGAGGCCCTCGTGTCGAACTCCTCGACCGGGGACAGCTCGAGCACCCGGCGCTTCCGCAGCGCGTGGAAGTACAGCGCGGCCATGAGCGTGTAGATGGC
>DATBBK010000252.1:0-16486 GCA_036271035.1 Thermoanaerobaculia bacterium | reverse complement strand
CTCGAGGTCGTCGGAGAACGCGGCACCCTCGAACGTCAGCCGGTCGCGAAGCATGACCGTCGCCCGCTCGTACGAGAGCGTGGCCGGGACGCCGTTCGGATCGGCGGCGTGCGAGATCATCACGGCGCGCGCGACCGGCATCAGCGCGTCGAAGGGCGCCAGGTCGAGGGCCTCCTGGTGCCGGTCCTCCGGCACCACCGGCAGCTCGAGGTGCGAATCGAGGCGCGCCCGGCCCAGCCCGGGGAAGTGCTTCAGGCAGCCCCCGACGCCCTCGCCGTGAAGTCCGTCGAGGAACTCCGCGGCGGCCCGGACGACGTCGCCCGCGTCCGCCGACGGGCTCCTCTCCCCGAGTACCGACGCGCCCGCACCGGGCATGGCGCGGTCCACGACCGGCGCGAGGTCGACGTCGATGCCCAACGCGGCGAGCGCGGCTCCGGCGAGAGCCCCCGCCCCGCGCGCCTGTCCCGCGGCGGCCGCCCGCGCGAACGACGGCGACGGCCCGAGCAGGTCGCGGAGGCGGTCGACCGGACCGCCCTCCTGGTCGACGAAAACGAGCCTCGTTCCGAGCGCGCGCACGGAGGCGACGAGCTCCCGGACCTGATCGGGCGCCTCGATGTTGCGGCGGAAGAGAATGACGCCGAACGGCGGATCCTCGGCAAGGATCCTCCGCTCCGATGGCGTGAGCGAGGCGCCTCCGACGCCCACGCCGAACAGCCCGCCGCTCACCGCCCCTTGAGCCGTTCCTGGAGCGACGCGAGGAGCGCCAGCCCGGCGAGCGGCGTCATGCGATCGAGGTCCACGGTCCGCAGCTTCTCGATCGCGAGCTCCTCCTCGGCGGAGAACAGCAGGTACTGCCCGCTGCCGGCGCTCTCACCCTGCTTGCGCGCGATGACCGGCGCGCCCTGAACGTCCAGCTCCTGCTTCTCGAGATTCTCCAGGACCTCGCGCGCCCGCGCGGTCACCTCCCCGGGGATCCCGGCGAGCTCGGCGACGTGGATGCCGTAGCTCCGATCCGCGGCGCCGGGCACGACCTTGCGGAGGAAGACGACGCGGCCGGCGACCTCCTTGACGGCCATCGTCGCGTTGGCGACGGCCGGCTTCACGAGCGAGATCTCCGTCAGCTCGTGGTAGTGCGTCGCGAACAGGACGAGCGCCGACTTCGAGGGCTCGTCGTGAAGGTATTCGAGCATCGCCCACGCGATCGAGAGTCCGTCGAACGTCGACGTGCCGCGGCCGACCTCGTCGAGGATGACGAGGCTGCGCGGCGTCGCCTCGCGGAGGATCGCGGCGGACTCGAGCATCTCCACCATGAACGTGGACTCGCCGCGCGAGAGATGGTCCGCGGCGCCGACGCGCGTGAAGATGCGATCGAAGAGCGAGAGCTCCGCGCGCGCCGCCGGCACGAACGAGCCCGCCTGCGCGAGCAGCGCGACGGTCGCGACCTGCCGCAGGTAGGTCGACTTGCCTCCCATGTTGGGCCCGGTGACGAGCTGGATGCGCCTCTCCGCGTCGAGGTCCGTGTCGTTGGGGACGAAGGGCTCCTCGCGCCGGTGCCTCTCGACGAGCGGATGACGCCCGTCGACGATTCGGAGGCGCCGCTCCTCGGAGAGCCTCGGCCGCGCCCACCGGCCAACGCGCGCGACCTCGGCCAGCGACGCGTGCACATCGAGCTCCGCGGCGGCCGACGCCGTGCGGCCCACGCGGTCTCCGGCGGTCGCGAGCTCGCGAAGGAGCTCGCCGTAGAGCCTCGTCTCGATCGCCGTGATCCGGTCCTCGGCGCCGAGGATCTTCTCCTCGAGCTCCTTGAGCGCCGGCGTCACGAAGCGCTCGGCGTTGGCGAGCGACTGCCGCCGGATCCAGTCCGCGGGCACCTTCTCCCGGTGCGCGGCGCCGACCTCCAGCGAGTATCCGAAGACGCGGTTGTACTTCACCCTCAGAGACGAGATGCCCGAGCGGCGCCGCTCCTCCGTCTCGACCGCAAGCACCGCGGACTGCGCGTCGCGGCGCAGCGCGCGAAGCTCGTCGAGCTCGCGGTCGAAGCCCTCCCGGATCACGTTTCCCGCGCTCGCGAGCACGGGCGGCACGGGCGCGAGGGTGCCCGCGACCCGGCGCGCGAGGTCGCCGGTGTCGGGAATCGTCTCGACGAGCGACCGGAAGCGGCCCGCCTCGAGGGCGGACGCGGCGCGGACGACGGCGGGCACGGCCTCGAGGCCGGCGCCGAGAGCGGAGACCTCGCGCGGCCCGGCGGTCCCGACCGCCACCCTGGCGAACCGGCGCTCGAGATCGCCGACGGCCTCGAGGGCCGCCTGGAGCTCCTCCGCGCGATCGGCCCGGCGGACGAGCTCCTCCACCGCGTCCCAGCGCGCCTCGAGCTCGACCGGATCGAGCGACGGATGCGACAGCGCCTCCCGAAGCGCTCGCGCGCCGATCGGCGTGCGGGTCCGGTCGACGGCCGCGCAGAGGCTCCGCGCCGCGGAGCCGTCCGAGGACTCGAAGAGCTCGAGCGTTCCGACCGCCGCGGCGTCGAGGCCCATGCGCCGGTCGAACTCGAGCGGCGCCGGCGCGAGCACGTGGCCGAGCCCGCCCGGACGGACCTCCTCCGCGTAGGCGCGCGCCGCGGCCGCGGCGCCCCGCGCGTTCGCCTCGAGGCTGCCGTCCGTCCACGCCGGCCCCTCCGCCGCCCGCGTCCACCAGTCGGAGGGGCGGCGCGACAGCGCCGCGGCGAAAGCGGGCGCGAGAGCGCCGTCTGGCAGAAGGATCTCGCGCGGACGGAAGAGGGCGAGCGCGTCCTCGACGCGGCTCGGGGCGACGCGGCCCGCGAGGAAGCGTCCGGTCGAAAGGTCCAGGAAGGCGACACCACAGTGCGACTCACCGAGCTCGTCCTCGCGTCCGGGCCCGAGCGCGGCGAGGTAGGACGGCGCACCCGGAGAGAGCGACTCCGGATCGAGGACCGTGCCCGGCGTGACGACGCGCGTGATGTCCCTGCGGACGAGGCCCTTCGCGGCACGCGCGTCCTCGACCTGATCGCACACGGCGACCTTGCGGCCGGCCGCGACGAGCCGCGCGATGTGGTGGTCGACGGCCTGATGCGGCACGCCGCACATCGGCGCCTCGATGTCGGAGTCCTTGTGGCGGGCGGTGAGGGCGATGCCGAGCAGCGGCGCCGCGTCCCGCGCGTCGTCGAAGAACATCTCGTAGAAGTCGCCCATCCGGTAGAGGAGGATCGCGTCGGGCACGCGGCTCTTCATCTCGAAGTACTGCCGCAGCATGGGAGTCGTGCGGGGGACGACGGTGCTCATGCGGCGGGCGAGTCTTGTCCTGGAAGTGACGAGCCGCAGACGGACGACTCCCCGGCCATTCTCGACTCGCGACGGACAACCCGCAACTTGCTTCCCTCCGTGCTGCTAGCATAAACCTCGGGGCGCGCGGCGACGCGCGCGGTGGGCATGAACGTTCTCGCGATCGACACGGCAAGCCCCGACGCTTCGGTGGCTCTCGCCGTCGGCGGACGAATCTTCGAGGAGGCGCTTCCCTTCGAACGGCGCGCTTCCGAGGAGCTGCTCCCCGCTCTGCGACGAGTGATCGAGGCGGCGGGCGTCGCGCTCGCCGACTGCGAGCGCATCGCGGTCTGCGCGGGACCCGGCTCGTTCACCGGCGTGCGCGTCGGACTCTCGACCGCGTGGGGTCTCTCCCGCGCCGCGGGCATTCCGATCGAGACGGTCTCGACGCTGGAGGCGCTCGCGGAGACGGAGCGCGGCCGTGCGCAGCGCGTCCTCGCGGCGCTCGAGGCGGGCCGCGGCGAGCTCGTGTGCGGCGAGTACGCGCTCCCGGCGAACGCCCGCGCCGCCGCGTCGGGCGACTCGGTCCGCGTGTCGCCGGAGCGCGCGAGGGAGCTCGCGTCGGCGCGCGGCGCCGCGCTGGTCGCGCTTCCGGCCGGCCTCGCCGGCGACCATCCGGCGGCGCGCCGCCCGCGGCCCGCCGCCGCTCTCGCGCTCGCGGTCGCCGCATGGCCCGGCGAGACGTCGTCGTCGCTCGCGGCCATCTACTCGCGGCCCAGCGCCGCGGAGGAAAAGCGTGGCGTCGCTCCGTGAGCCTCGCCCGGGCCCGTACCGGCTCCGGCCCGCCGGACCGTTCGACCTCGACGAGGTCGCACGGATCGAACGGGAGTCGTTCCCGATCCCGTGGAAGCGCGAGTTCTTCGCGAGCGAGCTCGTCGAGCCGCATCGCTACATCCGGATCCTCGGGCGCGACGACCGCGGTGAACCGCGCGTCGGCGGCTACCTCTTCGCGGTGTCGCTCTACGAGGAATTCCACATCAACAAGATCGCGACCGACCAGCGCCTCCGGAATCTCGGCCACGGGCGCTCGCTGCTCGAGGACGCGATCGCGCGCGCCCGCGCCATGGGCTCGGCGTCCATGACCCTCGAGGTTCGCGTCACGAACGCACCGGCCCGCCAGTTCTACCGCTCGTACGGCTTCACCGAGGCGTACCGGCGCCGCGCGTACTACCAGGACGGCGAGGACGCGCTCGTTCTGGTCCTGCCGATCGAGAAAGCGTGACGTCGCGGGAGGCTGTCTGCGCCAATCGGTCGGGTATCGCGAGCCGTTTATTCCTTCCGAATTAATCACTTCTCACCTGTACGTCTTGACCGGATCCCAGCGCCCCTCAACCTGCTAGACTCGAACCGTGACTGGCCTCGCCCCGCCTTTCCTCTTCACACCAAAAAAAAACAAGGAGGTCTGAACCGATGGAAAACGGGCACATCGAGGAGTTGGACGCCGCCGACCCGGAATTCCGCCGCCTGCACGACGAGCACCGAAATCACGAGCAACGACTGCAGGTGTTGGCGGCCAAGCCGCGGCTGTCCGAAGACGAAGAGCTGGAGGAGAAGCGGCTCAAGAAGGAGAAGCTGCACCTCAAGGACCGCATGGAAGCGATCCGCCTGCGACACGAGGGGGTCGCGCACTGAGGATCCCGATCGCCCGAGAGGGCTGGCCCTTCATCCTCCCGCCGCTCGTCGGCGGAGTGGCTCTCATCGCCGCAGGCCTCCCGATTCCGGGGGGCCTGCTCGTTGCAGTGACCCTTTTTCTGCTCCAGTTCTTCCGCGACCCCGAGCGGACGCCCGACGGCGCGGACGACGCGATCGTCTCCCCCGCCGACGGCACCGTCCTCTCCGTCTCCGACGCTCCCGAGGCGCCGCCGGGCGCCCGCCGCCGCCTCTCGATCTTCATGTCCGTGTTCAACTGCCACGTGAACCGCTCGCCGGTGACGGGACGCCTCGAGGCCTACGCGTACGTCCCCGGCACGAAGGTCGCCGCGTTCGCGGACAAGGCCTCGACCGAGAACGAGCAGACGCGGATCACGATGAAGACGGCGGCGGGTAGCCTGACCTTCAAGCAGATCGCGGGCGCGCTCGCGCGCCGCATCGTGTTCTATCCCCGGGTGGGCGACGAGATCCCGCGCGGCGCCCGCATCGGGCTGATCAAGTTCGGCTCCCGCGTGGACCTCTTTCTGCCCGACGGCGCGGAGCCGCTCGTGAAGCGCGGCGACAAGGTCTTCGCGGGCCGCACCTCGATCGCGCGCTGGGGCGGCGGAAGGTAGCCGTGGCGCTGTCGAAGGAGCGCCTCTCGCGAGGACTCTTCATCCTTCCGACGCTCTTCACCGTCGGAAACCTCTTCTGCGGTTACCTGTCTGTGTGGGCGTCGATCCGCGGCACGTTCGAGCTCGCGGCGATCCTGATCGTGGCGGCGGCCGTGGCCGACGGTCTCGACGGCCGCGTCGCGCGCATGACGCACTCGACCTCGGAGTTCGGCGAGGAGTACGACTCGCTGGCCGACCTGGTCTCCTTCGGCGTCGCGCCCGCGGTGCTCGCGTACTCGTGGGGCCTCGCGGACTTCCGGCGCGTCGGCTGGATGGCGTCGTTTCTCTTCGTCGTGTGCGGCTCGATGCGGCTCGCGCGCTTCAACATCCAGACGCACGTCGCCGACAAGCGCTACTTCGTCGGCCTGCCGATCCCGATGGCCGCGGGCACGATCGCGGGCATCGTCCTCGCGACACCGGAGCGGCTCGTCTCGCGGACGTGGATGGCCGGCCTGCTCGTCCTGACGATCGTCCTGTCGTACCTGATGATCTCGACGATCCGCTACCGCTCCTTCAAGGACCTCGACATGAAGCGGCGGCGGCCGATCTGGATCCTCCTGGTCATCGCGGTGTTCTTCGCGATCGTCGCGATCCACCCGGAGATCGTTCTGCTCTGCATCACCCTGACGTTCGCCGCCTCGGGTCCGCTCACGAAGCTGTTCAACCTGGCGCGGCGCAAGGCGTAGGCGGGCGGCGCGCCGACATATTAGCGATCGCTAATATGTCGACCTCTCAACGCATGCGGCCGCTCGCCTTCGGCGGCTTCGTCGGTGCCGGTGTGGGCTTCGGCGGCGCGATCCACTCCCCCGCCGACTCCGTCCCGGCCGCTGCCACGACGTGCGCGCGATGCGGGCAGCACGGCGACGGGAGCGCGCCCCGCACGACGATCCGCGCGGCCGTGATCGTCTCGGCCGGCGCCACGAGCGCCTCGTAGAGCCTCACGCGCGTCCCGCGGCCCGGCGTCACCGGCCGGCCCGCCGCGTCGTACACCTCGTAGCGCTCGAAGCCGCCGACCTGCACGTCCGATGGATGCGCCGGCGCGACGTCGACCTCGACCCAGTTCGCCACACGCGAGACGCTGGACGCATGCGGCGTGCGGTTGACCGCCTCCACGATCACGGCCCGCCCGGCCGCCTGCGTCGAGACCTCGAGCGCGGGGGCCAGCGCGCGCCCGAGCAGTACGTCCTCGAACGCGGCGATCGGGAACATGCGTTCCGCCTCCGACGCGCCGCCGAAGACGAGCACGCGGCCGAGCGCGCGATGCCGGGCAGTCAGTGCGGAGCCGAGCTGGAAGATCAGCTCGGATTCGGCCGGGCCCTTCCACGCGACGCGATCACCCGCCGCGAGATCCAGCCCGTCGAGACGCACCGGAGCGCGCGCCGTGAAATGGAACGCGACGGTGGTCTCGTCGGCGAGCGAGAGATCGTTCTCGAAGTCGATCCGCGGATTGCCGGACAGGGGATCGAGCCAGCGCTCGGAGACGCGCCCGAGCGGCTCGCCCGACGCGCTCCGCTTCTCGCCGGAACCGCTCACCGCGTACCCCGCCCACCATGGGCGGCCGAGCGCGTCGAGCGCCGCGGGGTCCACTCCGCCGCCCCGGCCGAAGACGAACCCGAGCAGCGCGTCGGCGCCGGCCGAAAGCGTCCTTGCGGCCTTCGTCTCGTCATCGTTCGCCGGCGTCCGCGCCAGCGTGATCGAGACGAAGACCGACGTCCCCACCGCGCGCCGGAACGCGTCCACGAGTGCCGCGTCGGACTTCGCCGATTCGGGGCCGAATGGGAAATCGAGGTGCACGCCGGCGACGCGGCCGAACGGACCCGACGCGGCGATGGCCGGCGCGAGACCGGCGGCCAGCGCCTTCGCGGCCGCGTCCGCCGCCAGGCCCTCCTTCGACTGCAGCGCGGGCCCGAGCGCCGGACCGGCCGCGGCCACCAGCACGACCGGGACCCGGGCCGGTTCGCGCGGGGGCGCCGCGGCGGAGAACGACCACGTCCCTCCCTCGAAGTCGAGCGTGCCGGCGGGAAGGAACAGCGCCGACGCGCCGAGGCGGTGCAGCCGGTCGTCGAGGCCCGGCTCGCCGGGCGCCGCCGGGTCCGACAGCCAGATCGCGTCGCCCTTCGGCGGCACCGCCGCCGCGGCCTGCCGCGGAGGCGCGCCGGCCGATGCGCCCCGGCGACACGCGGAGATCGGCGCGAGCGCCGCGGCGAGCGCGACGACGAGCGCGGCGATCCTCGCCGCCGGGCGACGGAGCTCGCGGCTCACGATACCGGCGCCGCCGGCGCGTCGCCATCCGCCGCGGGCAGGTCGAACGCGACGCGGAATCCGCCCTCGGAGCGATTCTCGGCTCGGATGCGCCCGCCGTGCTCCTCGACGATCTTCTTGGCGATCGCGAGGCCGAGCCCGGTGCCGCCGCTCTTCGCCGAGAAGTAGGGATCGAAGAGCCGCGGCAGAATCTCCGGAGGAACGCCGGGCCCATCGTCCTCGACGACCACGCCGATCCGGCCGTCGTCGCGCCCCGCCGCGACGCGGATGCGGCCGCCCGAGGGCAGCGCGTCCACCGCGTTGCCGATGAGGTTGGACAGCACGCGCGTGACGAGGCGTGCGTCCGCCAGCGCGACCAGCCCGTGCGGCGCCTCGACCGCCCAGGCGATTCGCGGCGCGGTCGCGTAGGCCGCCGCCGCGTCGGCGACGATCGCGCCCACGTCCTCCGCGCGGAACTCGGGGCCGGGCAGGCGGGCGTAGTCCGAGAACTCGGCCGCGGAGCGGCGCAGCTCGTCGGTCTGCCGCAGCACGTTGCGCACGCATTCCTCCAGCACGCGGTCGAAGTCCGGGGACCCGCGTTTCCAGACCTCGCGAAGATGTTCGACGGAGAGCCGGATCGGAGTCAACGGATTCTTGATCTCGTGCGCGATGATGCGCGCCATCTCGGCCCACGCGGCGAGGCGGTTGGAGCGCACGACATCCGACACGTCCTCGAGCACGGCCATGCGCACGCCCGCGCCGCCCAGCGGCAGCGGAACGGTGACGACGCGCCAGCGCTCGCCGGGCCGCGGCTCGAGCTCCTCGGACACCTGGCCGCCGCGGAACCGCTCGAGCGCCGCACGAACGGGCCGCATCGCCTCGCCGGGAAACACCTCGTCGAGGGTTTCGCCGTCGACGCGGCCGCCGCCCATGCGAGCGGCCGCCGGATTCGCGAGGACGACGCGCCGGTCGTCGCCGTACGCCACGACGCCCGCGGTGAGCTGGGCGAGCAGCGTGGCGAGCCGCTCCTTCTCGCGCGAGAGCGCTCCCGTCTGCTCCTTGAGGCTCCGCGACATGAAGAGAAACGCGCGCACCAGCTCCCGCAGCTCCTCGTCGGGCGGCTCCGACAGGCGCGGCGAGAAGTCGCCGCGCGCGAGCGCTCGCGTCCCCTGCACGAGGTCGGCGACGGGCCGCGCGACGCGCACGGCGAGGCGACCGGCGATCGCCGCCGACACCAGGAACGCGAGCAGGCTGAACGCGGAGACCGCCGCCGTGAGCTGCGCCGCCTCCGCCTCGGCCACGCGCTGCTGGGGCAGCAGGAGCAGCGAGAGCAGGACGGGGCTCCGGACGCCCGGCACGCCGGGCATTGCCGCGAGAGACGACGTGATCTCCTCGAACCGGCTGCTCGCGATGACCCGCGCCTCCGTCATCTCGCGCGTCTCGCCGAGGCCGACGGCGACGAAGGTCGCGCCCGGCACCCGCTCGGGCAAAAGTCCCGCCGCGTAGAGGTCCCGGCGCGACGTCGCGACGAGACGGGCCGACGGCGCATACACGGAGAGATCGAAGCCGACGGCGTTCGCGAGCCAGGACAGGAGCGTGTCGTCGAGCAGCCCGAGGCGCCCGCTCGCGGCGGCCGAGGGCAGATAGTCGTCGAGCACGCGCTTCGCCGTCTCGAGTCCCGTCCGCGCGTGATCGAGCGTGTCGCGGCGCGAGCGTACGGCGATGGACGAGCGCATGAACGCCGTCACCGCGAGGAGCGGGATCATCACCGACAGCACGAACAGCGCGACGAGCCGGCCCCGGAACGTGCGGGCCGCCGGGACCAGCGCACGCCCGCGGCGCGCGCCCGTCGCGAGCCGCCAGCCGACGAGGGCGCCGCCGAGGATGTAGAGCGCGGCCGGCGCGGGCAGCAGGAGCGCGGCGGTGAGCAGCCGCTGGAGGAAGTCCGGGCCCGGGATCCCCACGAGCTCGAAGCCGTCCGCCAGGGGACGCAGCTCGCCGCGCAGCTCGTCGCCGCGGAAGCGCAGTCGTGTGCGCATCGGGTGGCCGCTCCGCCGCGCCGCGTCGAACAGGGATGGGTCGAGCTGAGGTCCCTCGTCGCGCCGCGAGCCGTCCGGACCGTACGTGACGAGCACGGGCCGCGGCCCCGGCGCGGGAGCCGCCTCTCCGCGGACGAGGCGGCGGTAGACCTCGAGCCGCGGCGGCAGCGGATCCCACACGGGCCAGTCCGCCACCGAGACGATCGCCCGGCCCCACGGCTGCCCGCCGTCGAGGAGCACCGTGCTCTGCCGGACGATCGAGACGGCGTGGCGCTCGATCTGCACGTTCTCCGTGATCACGCCCTCGGGGTTGTCGACCTCGGGGATGAGCGAGAAGCGGCTGCGGAGCTCTCCGGCGCCGTCGCGCACCTCCCACGCGACCAGCGCGGGAGAGAGCGCCGCCTCCTCGCTCTCCCGCCAGAGCCGATAGGCGAGGTCCGAGAGATCGACGTCGGGCGGCGCGGCGGGCAGCTCGCGCGCGAGGTCGAACTTCGCCGCGACGTCGACCGCCTGCCGCGCGGCCGCCACGGCGCCGAGCGAGGGCCGGGTCGGGTCGGGCCGGCGGATCGCGGCCGCCGTGCGATACGCCTCCGCCGCGCGGTGGTGCTCGTGGAGCGGCGCGGCCACGAGCACGAGGAGGAGCGCCGCTCCGACGAGGAGCCGGAACGGCCCGAGGACTCCGGCCGGCGGCGCCGAGGCGGTCGCGCGCCGCCACGCCTCGTAGCAGAGCCCCGCGAGGGCGGCGGCCGCCGCGAGGAACCAGGGCGACGTCGAGATTCCGAAGAGGAGCCCGAGGATCGCGGCGGCCGTGAGCACGACCGCGGTCGTCGTCCAGCCGGGACGCGACGCGTTCGACGCCGAGGCGCCGACGGCGAGGGCGGCCCCAATCAGCGCCGCGAGCGCCACGAGCGAGCGGAACGGCCCGCCCGTCCACGAGAGCGGCGCGCCGAGGTCCGGAAGCGTCAGCCCGCCGGCGACGAGCCAGGCCGCCGCGAAGAGAGCCCAGCCCGCCGCGGCGCGGCGCGGGTCACCGCGCTCCCTCCGCAGCAGCGCGATTCCCGCCGGAAGGGCGCCGAGCCCGAGCGCGAGGAGCCAGGGCCCGGGAGCGTCGAGCACGCGCGAGCGGGCGCCGTCGAACGACTGGGCTCCGAGGAAGATGAGCGCCAGTCCGGCGCCGACCCACGCGGGCGACGAGTCGCCGGCGGCAGCGAGGAGGCCGAGGACGAGGATCGCGATCAGCACGGCGCGCCGCGCCGCCTCCGCGGAAGCGACCGCTCCTCCGGCGGCGCGCGCGGCGACGAGCGGCGTCCCGGAGGGCGTCGCGAGGAGGACGCGCGCGTTCGAGCCGGGCGCCACCGGCTCCCACTCCAGGCTGCGCCCCTTCAGCCCGAGCGCCTCGCCGAACGCGGGCGCCTCGACGGGGAGGCCGCGCGCGGCGCAGACGATCGCGCGGTCCTCGCCGCTGCCCACGCCGCGCCACGAGAGCAGCTCGAGCCGCGTGGCGGACCAGAGCACCGCGTACGGCCCGGGCGCCGCGAACAGCGGGACACGCGGCGGCGCATCGCCCCACCACGCCTGCGCGTTGCCCTCGGGATCGGCGAGCGCGATCCACGTTCCTGGCGCCGCGTCCGCCATCGCCTCCGACGCCGCGCGGAAGAGCGCCTGACGGCGCACGGCGATCCCGCCGCCCTGCAGCGACCGAGAGACCTCGGGGTTCTCCGCGAGGCGCGTCGCGCGCGTCCCGAGGTCCGCGGCGATCGAGGAGAGGGCGCGCGACATCTCGGACGGCGGCCTCGCGCCGGGGTCGGGGCGGGGCGACGGAAACGGAAGCCAGCCGTCGAGCCACGCGACGAGCGCCAGCCCGAGGAGGACGGCGGCCGGTCGGACGCGGCGGAGCACGTCGGATCCCGCGGCGTCAGCCGAGGAAGGGCAGGTCCACTCCCCGCTCTCGCGCGGCCCGGATGGCCTCGGGATATCCCGCGTCCGCATGCCGCATCACGCCCGTTCCCGGGTCGCTCATCAGGACGCGGCGCAGGCGGCGCGAGGCCGCCTCGGTGCCGTCCGCGACGACGACCATGCCCGCGTGGATCGAGTAGCCGATGCCCACGCCGCCGCCGTGGTGCACGGACACCCAGCTCGCGCCGGACGCCGTGTTCACGAGCGCGTTCAGGATCGGCCAGTCCGCGATCGCGTCGGAACCGTCGCGCATCGCCTCGGTCTCGCGGTTCGGCGACGCGACGGAGCCGGCGTCCAGATGGTCGCGGCCGATGACGATCGGCGCGCGCAGTTTCCCGTTCTTCACGAGCGCGTTGAAGAGCAGCCCGGCGCGATGCCGCTCGCCGTAGCCGAGCCAGCAGATCCGCGCGGGCAGCCCCTGGAACGCGACGCGCTGCTGCGCGAGCGTGAGCCAGCGGCGCAGCCCCTCGTCCTCGGGAAACATGTCGAGCAGCGCGCGGTCGGTCGTGAGGATGTCCTCGGGGTCTCCTGACAGCGCGGCCCAGCGGAACGGGCCCTTTCCCTCGCAGAACAGCGGCCGGATGTAGAGCGGGACGAAGCCGCCGATCTCGAACGCGCCCTCGACGCCCGCCTTCTGCGCCTGGCCGCGGAGGTTGTTGCCGTAGTCGAAGACGACCGAGCCGCGGCGCTTCAGCTCGAGCAGCGCGCGGACGTGGTCGGCCATCGTGCGGTACGAGCGCGCGATGTACTCCTTCGGCTCGTCGCGGCGCAGCCGCGTGAGCTCGGCGAGCGAGCCGCCGCGCGGCACGTAGCCGTTCAGCTCGTCGTGCGCCGAGGTCTGGTCGGTCACGAGATCCGGCACGATGCCGCGCGCGAGGAGCCGCTCGAGCAGGTCGACGGCGTTCGCCTCGACTCCGATCGAGACGGCGCGCCGCGCGTCCTTGGCCGCCAGCGCGCGGTCGATGGCGCGGTCGAGGTCGTGCTCGACCTCGTCGAGGTACCGCGTCTTCAGCCGCTTCTCGATCCGCTCGGGATCGACGTCGGCGACGAGCGCGACCGCGCCCGCCATCGCCGCCGCGAGAGGCTGCGCGCCGCCCATCCCGCCGAGCCCGGCGGTCACGACGAGGCGGCCGGCGAGATCCGATCCGAACTCCTTGCGCCCCGCGGTGGCAAACGTCTCGTAGGTGCCCTGCACGATGCCCTGGCTCCCGATGTAGATCCAGGAGCCCGCCGTCATCTGGCCGTACATCGTGAGGCCGAGGCCCTCGAGCCGGCGGAACTCGTCGCCCGTCGCCCACGCCGGCACGAGCATGGAGTTCGAGATCAGCACGCGCGGCGCGTCCTCGTGCGTCTCGAAGACGCCGACGGCCTTGCCCGACTGCACGAGCATCGTCTCGTTCGACTTCAGCCGCTTCAGCGTCGCGACGATCGCGTCGAACGCCTCCCAGCCGCGCGCGGCGCGGCCGGTGCCGCCGTAGACGATGAGCTCGTCCGGCTTCTCGGCGACGTCCGGGTCGAGGTTGTTCTCGAGCATCCGGAGGGCGGCCTCCTGGAGCCAGCCCTGGCAGCGGAGCTCCGAGCCCCTCTGGGCGCGGATCGTCCGCGCCGGCGCGGCGCTCAGGGTGGTCGAGCTCATGCGCGGATTATACGGGCCGGGCGGCGGCCGACCCCTCGCGCCTTAAGGGTCACTGAAGCCGATCGGTCTCCCGCCGGAAGTCCTCGGACCGCAAAAACTCCGTCGCGCGCACGAGGTCCGGGTGAAGCTCGCGGTCGTGCGTCCAGGCCCTCACGCGCCGCCGGAAGGCGCGGCGCACGCGCTCGATGGGCGCCGACGAGCGGAGCGGCCGCAGGAACTCCATCGCCTGGAAGGCGGCCAGGAGCTCGATGGCGAGAACGCGCTCGAGATTCGCCACGACCTGCGCGAATTTCCGCGCGGCGATGGGCGACATCGAGACGTGGTCCTCCTTCGCGGCGGACGTCGGAATCGAGTCGGCGGAGGCGGGATGCGCGAAGATCTTGTTCTCCGACACAAGGGCCGCCGCCGTGACCTGCGCGATCATGAGTCCCGAGTTCAGACCGCCCTCGGCGACGAGGAACGCGGGCAGGTCGGACAGCGCCGGGTTGACGAGCTTCTCGATGCGCCGCTCCGAGATGGACGCGAGGTCGGCGGCGGCGACGGCGGCGTAGTCGAGAACGAGCCCGACCGGCGCGCCGTGGAAGTTGCCGCCGGAGACGATGTCGCCGGACGCCGTATGGCCCGACGCCGTATGGCCGGAGTCCGGGAACACCAGCGGGTTGTCCGTCGCGCTGTTCATCTCGCGATTCAACACCTCGCGCGCGTGCTCGAACGCGTCGCGCGCGGCGCCATGGACCTGCGGCATGCAGCGCAGCGCGTAGTTGTCCTGGACGCGGCCGCAGCCACGGTGCGACTCGCGGATCGCGCTGCCCTTGAGCAGGCCGCGGAGATTCGCGGCCGTCTTCCCGGCGCCCGGGTGCGGGCGCGCCGCGGCGATCCGCGCGTCGAACGCCGCGTCCGAGCCGCGCGACGCGTCCAGCGACGCGGCCCCGACGAGATCCGCCGCGCGCGCGAGCTCGATCGCGCGGAGCAGCGCGAGACCGCCGACCGCGACCGACATCTGGACGCCGTTGATGAGCGCGAGCCCCTCCTTCGCCTCGAGCGACACCGGCCGGATCCGGGCGCGCCGCAGCGCGTCGCGCGCGGAGACGCGGCGCCCGCGCACGCGCGCCTCCCCCTCGCCGATGAGCCCGAGCGCCAGGTGCGCGAGCGGCGCGAGGTCCCCCGAGGCGCCGACCGAGCCCTGCGAGGGCACGACCGGGAGCACGTCGGCGGCGAGCATCGCGAGGAGCGTCTCGACGGTCCCGACCCGGACTCCGGACAGCCCCTTCGCGAGCGCGTTCGCGCGGAGGACCATCATCGCGCGCACGGCGCGGTCCTCGAGCGGCGGACCGACGCCGGCGGTGTGGCTGCGCACGAGGTTGCGCTGGAGCGTCTCGAGGTCCTCGCGGGGGATCGCCACGTCCGCGAACTTCCCGAAGCCGGTCGTCACGCCGTAGGCGTTGGCGCCGCTGCGAACCGCGCGCTCGACGACGCGGCGGGAGGCCGTCATCGCCCGGCGCGCCCCCGGAGAGAGCGCCGCGCGCACGGACCGGTCCGCCACCGCCGCCACGCTTTCGAGCGTGAGGCTCTCGCCGTCGAGCCTTATCATCTTCATGGGCGTCCGGATTCTATGGCCGCACGCCGCCTCCGAACTCTGTTACTCTGCCCTGCTTTTTTGGAGAACACGAGGAGCGCAGTGTGAAGGCTTTGGCCGTTCTGGGCGGACAGTGGGGCGACGAGGGCAAGGGCAAGATCGTCGACCTGCTCGCGGACCGCTTCGACGTCGTCGCGCGGTACCACGGCGGCCACAACGCCGGGCACACCGTGAAGTTCGGCGACAAGCACTTCGCGCTGCACCTGCTGCCCGCCGGCATCGTGCGCGGGCGGACGGGGATCATCGGGTGCGGCGTCGTGCTCGACCTCGACGCGCTGCTCTCCGAGATCGACTCGGTGCGCGCGGCCGGCGTCGAGGTCGGCGACAACCTGATGATCTCGGAGCGCGCGGCGGTGATCCTCCCCTACCACCGCCTGCTCGACGCGGCGCGCGAGTCGGCTGCCGGCGACGCGAAGATCGGAACGACGCTGCGGGGCATCGGCCCGGCGTACGAGTCGGTCGCGTCGCGGCACGGGATCCGAGTGGCCGAGCTGTACCGGCCCGCGACGCTCAAGGCGCGCCTCGAGGCGCTCGCGGGCGAGACGGGCCTCCTCCTGAAGGCGCTCGGCGTCGCCGACGTCCCGTCGCCGGCCGAGGTGCTGAAGGCCCTCCAACCGGCGGCGGAGCGCGTCCGCCCGCACGTCACGGACACGGGACACTGGCTGCGCGGCCGCCTCGCGTCCGGGGCGGCGCTGCTCGCCGAGGGCGCACACGGCGCGATGCTGGACGTCTGCGCCGGGACCTATCCATTCGTCACGTCCTCGCACTGCACGTCGGCGGCGGTCGCTTCGGGGCTGTCCATCTCTCCGAAGACGCTGGACGCGAGCCTGCTCGTGCTCAAGGCGTACTCGACGCGCGTGGGCTCGGGCCCGTTTCCGACGGAGCTCCACGACGAGGTCGGCGAGTTCCTCCGCAAGCGCGGCAACGAGTACGGCACGTCGACCGGCCGTCCCCGCCGCACGGGCTGGTTCGACGCGGTCGTCGCGCGGACGGCGGTGGCGCTCTCGGGCGCCGACGGCGTCGCCATCACGAAGCTCGACTGCCTCGACGAGCTCGACGAGATCCCGGTCGCGGTCGGCTACCGCCTCGACGGCCAGCCGGTGAACGAGCTGCCCGCCCTTGCCGAGGACGTGGCGCGGCTCGAGCCGGTCTACGAGAAGTGGCCCGGCTGGAAGTCGACGACGACGGGCGTGACGCGGTTCGAGCAGCTGCCGCCCACCGCGCAGCGCTACATCCGCGCGCTCGAGGACGCCTGCGGCGCACCCGCGGTGCTGATCTCGACGGGCCCGCGCCGCGAGGAGACGATCTGGCGCGCCAACATGCCGCTGCTCGCCGCG
>DATBBK010000251.1:0-7269 GCA_036271035.1 Thermoanaerobaculia bacterium | reverse complement strand
CTCGCCGTCGGGCGCGTGGCCGCGCGAGGAGAACGCGACCGTGACGTCGTCCGGCGCGTCGTCGGGACGGAAGACGGTGATGCCGTCGCGCTGCTCTTCGAGCCACGTCATGTGGCGATTGTAGCGAGCGCAACGGCCCCGTCATCCCGAGAAGCGCAGCGACGAGCGATCCCGTTCTTCGCATCAGCGCGACTCGAAAGGGATCCCTCGCTTCGCTCGGGATGACAGGAGAGAGCTCGCTCGATTCGCTCCGGTCACACGAGAGACAGGGGTCCGCGTGTTAAAATCGCCTTCCGTGTCCACCGTCGAATCACCCAGCAAAATCAAGGTGTTTCCGGTCATCGGGCTCGAGGTCCACGCCCAGCTGCTGACCCGCTCGAAGATCTTCTGCCCCTGCCCGGTGACCGTCGGCGCGCCGCCGAATTCCGCGACCTGCCCCGTGTGCCTCGGCTTTCCCGGCACGCTGCCGGTCCTCAACCGCCACGCCGTGACGCTCGCACTGCGCTTCGGGATGGCCGTCGGCGCCGAGATCCATCGCTCGTCGATCTTCGCGCGCAAGAACTACTTCTACCCGGATCTTCCGAAGGGTTATCAGATCTCGCAGTACGACAAGCCCTTCTCGACCGGCGGCACCGTCGTGATCGACACGCCGTCGGGGGAGAGGGCGATCCGCCTCGTGCGCGTGCACATGGAGGAGGACGCCGGCAAGCTCCTGCACGACACGCCGTTCGACGACGTGCCGTCCGACGTCTCCCTCGTGGACTGGAACCGCTGCTCGGTCCCGCTCATCGAGATCGTCTCGGAGCCGGACCTGCGCACGCCCGAGGAGGCCGCGGCCTACCTGACGGAGCTTCGCCGGCTCCTGCGCTACACCGGCGTCTCCGACGGCGACATGGAGAAGGGGAACCTCCGCTGCGACGCGAACGTCTCCGTGCGCGCCTCGGAGACGGCGCCGCTCGGGACGCGCGTCGAGATCAAGAACGTCAACTCGATCCGCTTCGTCGCGAAGGCGATCGAGCACGAGATCGCGCGGCAGGGCGAGGCGCTCGCGAGGGGCGAGCGCATCGTGCAGGAGACGCGGCTGTGGGACGAGCGCGCGGGCCGCACGGTCACGATGCGCGGCAAGGAAGAGGCGCACGACTACCGCTACTTCCCGGAGCCCGACCTGGGTGGTCTCGAGGTCGACGAGGCGTGGATTCGCGAGGCGGCCGAGGCGATGCCGGAGCTGCCGCGCGCCCGACGGGCGCGGCTCGTGGCCCTCGGAGTGCCCGCCGCCGACGCGGACACGCTCGTCTCGGCGCGCGAGCTCGGCGACTACTTCGAGAAGACGGTCGCCGCCGGCGCGCCGCCGAAGGCGGCCGCGAACTGGATCACCGGTGAGGCGCTCCGCTTCATGAAGGAGCGCAAGGTCTCGCCCGAGGAGGCGCTCTCGTTCGCGATCTCGCCCGAGCGACTCGCCGCGCTGATCGGCCTCGCCGAGCGCGGCGAGGTGTCGATGGCCAGCGCGAAGGAGGTCTTCGCCGCGATGCTCGACACGACCGCCGATCCCGCCGCCATCGTCGCGGAGAAGGGACTCGGCGTCCTGCGCGACACGGGCGCCCTCGAGTCGGCGGTCGCGGAGGTGGTCGCCGGCAACGCCGCGCAGGTTGCGGCGTACCGGGGCGGAAAGACGCAGACGTTCGGCTGGTTCGTCGGACAGGTCATGAAGAAGACGGGAGGGCGGGCGGATCCCGCCGCCGTGCGCGCGGCGCTCGAGCGCGCACTCGGCCCGGCCGCGGGGCCGTGATCCAGCTCTACGGCGTCTCCAAGAAGTACGGCCCGTTCCGGGACGCGCTGCTCGACATTTCCTTCCAGGTCGCCGCCGGGGAGTTCATCTTTCTGACGGGGCCCTCCGGCGCGGGCAAGTCGACGCTGCTGCGCCTGCTGTTTCTCGAGGAGCCGCCCACGACGGGGCAGATCCTCGTCAACGGGCGCAACATCGGAGTCCTCCCGCACTCGCAGGTTCCTTACCTGCGCCGCACGATGGGCGTCGTGTTCCAGGACTTCCGGCTCATCGCGCGGAAGACGGTCTTCGAGAACATCTCGTTCGTGCAGAACGTCCTCGGCCTGGCGCGCGCCGAGCAGAAGCGCCGCGCGTACCAGGTCCTGAAGCGCGTCGGCCTGCAGCACCAGATGAACGCGTTCCCCGACGAGCTCTCCGGCGGCGAGCAGCAGCGCGTCGCGATCGCGCGCGCGATCGTCAACGAGCCGACGGTGCTCCTCGCCGACGAGCCGACGGGAAACCTCGATCCCATCCTCGCCGAGGAGATCATGCGGCTCTTCGTCGAGATCAACATCCGCGGCACGACGGTCGTCGTCGCGACGCACGACCTCGAGATGATCCGGCGCATGGGAAAGCGCACGCTGACGCTCGAGCGCGGCCGCCTCCACGACCCGGACCGCGTTCGCGAGGAGAGGGCGCCGCTCATGCGCGAGGCGCCCTTCCTGCCGCTGTCCTGATGGTTCGACCCCGCTACGTCGTCTCCGAGGCGTGGTCGATCGCGAAGTCGAGCCCGCGGCAGACTCTCGCGGCGATCACGCTCGTCGCCCTCGCGCTCTATGTGCCGGGCCTGATGGCGCTGCTCGCGCGCAATCTCGGCCGGCTCGCGGCGTCCGACGCGGGCGACCCGCCGGCGGTCACGGTCACGCTCCTCCCGGAAGCGGACCGCCGCGCGATCGCGGAGCGGATCGCGAAGGACGCGCGCGTGCGCCTCGTCCGCATCGTCGGCAGCGAGGCCGCGCTGGAGCGCTTCCGTCGCGCGTATCCCGACATCGGCGGCGCGCTCGTCGAGCTGCGCGAGGCGCCGTTTCCGCCGTCGCTCGAGGTCTCGCTGCGCGCGTCGGCGCCGCGGGGTGCCGCGCAGGACATCGCCGCGCAGGCGCGCCTCTGGCCCGGCGTCGAGTCGGTCGAGGCGACGGAGGAGTTCTCGCGCCGCTTCCGCGACGCCGTCGGACTCGTGCGCAACGCAGGTCTCTTTCTCGGCGCCGTCCTGACCGCCGCGGCCGTCCTCTCCGTCGCGTCCGCGGTCCGGCTCGCGCTCGACCTGCATCGCGACGAGGTCGGCATCATGCGACTCATGGGCGCGACCGAGGGCGCCATCCGCGCGCCCTTCTGGCTCTATGCGACCGTCGAGGGAATGATCGGCGGCTCGCTGGCGCTGGGTCTTCTGTACGGGACGTATCGGCTGGCGCTGTGGTGGCTGTCGCGCGACCCCCACCCGGTGCTGTCGGTCTTGTGGGTCGGGTTCCTCGCGGTTCCCACCGCGCTCCTGCTTCCCGCGTTCGGCGCCGCCGCGGGACTGACGGGAAGCCTGCTCTCGCTGAATCGGGGCAAGCCGAAGCGCCTGACTCGCATCGCGTAGCGTCGTCTCGCGCCCGCGGAACGTCTCGCCGGCCCTCCCGTAGAATCCGCTGAGGTCCTCGAGGAGACGTTCACGCGATGAAGGCCGAACCACGTCCGAATCGACTCGTTGCCGCGGCCGCCGCGCTGCTGCTGATGGCCGCGACCTCGTGCGCGCACATGCCGTGGCGGAAGCCCTCCACCACCGAGGTGCGGCTCGGCGACAGCGGGCTGACCATCAGCCTGCTGCAGACCGAGGTCCTCCGGTTCTCGGACAACTACGTGAACTCGGTCGCCTTCGCCGCGGATGCGCTCGCGGCGGGCGTCGGGTCGCGCGAGGCTCAGGTCGACGCGCTGAAGTGGAAGCTCGGGCAGGCCAACGCCGCCTATGCGGACGCGACCGGCGAGAACCCGGTGTGGAACGCGTTGGACATGGCGGTGCTGGCGATGGTCTCGCGCATGGTCGTGGAGCACCCGGACGTTCGGAAGGAGTTCGGGCCCGCGGCGGATCCGCTCGTGGCGACGCACGTGGACCTCGAGAAGTCCGCCTGGGCGCTCGTGGGGAGCTTCCTGACGCCCGAGCAGGTCGGCGAGCTCAGGAGTCTCGTCGAGGAGTGGCGGCACGCGAATCCGAACGAGCGCAATGTGACCGGCGCGCGGTTCCGCGAGTTCGCCCTCAACCTTGGGAAGTTCTCTTCGTCGGGGGCGCGCCAGAAGCCCACGAGCATCTTCAGCATGCTCTACCTGGATCCGTTCGCCGGCCTGGATCCGACGACGGTCGCGATCGACCAGAGCCGCGAGCTCGCCGAGCGCGTCACGGCCTACGCCGAGCGGCTCCCGACGCTCGTGCGGTGGCAGGCGGAGCTGCTCGCGCTCCAGGTCGCCCAGCAGCCGGCGGCGCAGGATTTCTCCGCCGATCTCGGCCGCACGTCCCGGTCCATCGAGTCGCTGTCGAAGACCGCGGAGGGCATCCCCGCGCTCGTCGACGCGCAGCGGCAGGCGGCGATCGACCAGTTCTTCGGGGGCGTGACGGCCCAGCGCGAGGCGATGCTCGCCGAGCTCGACGCCCGCGAGGGCCGCATGCGCACGCTTCTCGCACAGCTGCGCGAGACGATGAACGCCGGCGGACAGATGGGGGAGTCGCTCACCGGGACGATCAAGTCGCTGGACGCCTTCGTGCGCTACGTCTCGCCGCCGAAGGATCCCAACGCGCCGCCGTCGACGGGCAAGCCGTTCGATCCGCTCGACTACGGCAAGGCGGCGAGCCAGGTCGGCGCGATGGCGCGGGATTTGAACGGGCTGCTCGCCTCGGCGGGCTCGACCGCTCCGGCCCTCGGGAAGATCTCCGCGAGCGCGGGGGACGACATGAAGCGCGTCGTGGACCACGCCTTCTGGATGGGCGTGTTGCTGATCGCCGTCCTCCTCGTCGGCTGGCTGCTCGCGCGCCTCGCCTACCGCTCGCTGGAGCTGCGGATGGGACGCGCCCGCCGCGCCACGGACGCCTGATCGGCACTGCCGGCCCGGCCGCTGCCCCGAGGGGCAGGCCGGCCGGCGCCCGCAGCTGGTACTCTCGCCGGGTCGTCCCCTCCAGAATCTCTTATGAGGAGGTCGCCCTTGCGCCCGAAATCGACGCCGAAGATCGCCGCTCTCATTGTGTCCGCGATGCTCGCCATCGCGGCATCCACGTCCGCCCAGCAGCTCATCCTGAAGGGCGCGTTCGGAATGAACGGCGGCGTGATGCCGCCGCCGGGGCTCTACGCGGGGATGTTCGGAGCGGTCGGCTGGCAGGACGAGATCGTCGGCCCCGCACCCGACAAGACCGTCTTCCACGGTCCCTCGTTGACCCAGGACGCGTTCGGTCCCGTCGTGCAGTACGTCTCGAGCTTCAAGATCTTCGGCGCGAACTACGGCGCGATGGCAGCGATTCCCGTGGCCAACATCGCGTTCGATTTTCCGCGCCTCGACCTGAACGACTCGACGGGCCAAGCGCTCTCGCAGGTCTGGATCATCCCGGTGATGCTCGGTTGGCACCACGCGGATCCGCTGCCGCTCGCTCCGGGCGGCGCGGACTTCACGTTCCACTACGCCTTCTATCCGGTGACGGGGCGCTACACCGCGGGCGCGTTGAACAACACCTCGCTCGGGATGTTCACCAACGAGGTCTCGTTCCGTCTCACGAGTTACTTCGACAAGGACCGGGCGTGGCAGGGCTCGGCATCGCTCTTCTACGACTTCAACGGCAAGAAGAAGGACCTGGACTGGAAGACCGGAAACCCGTTCACCTACATGTGGGGGCTCGGGCGGACCTACGGCTCGTCGGACAGCCTCTTCTCGGGATGGGTCGGCGCGGCGGGGTACGCGCAGTGGCAGGTGACCTCGACGACGGGCGCCGACGCGCCGGCGATCGTGCGCGACAACAAGTCGCAGATCCTGGCTGCCGGACCGGAGTTCGCGACGCTCAAGGGCGCTCTCGTGATCCGGTACCTCTGGCAGTTCGGCGGCAAGTTCACGACGCGAGGTCCGGGGCTCTACGTGCAGTTCGCGATGCCGCTGCCGATCTGACTGGCGCTCGGATAGCGGCCGGCTGCGGCCGGTGCGACATTTCGACGCGCTCTCGCCGGCACCACGCGGATCGGGTCAGCCTCGGAACAGTCGGCGCCCGAGCCGCCGACCCAATCCCGAACGGAATTCAGAAATACGCCTTGCCGCGCCGGCGTTCTCGCCCGCAACAACGAGGAGGGTTCGATGAAGCTCCCACGGGCTCTGGTCATGCGCGGACTCGTCGCCGCGCTCCTGCTGTCCGGCGCCGCGGCGGCGCAGGCTCAGTTTCCCGGCAATGTGCCGAATACCTTCCGCCTCAACGCGGGAGGCATGTACGCGTGGATGAACACCGCCGTGACGTTCGAGCAGAACGGCGGAGGCGGAAACGGGATCAGCTTCGAAGACACTCTCGATTTGCCGAGCTCCCGGGCCGGGTTCTACGGTCGCGGCTCGCTGAACTTCAGTTTCCTGTCCTTCGACTTCGGCTACCTGGGCTTCTCGCGCAGCCGCGGAACCACGCTCTCGCAGGACATCGTGTTCGGCGACACGACCTATACCGCGGGAGCGTCGGTGGAGGCCAAGCAGAAGTCTCAGCTGCCCTACGCCGACATCCGATTCAACTTCCTCCACAACCCCTCGACGCAGCTCGGCCTGACCCTGGGCGTCGCCTACCCGATCCTGCAGGCCGAGCTCAGCGCCGCGGCCGGGGTGGTCGGACCGGGCGGGCCGATCGTCGGGCAGACCGTGACCAGTGAGGCGGAGATCAAGACGCCGGTCCCCCTGCTCGGGATCGTGTTCGACGCGGCGCTGAGCGACCAGGTCTCAGCCGGCATCGTCTTCAACGGCATCTTCGCGCCCGTGCATCCGTACGTCGGGTCGATCTTCCAGGCCGACGCGCACGTCGACTGGTACTTCGCGAACAACTTCGGCGTCGGCGGCGCGTTCAACTACACGCGGTTCCGCATCAAGAGGGACGATCTGCCGACGACGCTCGTGGACTTCCGCCACGACTTCTACGGTCCGAGGGCGTACCTGATCCTGACGTTCTGACCCGGCGGCGCGACCCGCGACGTATTAGCCCCGGCTAATATGTTCGCGGGTCAGCTCGCCTCGGCGGCCTTCTCGTCCTTCTCGCCCCGGGGCTTCTTGCGGAAGTGGGGGAGGTCCGGTTCGCCGAGGAGGCGAGCCATGCCCTCCCACCCGCGGACGTGCTCGCACACGACCTTGATCGCGGACGTCAGGGGCACCGCGAGCACCGCGCCCGAGATTCCCCAGATGGTTCCCCAGAAGATGAACGAGATCATTACGGTGAGGGGGAAGAGCCGGACCTTCCCGCCCACGATGTAGGG